>JAKACW010000037.1 GCA_021821045.1 Pseudomonadota bacterium
TTTGCGATCGCATGCTGGTCCGCGCCGGGCAGCGCGAGGGGCCGCAGCGATTGGCCGCGCTGTCCGAAATTTGCACCGAGGGTGAGCGCGGCCTGTTCGCGGTGGTGCTGCCTATCGGTGGATTGCGTCCGGCGGGTTATCTGCAGATCGTCGCTGATCCCGTCCATAACCTAAAGCCCATCCAGTCGGTGCTTGGCGTGAGTTTGCAGGTTCAGTCCATGAACGGCGACGTCGCCTATCGGGCCGACAACTGGTCGCGGTGGCAGGGGCGCGATTCGACGTTGATGGCGGAGTATGTCGCTGCCACGCCCGATGGGCAGCCTGCTTTGCGACTGCTCGCTCAGCGTGACGTGTCGGACTTCATCGGTGAGCTTAGTCGCACGCGAAACATCGCCGTGGCCGTCGCCGGTGCCGTGACCCTCATTACCGTGCTGCTCGCGTTGTGGATCGTCCAGAACACGACGCTGCAACCCCTGCAGAAATTGACGCGGCAGCTGCAAAAGGTGCGACAGGATCGTTCGCGGCTGGGCGATCCCATCGAGGTCGGCGGCAGCGCGGAGATCAGCGAGTTAGCCACGGTCTTCAACGACATGAGCGGCGAGCTGGCCCGTCTTTACAACAAGTACAAACAAATGGCCTATACCGATTCACTGACGCTGCTGCCCAATCGCGAGCTTTTTCATCGCCGGATGTCGTCACTGCTGCGAGACAGTCGCCAACACAACCGCACGTTTGCCGTGCTGCTGCTCGACTTGGACGGATTCAAAGAAGTCAACGACACATTGGGGCATCACGTTGGCGATGCGCTGCTGCGCCAGGTGAGCGACCGGCTGCGAAACATCATCGTGTCCGTGACCCACGCGGGTTGGGGCAACAATGCGGGCGAGCAGGCCATCGAAGGCGTCATGGTGGCGCGACTTGGCGGGGACGAATTCGCCATGGTGGCACCCGGCGTCGGCGGCATGAAAACCATCGAGCGCCTCATCGGCTATACGATCGATCGTTTGACGCCGCACTACGACATCGAAGGCCAGGTCATTGGAATTGCCGGTACATTCGGCGTCGCGATCTATCCGGAGCACGGTCTTGACGGTGATACGTTGTTGCGCCGAGCGGATGTGGCCCTTTACGCCGCCAACGGGCTCAGCAGCGGTTCGCGGTGTATGACCAAAGCCTCGATCAAGACAGTCTCACTCAGCTCACACTTAAGACGGAATTGAGTCATGCGCTGGCCGAGGGTCAGTTGGCCTTGGTGTATCAGCCGAAGCTGAACCTGCGCAATGGCAAAGTGCAAGGCGTCGAGGCGCTGTTGCGCTGGCGCCATCCGGAGCGCGGGATGATTTTACCCGGACAGTTTATTTCATTGGCTGAACAGCGCGGGCTGATGCATCATCTCACGCAGTGGGTGATGAACGAGGCCTTGCGGCAGCACCGCGAGTGGGCGGATCAAGGCGTCAAGTTGAAGGTGGCCATCAACGTATCGACCAGCGTCTTATACGATTTGGATTTGCCCGACAAAGTTGCGCAGCTGTTGTCGCGCTGGGGTGCGCCGCCCACGGCATTGGAGCTTGAGATCACCGAAGAGGCCACCATGCGGGACCCGGAGCGCGCGCTGACTATCCTCTCGCGGTTGAGCGCAATGGGTGTGAGCCTGGCGATCGACGACTTCGGCACCGGCTATTCGTTCCTCGGCTACCTGAAGCGGTTGCCGGTCAACAAGATTAAAATCGATAAATCGTTCGTGGTCGAGATGCTGTCCTCAGACAGTGACGCGAAGATTGTGCACGCCACCATTGATCTGGCCCACAACCTCGGGCTGCACGTTGTCGCCGAAGGCGTGGAGTCCGAAGCGATTCTGCGCAAGCTGTCCCGAATGAACTGCGACATTGCCCAGGGTTTAGGCATCAGCTCGCCATTGGCCGGCCGCGACATGCTGGCGTGGTTGGCCGCCGGCGTCTCCGCCACGGAGATCCAGCCAATCCCATCGGTTTTTCCGGCGTAGCAGGCTCCTGTCGAACTTTTTGGGTGGGCGCTATCTCGCGTTGGGATGATGCGGCATCGCGGTAGGAACCCGCTCCCGCGACGATTCGCGGTGAGAAATGCGACTTAGGGGTTCTGTGCCGGGTCGCGGAAGGAACTCCAGTCGACCGAATGGACGGGGTCGATGCTGCCATCGAAGTAGGTGTAGGTTCCGCCCAAGCCGGTGGTGCGATCCGGCGTCCAGGTATAACGACCGGCACTGACGTTTGTGCCGTCGTTGAGGTTGTCGCCGACATTGAACGTGGGCGATCCCGGAATGCCGGGGCTGTTGACGGTCAGTCGATTGGTGAGCTTGCCGGAAACGCCATCGGTGTCATAGTCGATTTCGCTCATGTCCACCGCAAATTCAGAATTGATCGTGGCGTCGGTGACGTTCTGCCTAATAATCGGCTTTTTGTCGAAGAACGGTTTGATGTACTCCTGACTGAAACCATTTTCGGGCTGGTTGACGACTTGGCGCATCATGATGGCCCGCGGGTTGCCCGTGCCGTTGCCGGTAAAGCGCGCGTCACTGCGCAGCGGATCCGTTGCATTGTTGGCGGCCATACAGGCGGCGCGGAAATCGGAGGGATCGAAGGGCCCCGGAAAACAGGTGCTGCCGCCGCTGTCGGTGAATGCAGGATTCTGGAAGTTGGCGCCCGCAACGCCGCCGCCTTTCATTAAAACTCTTGGGTGAAGCCCTGGCCCTGTTGATCGATCATGACGTGGTAATAGTTGACGCCCTGAATATTGACCACCTCCTGGAGGAACGAGGTCGTGAAATCGTCAGCGAAATTGCCCTGGAAAAACCACTGCTCGCGGATATTGCACTGGAAGTTGGCTTGCCCCGGTATGTTGCAGATTACGTACGGGCGAAATGACAGCGAGTTCTGCACCCGGTTTGGTGCATCGGCGGGAAGGGGCTGCATATCGAACTTGAAGTCGTCGGTTGTGATGGATGGTGTCTGAGCCCCGACCGTTCCCGGCCCGGCGACGAACAACGCCACCCCTGCCCAAACGTACCAACGCCGCTGCATTCCCATCCGTCCCCTCACCTTATGTGTCGTTGTTGTCGGGCGGCTTCGCGTTACTCGAATCTCTGTTCGGTCGGGTACCCGTCCCCTTGCGGGACCGGCCCAACTACTGAGTACAACGCAGAAACGCGTTGATTTCAAACAGATTATCAAGTCGCTCGCGCCACCGTCGGCATCGCTTCCATGCTGCCGTGCCCCGCTCGGAACTGGGGTGATATTCTCTCACAGTCAATCCGCAACGCCACCCTCTCGGTCGACTTGACCAACCAACATGCGGATTTTCGAACCACTGCCCAGAGTCCCCCTGCCAGGACCCCAACACCCTACAAATTTAATCTCTCTCCCCGCAGTCGCCGCATGGCGCTCGCGACTGCGACCGAGATTCGACTGAGTTTTTTCGGTTCATCTATCGCGTCGCCCGATCAAATTTAGGCTTGCTAAGGGTAGCCCTTTCCCAAGATTTTCTGGCTCCGGGAAAACCCTAATTCTGTGCGTTGCCGCCAGTTATTTCAACTGTGTGAAGGCACAGCAAGCAATAAGTGTCACCCTAACGCGAATCGCGACACCAATTATAATCAATTGTTTTAGAGAAAAAAGTGCGACGAACCGCGTCTGTGATCCCGCAGCTAGCTGTAAGTTTTTTATGGCAATTGGGCCTGTGTATAATGCCGAACGATCGCGAGGGGCTCGGGCTGACGTTCTGTTGGCCCGCGTTCTGGGTTCGCTAAGCGTTGTCACCAGTCCGGTTAAGCCGGGCGATTGTAAGCGGAGCAATTTTGGAAGCAGCGAATACGACTGTAGCGGACTCCATCGACAAGTTGCGGCTTTGGCACCGCTTTCATGTGCGATTGACAGTGTTGTTCGGCGGCGCGGTGCTGGCCACTCTGGTTGGCATGGGGGTCCTCGCATACCAAATCGGCGTTGCGACCGAGGTCGACGGGCTGCGCAAACGTGTCCAGGCGATCGTGACCAGCTTGGCGGAGACGCTGCCGGCCGATGCCATTGCTCAAATTCCCGCCGAGACCACCGAGATGACTCCCCTGCATGAAGCGCTGCTCGATCAGTTCGCGCGGATAGGGAAGGCCGATCCTGACATCGATTCGATCTACATTTTTCGCCCGACCCTCGAACCCACGAAATTGCGTTTTTTCGTGGACTTTGCCAAGCGGGACGAGCACGGCAAACCGGGCGAAGCCTATTCGGCCAAGGGGGTGCCGGTTTTGCTGCGAGGGTTCGAAGAGGTCGCCATCGAGGAGCGGCCGTTCATGGACAAATTCGGTCTTACCTTGTCCGGCTATGCGCCCATTCTCGGTTCCGATGGTCGCGCGGTGGGGCTGGTCGGCGTCGACGTTTTAGTGGATCGGATTCACATGCTCAAGCAGCGCGTCGCGGAGGGAACCTTGTGGCTGTTCGGCGTAGCTGTGGTGTTGGTGGCCATTTTGTCGTGGATCGTCGCGCGCAGCATTCATAATCCGTTGTCGCTGATGATTCGCGCTACCTCGGCGATCGCGCGAGGCCATCTCGATACGCGTCTTGCGATGGATCGCAGCGATGAGTTTGGTTTGCTTGCGACCCACTTTGATCACATGGCGGCGGACCTAAAAGAACGAGAATTCTTGCGTGAAACCTTCGGCCGTTATGTCAGCAAGGATGTCGCCCGTGTGGTGATGGCCGCGGGCGTGCCCGATTTGGGCGGCGAAGAGCGGGTCGTCACCATCGTGTTCATCGATCTTAAGGACTACACGACCATCAGCGAGCATTTGTCCCCAGTGCAGATGGTTGAAATGTTGAATCGCTACATCGGCGCAATGAGCGAGGTGATCGACCGCCATCGCGGTTGCGTCATTGAGTTTCTCGGCGATGCGATTCTCGCCGTTTTCGGCGCGCCGCAGTATTTCATCGAGCACGCGGAAGAGGCCGTGAAGTGCGCCGCAGGCATGCGCGACCGACTTGACGAACTAAACCAGGAGTGGGGCGATCTGGGGTTGGCGTCACAGTGGCAGCGCAATGGCGTTAATCGAATCCAAGCCCGCATCGGCATTCATACCGGCACCGTGGTGGCCGGCAATCTCGGCGGACCGGCGCGGATGAAATATGCTGTGATCGGCGATTCGGTCAACGTCGCTGCCCGTCTCGAAGGACTCAATAAAGAACTGGGTACCAGCATCCTGCTTAGCGAAGACGTCAAAAGTCGGTTGTCGAACGAGTGGTTCGAGCGTCTCACGGATCACGGTGAGCACAGCGTCAAAGGCCGCAGCCAGAAAGTCCGCGTTTATTCCTTATAGTTCGCACCCGCCAAGGTGAATATTTCACAGCCGTCCTGTGCACAAAGTCATTTGTCGCCCCTCCCTGGACCCTTACGATGGTCCCGTTCTCAATACAACTATAGTGGAGTTAAAAATGTATAACGTGTTGATTTTGGACGAACAGATGTTGGTTCGGGAGGCTCTGGGGGGCATGGTCGAGGCGTTTGGCGAATTCTGCGCTGTCGCGCGCGCGGCGGGAGAGCGGGAGGCATTGGAGTACCTGAAGGCCCACGAGGTCGACGTTGTCGTGATGGAGTGGCGATTATCCGGAATGGGCGGCATCGAACTGCTGCAGCGGATCAAGCGGCTGCGGCGGCGTCCGCGGGTAGTGGTGTGCACGGCTTACTTCGAAAGCCCCTTGCCTGCCCGGGTGATGCAAGCCGGTGCCGATGTGCTGGTGTCGCGCAATGTGGCGCCCAGTGAGTTCGAGCACGCGCTGCGCTGTGCCGTGCGCGGGGCGACCTATATCAGTCAGGATGTCCAACCGGACTACATTGCGGCCACGCTGCAGCGCGGTGCGAACGACAACCCTTTCGGTGAGCTGTCCGATCGAGAGTTCCAGGTGCTGATGATGTATGTCGAAGGGGATCCGATCAAGGACATCGCGGCCAGGCTTTGCATCAGTCCGAAAACGGTGTGCACCTACCGTTACCGCGCGTGCGAAAAACTTGGTGTCAAAGGGGAGGCTGCGCTGGCGCGGCTGGCGCTGCGCTACGGTCTGATGGAACCGCAAATCAGACCGACGAGTTTTCGCGGACCCGCTGGCGTGACCTACAACGCATAGCGACTCCTGCATCGGCAGCGCATGGATGCGCTGTCCTGTTCCTCATCCCGCCTTTTTGAACAATACGTCCACCTGCAATCCGCCCAGACCCGCCTCGCCGAGCTTGATCGTCGCCCCGTGAATTTCCGCGATCCGCTGCACGATGGATAGACCCAAGCCGCTGCCCGGCACGGTGTTGGTGCTCAAACGCCGGTAGAAGCGTTGAAACACTTTGTCGCGATCCTCCGGCGGAATCCCCGGGCCGCTGTCGGCGACCGAAAGTTTGATGCCGTCGGGGTTGTCCGCCACGGTAACGTCAACGGTGCCGCCGGGTGGCGTGTAACGAATGGCGTTGAGCACCAGGTTGCGCGCCAAGACGGCGATGAGCTCCGCGTTGCCCTTCACTTTGCCGCTGCACTGCTCACCGACGCCCAGGTCGACGGAGTTGGCCATTGCTTGAGGAGCCAGGTCCGCCACCACGCCTTGTATCACCGCGCACATATCCGTTTCCTGCAGGGTCAACTGCTTGGTCTTGGGGGATTCGGGATCGAGGCGGGCCAATGTCAGCAATTGTTCGACCAAGTGCGTGGCCCGGTCGACGCCGGCGACGACTTGGCGCAGCGCCTGCTGGTGTTCCGGGGCCTGCACGCTGTACAACGCGACTTGTGCTTGGGTTTTGATGGCTGCCAGTGGCGTGCGCAACTCGTGGGCGGCATCGGCGGTGAAGCGCCGTTCATTCTCCACCGACGATTTGACCCGCATAAAGAGTTTGTTCAAGGCATCGACCAGCGGCAGAGCCTCCTGAGGCACCTGCGCTGTATTGATCGGGTCGAGTCGGTCGACGCCGCGCAAGGTGGTTTCATGGGCGATGTCGCGCAATGGTTTCAGGGCTCGACCGACGCCGAACCAAATGAGCGCCGCCAGAAATGGCAGCGCCAGCGCGACGGCGGCTAAGAATTGCGCGGAGATGGAAACGGCCAGTTCATGGCGGGCGTCGATACGCTCGCCGACGTGAACGGTCAGCGGTTTCTCCGGATCCGCGATGGCGTAGACGCGCCACGTCGCGCCGTAGATCTCGCGGTTGCTGAACCCACTAGCGACGCCGCTCATCGGCACGTCCGGTGCGCTGGCGGAGCGGGCGGCCAATTTCGTGTTGTTGATCCACAGTTGGAAGGCGACGTTCTGTTCGTAATCGTGACTGGTGTCGAGTACGGTATCGTGAACCCTTTGTCGCACTTCGTCCGGCGACGCCGCGTCGAACGCCAGCTGTTCGTAGAGTTCGTGCTGGCTCAATACCAGCAGCGCCTTGGCCGATTGCACGAGCTGGGCGTCGAACACCTCTTCGATCTCGTGCAGGCTCTCCCTATAGCTCATGGTGGCGGTGGCGATCCAAATCACCAGCGTGCCTCCCAAGAGGAAGAGTAGGAGACGGTGGCGGATGGACGATGGCATGTCGTGGTTTGGCCGGCCGGCTAGCCGGCCGATTTGTCGACGATGTAGCCGACGCCGCGAATGGTGCGTATCAATTCCGCGCCCAGCTTTTTGCGCAAGTGGTGAATGTGGACCTCGATGGCATTGCTTTCCACCTCCTCGTTCCATGCGTACAGGCTCTCCTCCAACCGGCTGCGCGATACCACGCGGCCGCTGTTGTCGAGCAGGGTTTGGAGCAGGGTGAATTCCTTAGGTGAGATGTCCACCACGGCGCCGGCTTTGGTCACGGTATGAGCGGCGGGATCGAGGACAATTTCGCCATGAGTGATGAGTGGAACCGAGCGGCCGGATTTGCGCCGTGCCAGGGCTCTGATTCGGGCCAGCAGTTCGTCAAGATCAAACGGCTTGATCAAGTAGTCGTCGGCGCCGCTGTCCAAACCGATGACTTTGTCCTCGGTGGTGTCGCGTGCGGTCAGAATCAGCACCGGCACGCTTTTCCCGCGGCCGCGCAAGTCTCTTAAAACGTCGATGCCGGATTTCTTGGGCAAGCCCAGATCGAGAACGACCAGATCGTACTCTTCGGTTTTGAGGGCGGCGTCCGCCTGTTCGCCGTCATATACCCAGTCGGCCGCGTAGCCTGCTTGGCGGAGGCCGTTCAGAACGCCATCGCCGAGCAGGCGATCATCTTCCACCAGGAGTACGCGCATGATGGTCCTTTCGCGGCCGCCCGAGGGCCCGCCGGATTACTGGTGCTGGGTGGCCGTCGAGGTGCTGCCGCCCTTTAACTGTTTCGCGATGTCATCGTAAGTGCGGAAGTTATCCGCCCCGGTTCGAACCAGCGCCCATCCCGTGTCCAGCAAGGTCTGGGTGACGCGGGGCACGTTGTGCAGTTTCAGCAGCACCCATGCCAAGGCAGGGATTGCGACGATGGTGGCGAAAACGCCGTTAAATCCGATGGCCGACAGAATCTTTATCACGGCCATCAGCGCCGCGAGCGGGATCACGACGAGTGCCCCGGCGTACACGAATACGGCGAAAGTAAAGAACAACATGGATGCCAACTGAACGATTCGTACCAACACGCCTTCAAGAATACGCATACGATTTTCTCCCTCGATCCTGACGGGGTCCGTGTCAGATCGTGCGATTATTGTTTAGAAGTATTCTTATGAACCCCTTAAGGAGCGTCCCTCCCCGTCGCTGGGCGCGAAAAACTCAGCGAATTTCGCCACAGCGCCGAGGGTTGGCAGTATAACCAACACACCCTATTCGGACAACGCGAGGGGCTGTCGGAAAACTTGCCAACGCGCCGGACCAACTCCGCTTGCCGATTTCTAACGTATTGTTGCGCGGATATTTTTTACCGCGGCACGGAATCTGCTTCGTGGTTAAGCGACCTAACTAGCAGGTGATGAGCGTGGACACCAGACATGATTCAGCGGACCGCCTGAACGAAGAGCGCCGCGCGGCGGACCGCCGTGCTCGGGCCACCGCCCATCCCTTGGTCTGGCCCAGCTGGCAGGGGCAGCGGTGCGAGCCGCGGCGTCGCCACGAACGCTCCGACCACTTCGTCGACCGTTATCCGCCCTTGCTGCGCTATCTTGCCGTCGGTATCTTGCTGCTGTGCATTACGGATGCTTTTCTGACATTGCACATCCTGGACACCGGGGGCAGCGAACTCAATCCCTTGATGGATACCCTGCTCAACGCCAGTCTGCCGTCTTTCTTCTACACCAAGCTTCTGCTCACGGCGCTGGGACTTACCGTGCTGATCGTCTACTACAATTTCCGCTGGTTTCGCATCGTTCGCGTCGGCTACCTTTTGTTTGGGTCGTTTTTCGTCTACGCGGCGCTAGTCGCGTATGAGATCGTCCTGATCACGAACGCATAAGCAAGAGCGAGCACGCGCGCGATTTTCGCGTTAGCCGACCGGGCTACATCATCTTGGCGTTAATCACGAAATGGACCCCGATACTGGCGACATAGCCAAGTGCCACGGCCCAAGTCCATTTCAAGTGGCTGAAGAAAGTGTAGACGCCGCGCGCTTGGCCCATCAGCGCCACACCGGCGGCGGAGCCGATGGACAACAGCGAACCGCCCACGCCTGCGGTCATCGTGACCAGCAACCACTGGCCGTCGGACATATCCGGCAGCATGGTCAACACCGCGAACATCACCGGAATATTGTCCACGATAGCCGACAGCAAGCCCACCAGAATATTGGCGGCGGTGGGACCCAAATCGACGTATAACACCTGTGATAGTTGCGCCATATAGCCCAGGGCGCCCAGCCCGCCGACGCACAGCATCACCCCGTAGAAAAACATCAACGTATCCCACTCGGCGCGTTTCATGCTGATAAAGATGTCGAACGGTTTCGACTTCGGTTTGAAGTGTGTCAGCAATTGGTCTTTATCGACTTCCAAGCCGACCACGCCGGGATCGACGTCGAACGAATTGCTCTTGAGGTCGTGCTTGCGCAGACGGTAGCCGTAGATCTTCAATATCCCCAAGCCGGTCATCATGCCGATCACGGGCGGCAGGTGAAGGAAGTTGTGCATGGACACGGCCATGGCGATGGTAAAAAGGAAAAGTCCGGCGACGACAAAGCCGCCCCTCTTGATTGTCGCCGTGTCGTGCACCGCTTCCGGTTTTTCCTTGGGCACGGCGAAAGACATGCAGAACGCGGGCACGGCCCAGTTGACCACCGAGGGAATGAACAGGGCGAAAAACTCCTCGAATTGCAGGACACCCTTCTGCCACACCATTAAGGTGGTGATGTCCCCGAACGGACTGAACGCGCCGCCGGCGTTGGCGGCAACGACGATGTTAATACAGCCCAGCGCGATGAATTTGGCGTGACCGCGACCGACCGCCATCACCACCGCCGCCATGATCAACGCAGTGGTCAGGTTGTCCGCCACCGGGGAAATAAAGAACGCGAAAAGTCCGGTCAGCCAGAAAATGGCGCGCAGGGAAAAGCCCGATGAAACCAGCCAGGCCCGCAGCGCCTTGAACATGTTGCGCTCTTCCAGTGTGTTGATATAAGTCATCGCCGCCAGCAAGAACAGCATAAGTTCGACATATTCGAGCAAGGTGGCTTTGATTAGAGTATGGGGCGTGTGCGTATCGCCGTGTTGCGCGTAAACGATCGCGACCAGAATCCAGATGATTCCACCGGCGACGATGACCGGTTTGGATTTGCGCAGATGCAGGAATTCCTCGCCGATCACCACCGCGTAGGCGAGCACAAACAAACCGACGCAAAACAGTCCGAGGGCGGTGCCGGTGTAGTCGGGCGTCGCGCCTGTCTCGGCGGCGAACGCCGCGCCCGGTAAAAGCATTGCCAATGCGACGAACGGACTAAACATGCGTGGAAGATTCATATACGATCCAATAGCGTCCTTGGCGATCGCGATTGCGCCGCTCCTGGGCGGCGGGTATTTTGGCACGGGTGTGCCCCCCGGTCCAGGTGGGGGCAAGAGCTGTGCTGTATAACGCGAGGGATATCTTGAACGAGGAGTTGATCGCCCACTTGGAAGCGGGCGCCACGTTGCTCACGGCGACGCGGCGGCTGGCGCGCGCTGTCGAATCGGAATACGCGCGACTGCAGCAACAGCGGGGAGCGCGAACGTGGGCGACGCCGGCGATCTACAGCTATCCGGCATGGCTTGGCCGGCTGTGGGGCGAGGCGGAGGACCTTGGCCTTGCGCGCCAGCGGTTGTTGGAGCCGCTTTTCGAGCGCACGCTGTGGGAAAAATATCTCCATGAGGATCGCAGTGTTTCGGGTCTGTTTGACAAAAAGGTGGCCGCGGCGCAGGTCCAAGATGCCTACGCGGTGCTGCGTCAGCAGGGTAAAACCCTGCAACAACTGCCGCCGTATCTGTCGTTCGACGCCGCCGCATTCAAGGACTGGGCGCGACGGTTCGAGCGCGACTGCGCGAAACACAATTGGTTGCCGGCCGCGGAGCTCGAGTGGCGACTGGGTGAGCTGATCGCCGACGGGTCCTTGCGCTGCGCAGGCCCCGTCGTGTTTCAGGGCTTTGACCAATTCACCCCGGCCCAGCTACACATCCAAGGCGCGCTCGATGCGGCACGGATCGAGTGGAGAGCTATCGACATTGCGGCGAGTCCCGCCGCGCAGGCCAGCGTGTCCGCCGCCGTCGATTCCTTGCATGAACTCACCGCCGCCGCGCGCTGGGCCCGCGACTTCTGCGAACGCGATCCGACGGCCCGGGTTGGGATTGTTGTCCTCGATCTTGAGCGCCGGCGCCGTTTAGTCGAGCGCGTCTGCCGCGACATTTTCGCCCCCGGCCCGTTGTGGCAAGAGGCATCTCTGGGAGAGCGGGTCAATTTCTCATTGGGCCGTTCGCTCGTCGACGAGCCACCGGTGAGAGAGGCGCTATGGTTGCTCGAGCTGTGCGCCGGCGAGGTGGAGTGGAGTCGAGTGAGCGCGTTGATGCGATCGCCGCATTTTTTTTCCGACGGCGCCCCGACAGCCGGCCAGTGCGCCTTGCGGGAGATTGCCTTTCGCGACTATGCCACGACGACGGTGGGGCTGTCGGCGTT
Source organism: Pseudomonadota bacterium (assembly GCA_021821045.1). Classification (GTDB taxonomy): domain Bacteria; phylum Pseudomonadota; class Gammaproteobacteria; order JAADHS01; family JAADHS01; genus JAKACW01. Next base: position 12,123 of record JAKACW010000037.1, read on the forward strand.
GGCCGATTGGGAAGGTAGGCGCAACCGTAAAGGCGAGGCCGATGTTGGAACGGCATGGTCCAAGGTTTACCAAGTGGTCAAGCAGTGGCCGGCGCGAGCCCGAGTGCGCCGGTGGCGCGAGCATTTCGATAGCGTGCTGGCGGCCGGCGATTGGCTGAGTCAGCGTGACGTTCCGTACGCCGCGCATATTCGCGAATGGTGGGCCAATGTTGCCGATCGACTCAGCGGTCTGGATGGTTGGATCGCCGAAATCAATGCCGGCGAGGCGGTGGCTCGTTTAAAGCAACTGCTATCGGACGAAATCGTGCAGGAGGAAACGCCGTTCGCGCCGGTGCAGGTGCTCGGCGGTTTGGAGGCGGGTGGTTTGCGGTTCGACGCGGTGTGGGTGGCCGGGGCGCGCGATGATATCTTGCCGGCGCCGGTTCATCCCAACCCCTTTCTTCCCGCTCAGTGGCAGCGTCGCGAAGGTTTTCCGCGCAGCGATCCGCAGTTGGAGCGCGCCTATGCCATGGGTCGCATCCAGGGTTGGTTGGCCATGGCGCCGCGGGTTGTATTCAGTTACAGCCAAAAGGAAGGCGATCAACAGTTCGGTCCCAGCCCGTTGCTGCGCGGGGTGCCGATCGTGAACGACCTCGCAACGGGCGGACGTTTCGCGGACCCTTGGTGCGAGGCGCAGTTTGGCGCCGCGCCCCTGGAACATTATCTCGACGAGCAGGGTCCGCCGCTGCCATCGAATATCAAACTTTCCGGCGGCACGAGTCTGATCAAAGCGCAATCGCTTTGTCCCTTCCAGGGCTTTGCCGCGGCGCAACTTGCCGCCGAACCGCTGTCCGAACCGGACGAAGGTTTCGACGCGGCGGAACGCGGCACCTTGATCCATGAAGCGATGCGCGTGGTGTGGACACGCGTGAAGACTCAGTCGCAACTCAATGCGCTGGATGATGAAGGGCTGCGCAGAATCGTCGAAACCGCGGCGGCCCATGCTGTTGATGTGGTCGCCGCGCGTGCCAAGCGGACGCTGCCGCGGCGTCTGTTGCACCTTGAGCGTTTGCGTTTGACGGGCGTCGTCCGACGATGGCTCGAATTCGAGGCGACCCGCCCGCCGTTCGAGGTCGAGGCGGTGGAGCAGGGCCGCAGCGTGCGCATCGGCCCGCTGGAGCTGAACATTCGCGTCGACCGCATCGACCGGCTGTCCGGCGGCGCGCGGGTGATCATCGACTACAAAACGGGCAAGCCTGAAGTAAAGAATTGGTTTGGACCGCGGCCGGATGAGCCTCAATTGCCGCTTTATGCCGTCACCGACGAAGATCGCGTCGACGGTCTGCTTTTCGGCCGAATTCGGCCCGGCGAGATGGGCGTGGTTGGATTGAGCGCGGCGTCCGATTGCGATGCCGGTGTGACGTCCTATCTCGGTTCGAAGTTTTGTCACGGCGATATGACGTGGTCCGATCAGCTCAATGAGTGGCGCGGCCGGTTGGAAGGGCTGGCGGGGGAATTGGCGGCGGGGGCCGCGCAAGTGGCGCCGAAGGACGGCGTCAAAACCTGCGCGCAATGTCAGCGCACAACTTTGTGTCGCGTATTCGAGCTGACGCAGGTCGCGGACATGGTGGAGGAGGACGGCGATGAATCCGACGCATCCGCCTGATGCTTCGGCGCGTCAACGGGCGCTGCAAACCGATCAGTCGTTCATCGTTCAGGCGCCTGCCGGATCGGGCAAGACCACGCTGTTGGTCTCCCGCTACCTGGCGCTGCTGTCGCGTGTTCAGACGCCCGAGGAAATTCTTGCCGTCACGTTCACGCGCAAGGCGGCCAACGAAATGCGTGAGCGCGTGTTGGAGGCATTTGAACTGGCGCGCCGGGAGGTCCCGCCGACCGATGCCGGGGACGCCGCGCTGTGGCGGCTTGGCCAAGACGTCTTGCGGCAGAATCGCGCTCTGGACTGGGCGTTGGACGAGAACCCGTCGCGATTGCGCATCCAGACCATCGACTCGCTGTGCCACGCGCTGGCGCGGCAGATGCCCATGCTCTCGCGGTTCGGTCGTGTGCCGGCGACCCGCGAGGACGCGTCCGATCTCTATCGCGACGCGGCGCGGCGGGCGCTGCAGCACGTCGGGGAAGATGTTGAGTGGGGCGAGGCGGTTGCGGTGCTCATGCTCCACTTGGACAACGATCACCAGCGCGTCGTCGACCTGCTGGCACTGATGCTTGCCAAACGCGATCAGTGGCAGCGGCACGTCCATCGCGCGGGGGGCAAAGACCGCCGTGAGTTGGAGGCGGCACTGGCGAGCGTCATCAGCGCGGCTCTTGCCGCTGCGCGCGACGCCATTCCCGCGGACATCGGCGCTGAATTGCTGGCCGTGGTGCGCGAGGCCGCCGGCAATATTGACGGCGATTCGCCTCTGGCGCGGTGGCGGGACGTGACGGCCTGGCCGGGCACTGGCGGCGAGGACGTGCCAGCGTGGGTCGCGCTGCGTGATTTTGTACTGACCGACGAAGGGGAATGGCGCAAGCGGTACGACAAGCGTCAGGGCGTGCTCGCGCCGAGTTCGACCCGCGACAAGGAATTGAAACAGCGTTATGCCCGATTGAAGGATCGCCTGCTAGCATTGAGCGAACACTTGCAAGCCAAGCACGATGGTCTGCGCCAACGCCTTAACGACCTTCCCGTCCTACCCAATGCGGTTTACACCGATTCCCAGTGGACGGTGCTCAAGGCGTTGTTCGACGTACTGTTCACGGCCGTCGGTCACCTGCAGCTGGAGTTCATCGCCGAGGGCAGCGTTGACTTTGCCGAAGTGGCGCAGCGGGCGTTGGATGCCCTTGGCGACGAGCAGGCGCCCACCGATTTGGCGCTGGCCCTCGACTATCGTATCCAGCACATTCTAGTTGACGAGTTTCAAGATACGTCTTTCGGTCAATTCGTGTTGCTGGAAAAACTCACCGCCGGCTGGACGCCGGGCGACGGGCGGACGTTGTTTCTGGTCGGTGATCCCATGCAGTCCATCTACCGTTTTCGCGAAGCCGATGTCGGCCTGTTTTTGTGGGCGCGGCGCAACGGGTTGGGCGGTGTGCCGTTGGAGTCGTTGACGCTGACGGCGAATTTCCGCTCTGACGCCGGCGTGGTGACGTGGGTGAACGAGACGTTTGAGAACGTGTTTCCCGCGCAAGAAGACATGGCCCGCGGCGCGGTTCCCTACAGTTGGGCGTCCGCCATGCGTGCTGCGCGCTCGACACCCGCGGTGTGCATTCATCCGTCTTTTGGCCGCGACGATCTTCAAGAAGCACGCCACGTGGTGAAGTTGGTCGACGCCGCGCTACGCGAGGATGCCGCTCAAAGCGTGGCGGTCCTGGTGCAGGCCCGTCCCCATGTGGCCCAGATCGCCCAGATGTTGAAGAGCGCGGGTATTGCGTTCAGCGCGGTCGATATCGAATCCCTCGGTCGCCGGCCGCTGGTGCAGGACTTGCTGGCGTTACTGCGCGCGCTGACTCACTTGGGCGATCGGTTGGCGTGGCTGTCGGTGTTGCGCGCGCCGTGGGCGGGGCTCGCGCTGGCAGATCTGCGCGTCATTGCGCAGGAGGCGGGCGATGGAACCGTGTGGGATGCGCTGTGCAATCCAGCGGCGCCCCACGCGTTGTCGGCGGACGGACGGGCACGCTGGCAGCGCCTGCACGCCGTTCTCGAGAACGCGTTGACATGTGTTCCGCGATGGCCTTTGTGCGATGTTCTTCGTTCGACTTGGCTGGCGCTGGGCGGCCCGGCGATCGTGAGCCAAGCAAACGACCTCGCCGATGCGGAAGCGTTTTTCGATTTGGTCGAGCGAACCGAACAAGAGGAACGGGCGGGCGTTGCCGAGCGCGTTGCTGCGGGCTTGGACCGTTTGTATGCGGCGCCGGTGGGCGACGCGTCGGCGCGCGTGCATATCATGACGATTCACAAATCCAAGGGGCTCGAGTTCGACACGGTCATCCTGCCCGGGTTGGCGCGAACCGGCGCGCGGGATGCTCAGCGTCTGCTCTACTGGTTGGAGCTGCCGTCGCCGCAACTCACCGGCAGGCTGCTGTTCGCGCCGATCAAGGCGGCCGGCGAGAAAGCGGAGAGCATCTCCGATTTCCTGCGCGATGTCGATCGACAGAAGGCGCGCTACGAACAAGCTCGCCTCCTCTATGTGGCCGCGACGCGTGCGAAACGGCGTTTGCATTTGATCGGCCACGCCGAGCGAGCGGAGAAGAACGGCGAAGTGAAGATCAACCCGCCGCGCGAAGGCACGTTGCTGCGGTTATTGTGGCATGTGGCCGAGCCCGAGTTTGCGCGCCTGTTGAGTGCAAGCGGTCCCGTCGATGCGGCTGGCGACGCCGAATCGGCCGCGTCGACCAGCGTGACGCATCCACCGCGATTGACGCGCGTCGCCGCCGGCTGGACTGTCCCATCGCCGCCGCCCGCCTTGCCGGTGGCGGTTCGGGAAAGTCTGAGTTGGACCGTGCGGCCGCCCATCGAAGTGGAATACGACTGGGCGCAGCGGCCGGCCCGCCTGGCGGGGACGGTGGTGCACCGCTTCATCAAGCGCATCGCTGACGAGGGATTGGAGACCTGGAGCCCTGCGCGGGTCGCCGAATCTGCTGCTGCGCTCAATTTGGCGTTATCGCGCCTCGGGCTGGAGGACGACGAGTTGGACCGCGCCACGCAACGGGCGCTGGCGGCTTTGAAGAAGACCGTCAGCGAGCCGCGCGGCCGTTGGGTGCTGTCGGCGCAGCATCGCGAGCCGCGCAATGAGTGGGCGCTGACCGGAATCGGCGAGGTCGGTTTAAAGCGCATCATCATCGACCGGACGTTCATCGACGGCGACGTGCGCTGGATCATCGACTACAAAACCGGCGTGCACCTGGGCGAAGACGTCGACGGATTTCTCGATCAGGAAGTGGAGCGCTATCGGGGTCAACTCACCGAATACGCCGCGTTCGTGCAACGCTTGGACCCGCGGCCGATTCGGCTGGGATTGTACTACCCGCTGCTCGACGGCTGGCGGGAATGGTCGTTTGAGGGATAGGTGCTTTGCCAATTCGAATCGCGGTAGTCGCTACGGGCATCCTGCCCTCTCGCGACATTCGCACATCCATGTGCATCGGAAACCGCTCCCACAGCACAGCCAACCGTGGGAGCGAATCGTTGTTTCGCTCAATCGATCTTGAACTTCTGCCCGAAGTGAGTGATCTCGAGGACTTTCTTGATCCCCGGATTGCAGCGCGTCAGACGAATTTTGGCTTTTTCGCCGCCGGCGAATTTCCATAAGTGCAGCAACATGCCCAGGGCGGAGCTGTCCATGTAATCCGCCTCGCCCAGGTCGACCACATAGTTCGCCGCAGGTTTGTTCAAATCGCTGTAGGCGTGGCGAAAGTCCTGAACCACGTTGAAATCGAAGCGGCCCTTGACCCTGATCGTGACCAGGTTGTCCTTGTCATTGAATTGGCTGGTGATGGGCATCATGCCTCCAAATTTCAGAACAGTTCCACGTCGGCGGATTCTCGAGCGCCGACTTTGTTGCGCTCGACTTCGTGCTGCTGGCGCAGCGCCGCGATGCGGGCGCTGATTTCAGACAATTGGTTGTTGCGCGACTTGTCATCGTTTGGCAAGCGCTGCATCTGCCCCAGCAGCAGTTTCAGACCCTTGACGGTGGCGCTGAGGGTGCCGATTTGTTGCGTTACGATGTCCTCGAATTGCAGCGCTTCCACTGCGGTGTTTACGTTGTCGTGGATGACAACGGCGGTCTGGCGAGTGTTTTCCAACACGCCGGAAATGGACCTGTTTAGATCCTTGAGTTCAGTCAGCATGTCGTCGGCCTGGCCTTTGGCGCGTATGGCCATATTCATGTCGATGGAGGCCATGGCGCCGATGATGGTTTGGACGTCGCCGATGGTGCTGTTGGTAGCCTCGACTTGTTCGCGAATCTGCGAGTTAAGTTCATTGGAGTCGACGGACAGTTTGCGCACTTCCTGGGCGACCACGGCGAATCCTCGGCCCACGTCGCCTGCGCGCGCCGCTTCGATGGCGGCGTTCAGGGCCAACAGGTTGGTTTGATCGGCGATGCCTTTGACGTCGCCGATCAGATCGAAAATGACTCGCAACTGGTTGGTCATGTCCTCAGTCTTGTGAGCGCTTTCGATACTTTTGTCGCTGACCTCGATCAGCAAACTGGTGAAGTGCTCCATGATTTCGCGGGTTTCCGACGCGATGGACTCGATGGTGAGCTTTTTCTTATGCTCGTCGTGCGCGTCGCGTTCCCCCGTGAGCTGGCTAAGCAGATCGTGCATCGCCGTCTGTTGTTGTCCCGAGTTCTCGGAAAGCGTGGTGAATGCGCTGTTTAAGCGCGCGGTCGCTTCCCGCACGTGGCGTTGAATCTGTTCGAGGGTGGCGTGTACCGTCGCTAACTCGCCGGCCATCGACTCCACGATGGTGCCAATGAGCTTTGAATTGGCGTTGGCGAGATGGTCGGTGTCCGGATGGCGGTCGAAAGGCTTGGGTTGATCCTCCTGACGGCGGTTGCGACGGGGAATCGTCGCCGCGACCAACCACAATATGGAGAGCACGGTGACAATGACAATGGACAACGGCGCCGCGTCGCGCCATACCATGACGACAATCGCCACGAGGCTTGCGCCGCATGCCGTCCAAACCAGCTTGTGCATAGACAAGTAAGTCCTTCCATCGCCACCTAAATGCTCAAATTTTGTCGGCGTCCTGGGCGATTTGCTTTAGCATTGCAATGATGGGAATTCATGGGGAATTGAAGTCGGCCGTGCTTGCGCAGTGTTACTATTGGACGTTCGTTTTGACCACCATGGATTTTAAATGGCTATTCAATTTAGAACTTCACGCCAGGCCGAGGTCTCTTACAAGCGCCTGCGGCCGCGCTTAGAAAACCGCTTCAAGAATCAAGTCGACGCCAACGAGTGGCAGGCGTTCGAGCAGCGCCTGCATGAGAACTTCGGACGCCTGTTTGATTGTCTGCACCAGCTCTATGGCACGCACTACGATTTCTTCTTCCATTTGGAGAACATTCTGGCGTCGGCGACCGAGATGTGGATGGCGCGCCCGTCGGATCTGAAAGCGCTGGACGCGCTGCGCGAGGCCGATCCGTATTGGTATCAATCCCACCGCATGGTCGGGGCGATGTGCTACGTCGATTTGTTCGCGGGAAACTTCTCCGGGCTGCGGGACAAGATTCCCTACCTTACCGAGCTTGGCATCAGCTACCTGCATCTCATGCCGGTGTTCAAAGTGCCGGAGGGGGACAACGACGGCGGCTACGCGGTGAGCAGCTACCGCGAGACGAATCCCGCGCTAGGTTCAATGGATGAGCTGCGAGAGCTGGCCGGTGAGCTGCGGCTGCACGGCATCTCGTTGTGCCTGGATTTCATCTTCAATCACACGGCGGACAACCATGAGTGGGCCCGGCAGGCATTGGCGGGGGACGGCGACTTCCAGGAGTACTACTGGATGTTCGACGATCGCACACAGCCCGACGCCTTCGAAAAAACATTGATCCCGATTTTTCCCGACGAGCATCCGGGATCGTTTACCTACCGCAACCGCATTCGCAAGTGGGTGTGGACGAGCTTTCACAACTACCAATGGGATCTCAATTACAGCAATCCGATTGTGTTCGGCCGAATGCTGGAAGAGATGTTGTTCCTGGCCAATCAAGGCGTGGAGATCCTGCGTCTCGATGCCGTCGCATTCGTTTGGAAGAAATTGGGAACCACCTGCCAAAATCTCCCAGAGGCTCACGTCATCATTCAAGCGTTCAATGCCTTGGTGCACATCGCGGCGCCGGCCATGGTGTTCAAGTCCGAAGCGATCGTGCATCCCGATGAAGTGCGCAAGTACATCAGTGAAGAAGAGTGCCAGCTCTCTTACAACCCGCAGTTGATGGCGTTGTTATGGGAGGCGTTGGCGACGCGGGACGTGCGAATTCTGCGCACGGCGATGGAACGGCGATTCTCCATTCCCGCCGGCTGTGCGTGGGTGAACTATGTGCGGTGCCACGATGATATCGGGTGGGCGTTCAGCAACGATGATGTCGCTGTCGTGGGGAACGATCCGGTCGCCCACCGCCGTTTTCTGAAGGAGTTCTATACCGGCAAATTCCCCGGCAGTTTCGCCCGCGGCGTGCCGTTTCAGGAGGACCGCGTTACGGGAGACGCGCGAATTTCCGGAACCTGCGCATCGCTGACCGGTCTGGAGCGGGCGTTAGCCGAGCATGACGAGCAGGAAGCGGAGCTGGCTATAAAGCGCATTTTGTTGCTGCACGGCGTGATCTTTACTATTGGGGGCATTCCGTTGATCTATCTCAGTGACGAACTGGGTGCAGTGAATGACTACGACTACGAGCGTGACCGGACCAAAATCGGCGATACGCGCTGGCTTCATCGCGCGGCCTTCGATTGGGAGCGCGCGGAGCAGCGGCGGGATCCAAAATCGGTCGGCGGACGGATCTACCATGGTTTGTTGCGGCTGGTGCAGATCAGACAGCAGAATCTGGCGTTTACCCGCGCCCAAACGGACATCGTCGAAACGGCCAACAAACATGTGTTCGGCTATTTTCGCAGCCAGAGCGAACACACGGTGCTGGTGCTGGCGAATTTCAGCGACTCGGCGCAGACCATCGAGGCGCGCCGCTTGCGTATGTTGGGCATGCGCAAGACAGTGGTCGATTTGATGGCCGGCCGGACCATTACCGCGGCCCACGAGCTTGTGCTCGAACCCTACGAGTTCTTGGTACTGGTGTGACAACTCACTTGCCGCGCCAGTGCACGTGATAGAGATCGAGCCGCCGGTCTTTTAGATTCCGCACCGTGCCGTTGCGCCGCGCTTCAATCAGGGTCGGCGGATGGATGTCGGCGATGGCGACTGTTTCTACGTTGGGTGTCGTGTCGGCGGCGATGCCGTCGCGGGCGAAGGGAAAATCGCAGGGCGTGAGGATGCAGCTTTGCGCGTATTGAATATCCATGTTGGCGACATTAGGCAGGTTGCCGACGTTGCCGGACATCACGACGAAATATTGATTTTCCACCGCCCGGGCCTGGCAGCAGTAGCGCACCCGAAGATAACTTTGCCGCTCGTCGGTGCAGAACGGCACGAACAAAATGCCGATGCCTTGATCAGCCAAGTGGCGCGCCAACTCCGGAAACTCCGCGTCGTAACAGATCAGCACGCCGATCGGCCCGCAGTCGGTATCGATAGCGTTGAGCACGCTGCCGCCCTCGATGTTCCACCAATAGACCTCGTTGGGCGTGGGATGAATCTTCGGCTGCTCATGTACGCGTCCGTCGCGCAGACAGATGTATGAAATATTCTCGACGCGCCCGCTTTCCACGCGGGTGGGGTGCGATCCGCCGATGATGTTGATGTTGTAGCGCAACGCCATGTCGCGCAGCGCGTCGCGCAGGCGCGGTGTGTACTTCGTCAACGCCTCGATGGATTGAGCCGGTGTCAGCCGTTGATCCTCGATGGAGAGCAGTTGCAGCGTGAACAGCTCCGGAAACACCACGAAATCGCCGCGATAATCCGCTACCACGTCGACGAAGTACGCCACGTACTGCAAAAACTCGTCGAAAGAATTTACCCGGCGCTGCATATACTGGACTGTCCCGACGCGCACCGTCTCCGGCAAGCGGCCGCTGTATTTTTTGTTCTTCTCGCCGGGTTTGGTTTCGACGACACTCGGATTCTTCCAAACCAGATGCACGCCATAGCCCAAGGATTCGCGATCAGTGGCGAGGTAATTGGGAATCACGCCGATAATTTCAAAACCGTTGTGCAATTGGAAGGACAGCACCGGGTCGCGGTGCTTCTTTTGATTCACCGCCTCAACGTAGGCCTGCGCCGAACCGAACTTCCCGATGCGTTTGGCCAGCGTCGGCAACCGGCCGGCGAAGACGATGCCTTTCAATCCCAGGTTCTGGCATAGTTTTTTGCGCTCGTTGTATAGGCGCTGGCCCAGCCGGTAGCCCCGATATTCCGGGTCGACGCACACCTCCATGCCGTACAGCCACTCGCCTTCGGGATCGTGGCGCGAAGCATAGCCCATGCCGGTGATCTCGGCCCAGGTGTGCGGTTTCAATGCGATGTCGCCGCCGATGCGAAAGGTCGCGCAGTAGCCGACGACTTTATCATCCATAGTCGCCACGAATTGGCCGTCGGGAAAATTGTTGATTTGGCCATTGATCAGACCCTCGGGATAACCGCGCATGCCGGTGCCCTCATAAGCCCGCGTGGTGAGGTCGGCGATGGCTGTTACATCGGCAAGCGTCGCATTACGGACGCTGAGACGGCTGGTTGGATTCTTGAGGCCGGTGCGTGTGGTTTGTGTCGTCACAATGCATCCTTTCGGTGTGCAGAAACACGTGCGCACACCATATCACGAAGGCCGAATTTCGTGGGAGGCACACGGATCGCTAGCCGTAGGAGCGATTCCTATCAGAACTCCAATTGCAGCCGCAACAAGAACGCTTGCTCGACGACGATGCGGTCCTCGCTGGTCGGGTCGTTGATGTCCGGCGCCAGCGAGATGACCCAATTCGCCATCATTCGGGTCATCCTATTTGGGTACCAATTCAATCCTAGGGTCCAGGCGCTGCCGTTGTCGACATAGTCGTTGGCGCTCACGCCGGTCCAACCGTCGATGAGTTGGTTTGGAGCGAAAAAGTTTTCGCTGACGCTGAACCAGGAGTAACGCATCGCCAGCTCCCACGCGCCGATTTCTCCATTGCCAAGGGGATATTCTACTTCCTGCTGACTGTTCACGCCTCTCTTGACGGTTCGCTGTTCGCCGGTGAGAAATATACTCGCGGTAACAAATCCCCCGGTCAGGCTTGCGGCATCGTCAAAGCTGTACCGTGCCGAAAGCAATTCGCCCTGAAACATGGCGGGCCCGAGGAGGAACGTCCACTCCAGCCCAAATCGGGTGCGATCGTAGTCCACGTCCTCGGGCAAGGCCGCTTCGAACAGGGTGGCTCCGCCGCCGGTTTCCGTTTCGACGGTGATGGTTTCATCGGCAACGCTGCGTTGCTGGCCGAAGTTCATGGAGCCGCCGAGCCACAACTGAAAAAAGTCGCTCACATTGCGGGTGGGATTGATGGCCAGCCGCCCGGCGAAATCGAGGGAGTCGTTGTTGTCGCTGGTATTCACGCCGGCGCCGGCCAGAATGCCGAACTGGTAAAAAACGATGCCATCGAGCGGCATCCCGTGCAGGTTGAAGCCCCGATCGCGGCCGGCGGAGGTGGCCGAACTGATGGCCGCCTTTTCCATGAACTCGCGGTACTTCGACGAGCCGAAATTTTCCGAACCGAATGGATACTGGAACTGGCCGATCTTCAATTCGGCCCAGTCGGAAAACGCCAGATTGATGTAGGCGTCCCGCAATGCCGGCTGGCCGGTGAATTCGGCGCTGACCTTGGCTTCAAACATTTCGTCGACCGTGCCTCGTATCTCCAGGCGAGCGCGGTTGATGTCCAACAGATCCGTGGTGCGGTCGCGGGTGTAGGGGCTCGTTTCCGAATAACTGAAAAAGCGCGTGTCGGTTTGCACCCGTCCATTGATGGACAACGAATAGGCGCCGTCGTCGGTTTCGAGACGGAATCCATCGTCATAGCGCACGTCAACCGGGGGAGCGCGGTAGTGGACTTTGTCGCCGGGTTTTTCGACCGGCTGCGTTTGCTGCGCCCACGGGACGCCCCACTGCCCCAATATCAATGCGCCGACCATCCAACAGGCGCAACGCAAATTCAATTTTCAGTACTCGGTGATGCAGGTAGCCGAGTCAGGTTATCGGCCGACGGCCTCGCAGCTTGTTTTTGCGGCGAAATTTCTCGGTTGGCAGCGCGGAATTCGCTGTTAACTGTTGCGGCGAACTTTCCGTTGCGCGACCCAAACCGCGTACGCTTCCGCCGCCACGGATAAGCCGATGCGGGCCGCGAACAGGGTCGCAATGCCGAATTCGTCCCACAGCCAACCCGCGAGCACCGGCCCTAGTGCTTCGCCGGCGGATTGCGCCGTGTCCATGTAACCCAACGTTCGTCCGCGGGTGCTTTTGTTGCTCTCCGCAATTTCCGCCGTCATGGCTCCCCAGGCCGGTCGAAACGCGGCTTTGCCCAGATCGTCGCAAACACGTCCCGCGACGAATCCGCCAAAACTCGGCGCCAGCCAATAGATTGCCGTGGAGATGATGTTCAAAGCGGCGCGCAGCGACAGCACCAAATGGCGGCTGAACCGATCGGCCAAGTGACCAAACCAAGGTGCAGCGAAGACCGCGACGAGTAGCGAGAGTGCGAAAATGTAGCTGGTCTGGGCTTTGGTCAGACCCGCGTAGTCGACAGCCAGGACCGGAAACAGTTGCACCAACATCGCCCCCGTTGTCGCCATGGCGATTCCCAAGATGGCGTACACGACCCACTCACTGTTCGGCGTCCCGTCGGCCCGCGAGTCAAGCGGACTGGGATGGTCGCCGGTGTCGTCGTCATGCGAGGTACGCGGGATGTACAGCATCGAAAGAATGAGCCCGACCAACGAGATCACCGCTGCGGCGAGGAATACCAGGGGATAGAAGTCATCGCTGGCGGTGAGCATAACGCCGGCGCAAACAATGCCCAGGGCCGCGCCCACTTCCCGCGCCGAACCGTACCAGGCAAAGGCCGTTGCCAATTTCTTTTTGCCGCCGTAGGTGGAGATCAGCAGGGCTGCGGCCGGATCGCGGGCCGCACTGGTTGCTCCATGGAGAAAGCGGATAACAAACAGGATCCAGACCTGCGACGCAACGACGAAAAGCGCCGCAACGATGCAACGCCCGACAATCGCACCGATGTACATTCGCCGCTGACCGATAACGTCGGTCAAACGTCCCATGAGTGGTTTTAAGCCGACGGCGGTGAGGGGGCGCAGTGCGGCGAGGACGCCGATTTCCGCGTAGCTCATCCCCAGTTCCAAGCCATAGAAGGGCAAGGCGAAGGTAATCAACCCGAATCCGAATCGGGCCACAAGGCCGTCGGCGATCAAAGCGAGAAGCGCGGTTCTAGAGTTGCTTGCGGAGGTTGGAGTCACGACTTGGCATTCGAGCATAACTCGCTGTCGGGAGTCCAGATTCCGAAGTTATCCGGCGACTAAGGCAGCGGTCTTAGGGTCCGGCTTGCGCCGCGCGGCCGGATACGTATGGACCCGCAGCGCCGTCCGCGCAAGCTCTTGTATTTTGTGTCACAGAACTGTAATAAATTCGCCACATCAGTCACTTACGTCTCGCATGTTTAAGCGGTAATTAAGTAACTTGCCGGCCATCGATCAACCGAAGGAAGCCGATGATGAAGTTAGGCTTGTTGATGAAGAAGCAAGAGTATACCCACTCGACGCCTGTCATGGACGAGATGTTCCGCCATTTACGCAAACATGGTGTCGCCGTTTCCACCATCGTTCCGGAAGAGCATGTCATCGAGCTGCAACACGTTCGCGTCGAAAACGATCTCTATGTTATCCGGCCCGGCATCGAACTCGGGCTTTCCCTCGCTGGCGTACTGCACGAATTGGGCGCGCGGCTCATCAACAGTTATCCGGCTAGCGCCGTGCTGCAGGATAAAGTGTTGGTTACCCATCGCCTGATTCGAGCGGGCATTCCCACACCGCGTAGTTTCGTGACCGGGAACGTGGACAAGACCATCGCGACGATTGCCGGCGAGCGTCTAATCATCAAGCCCCACCGTGGTTCCTACGGCATAGGTGTACGAGTGGTCGATCGCGCCGATGAACCCACGCCGCGCGGCGGCTACTTCGCGCAGCAGTTCAAGAAACCGTTGGGCCCGGATCTCAAGGTTTACGTCATTGGCGATGACGTGTTCGCCGTGCGGCGCAAGTTTCCGGCCGAAAGCTATGAAGACAAGTTGGGGCAACCCTGTATCGTCGACGAGTCCATTCGCATGATCGCATTGCGCATCGGCGACTTGTTTAACCTGCAGATCTACGGCATCGATGTGATCGAACACGCCGATGGTTTCGACGTTATCGACGTAAACTACTTCCCGGGGTTCGTTGGCGTACCGAAGGCGGCGGAGAAGTTGGCAGACTATCTGTTCCGTTGTTTGGCGGATGAATGCGCGATTGACGGGGCGGCGGCTTTTCCGGCGCGGCCCGAGCGGACCCCGTCGAGCGGGATCGATGCGCCGTACCAATCTGTCACGCTATCTTAGGTCGAAAAAAAACTCCGGCGCTTTACAGCGCCGGAGGTGCCAAGTTGGTTGAGTGTAGTGTTGGCTTAAAGGGTAAAGATGTAGTCGACGAGCTTCTCGATGTCAGCGTCGGCGACACGGGGAGAGTAGGGAGGCATCGGCACGCCGCCGGTGACGTCGGTCCAGTTGCCCTTGCCGCCTTTCTTGACCTTTTCGATCAGGGTAGCTTTGGCGGCGGCGTCACCTTTGTATTTGGCGGCGACATCTTTCCAAGCCGGACCGACGACCTTTTTGTCTACGGCGTGGCATGCCATGCAGCCGGCTTTCTTGGCCAGTTCCAAATCGGCGTTTGCGGTAGTGACGGTGCCGAGCAGCGCCAAGCCCGCAAAAGTGCCCACTAGTGTGCGTGATTTCATTTATTTTCTCCCAAAAGACCCATCTATTTTTGAAAGGCTTTGCCATTGGTCGGCGATGGGGATGAAAAAATCCGCGACATCGTGGAGTTTTTCTTCCTCGTTACTTTCCCTCCGGCGAAGCGACCAAGGTTGGATTGAAGGGCGCTCGCAAAGTTCAACGATTTTTATTGCATGATTGGTGGGGAAAATTACAGTGGTGCCGAGGCGTGGCTCAGTTCACCGGATACCACAGCGGGCCAGCCGGGCCCAGCGGAATTCCAGTGGCCATCCACAGCAGCAATAGGCTGATCCACACGACGGCGAAGACGATCACATACGGCAGCATTAGCGCCGCCAATGTGCCGATGCCGGCGTGGGGAATATAACGCTGCAGGAACGCGAGCACGATGACCATGTACGGATTGAGCGGAGTGATGACATTGGTAACCGAGTCGCCGATGCGGTAGGCCGCTTGAGTCAACTCGGGACTAATGCCCACTTGCATGAACATCGGCACAAACACCGGCGCGAAGAACGCGAACTTGGCCGACGCCGAACCAATGAACAGATTGCCCGTCATGACGACTATGACGAACGCGGCGATCAACAGCCAAGGTGCGAACTCCGCCTGGGCCAGCCATTGGCCGCCGACGATGGCCAGCATCTCGCCGAGGTTGGATTGTTTGAAGAAGGCGATGAACTGCGCGGCGAAGAACGCCAGAACGATGTAGGGCCCGAGGGACGCCATCGTTTCACTCATTAGCCGGGCGACGTCTTTTTCCGATTTCAGCGTGCGCGCCGCGAACCCGTAAGCCAAGCCGGGCACAGCGAAGAGCAACAAGATCAAGGGGACGATGGCCTCGATCCAGCGATCGAAGCGCTTGCCTGTGCCATGCAGCGGCGCGCCGGGAACAATGATCAACGCAACTATCAACGCGAGTGCAATGACAACGGCGACCAACGCCACCTTGAGGCCGCGCCGCATGTTCTCCGCACCGTCCGTTTCCGTGTTCGTGCTTTTGCTCTGCGCGTTGCCGCCGGCAGCAATGGACAAGCGGGGCTCGACGAAACGTGCGGTCACCCACCAGCCGACGAACGTCAGGAGAACGGTCGAAACAATCATAAACCACCAGTTGGCGGTTGCGCTGACCACATACGCTTCGTCCAACAACTGCGCGCCGGCTTGGGAGAAGCCCGCCAATAGTGGATCAAGTGCGGTGATAAACAGATTGGCGCTGAATCCGGCCGCCACCGCCGCGAACGACACCGCGATGCCCACCACCGGCGAGCGGCCGGTCGCCATGTACAACGCCGCGGCCAGGGGCGGCAGGACGACGTAGCCGGCATCCAGCGTGAGTGACGACATGATGCCGAGAAAAAACACCATGGGCGTCAGGAATCGCTCGGGGGTCCGGGCGGCGGCCACATGCATTACCGCCGCGACCAATCCGCTGCGTTCCGCGATGCCGATCCCAATCATGGCCACCAGCACCAAGCCCAGCGGCGGGAAGGACATGAAGCTGTCCACCATATTGCTGAGCACCCACCACAGGCCGTCGCTGTCCATTAACCCCACGGCCGCGACATCGACTTGGCGTTTTACCCCGTCGACACCAGTGACCGTTTTGGTGATTTGCCAGCCGGCAAATTCCGCCAGTTGGGATAAAAACATCACGCTGAGCGCGCAATATAAGAATAAGGTGGCCGGATGGGGCAGGCGGTTGCCGGCCCGTTCAATCCAGGCCAGGGCGCGGGCGGCGAATGGTGGTGTCATCGTTGCATCGCTGTGAATCCAAACCGTTTTGTAGCCCATGTTTGGCGCGGTAACAACCTGAATAAATACAAGCCAATGTGGCTTGATCTCGTGACAAACTCAACCAAACTACGTATTGTCCGCCTCACTTAGACCGGGACTAAAATTCCCCGTGGAGCGGCCGCTACAGGACTTGCTCTACGGCACGTTACAAATTTCTTACGCTACTTTTGACATGGAGGCTTTTCGAAAATGATCCGCACCCTTGCTACCCGTGTTGTACTGGCCGCCGCTTTGGCATTCGCTCCCGCCGCGTTCGCCGGGGACGATCCGGAAACCCCGACTACACTGTCCGGTGGAAAAATCATCAGCGCCGACGAAGCCAAAAACTTAGCCGGCAAAGCAGCGTTCTTCGACATGCGCAAAGCCGTGAGCTACGGCAAGGGTCACCTGCCCGGAGCCCATCCGTTGCCTTACGGCCAAAAGAGCGATAAGTCGGTCAATTTCGACGCGTCTGTGGACACGTTCGATATGACTAAATTGCCCGGCGACAAAAGCGCCGCCATTGTTTTCTACAGCGACGGTCCCACCGGCTGGAAATCCTACAAAGCCGCGGTGACCGCGATAAAAAATGGCTACACCAATGTGATGTGGTTTCGCGGCGGCACCGCCGAATGGGAAGCCAAGGGCATGAAGTACGAACAGTAACCAAACCGCCGTGATTCAGAAAAGTAGGTGAGTATGTCGTCTGAATTTTTCGGGAATCTAACCATCGCGCGCCGGATGCAAGTCGCCGGCGCGGCGATCTTTGCCTTGGTGACCGCCATGGTGTGGTTCAACTGGAGCACGTTCCAGAAGGTGAGCTACAGCAATGAGGTGGCGATTCAGCTACAAGCCGGATCGGCCCACCTGCAGCTCATGCTGCGTGGCCTCAATGAGTCGGCGGTTACCCAAGGAGCCAGCGGCTCGGTGAAGAGCGCAGAAGACGGCATCGTCCGGTTCGAGCAGGTTTATACCGAGTTGGCCGCGCTCACGAAGAACGATCCGTCGGTCCACGACTTTCTCGTCGGCGAATGGCGCGACCGGTGGCAAGACCTGCGGTCGCGGGTGGAACAGTTTCTGGATACAAGCGAAGAAGTCGATTTGAACGACATCAAGCAAATGGTCGAGGTCGGCAAGCTCGTCGCCGGCGCGGGCGCGGTGGCGGACGAGATGGCGGAGTTCGCGCAGAAAACGCGAGACGGCGCCATTGCTAAGGAAAAGGCCGCCGCCACCCGCATGCTCACCGGCGCCGGGGGGATCTTTGTGGTTATCGTCGTGGCGTTTGTCTTGGTGACGCGCAGCGTGACCGGCCCCTTGCACCGGTTGGAATCGTTTATTCTCGCGGTGGAGCAGCGTTCGGATCTCACTCTGCGTTCGGAATTGACGGGAGACAATGAATTGGGCCGCATGGGCCGCGCGCTGAACAGCATGCTCGGAAAATTTCAGCACATCTTGCGCGACGTGTCGCAAGCGATGACCCAGTTGAACGGCGAAACCGAGCGTTTGGGTCACGTATCGGAAACCACGTCCAAGGGCGCCGGCGAGCAGCAAAAGTCCACGATTCAACTGGCGTCGGCCATGCACGAACTGGTCGAGACGGTCGGGCACATTGCCAACAACGTCTCGCGTTCCGCCCAGGACGCCGAACAGGCCAGAACGCGCGCCGATGAAGGGCGAACCGCCATTACTCGCACCATGGGCAGTATCGAACAGTTGGTTGAGGCCGTGCAGCATTCCTCGGACGTGACCCGCGATCTCGATGCCAAGGCTGCCAGCATCGGCAAAGTGTTGGATGTCATTCGCGCCATCGCCGAGCAAACGAATCTGCTTGCCTTGAACGCGGCCATCGAAGCGGCACGCGCCGGCGAGCAGGGTCGCGGCTTTGCAGTCGTCGCCGACGAGGTTCGCACGCTGGCCACGCGAACCCAGGAGTCGACCAAAGAAATTCAGGGTATTATTTCGCAGTTGCAGACCGGCGCCGGTACGGCTGTTCAAGCCATGGAGCGCGGCAGATCCCAGAGCGCAGGCACGATCGATGAGGCGGCCAAGGCCATGACCGCCATGGAGTCCGCGGCAGCGGCGGTGGGCGTCATCGCCGAGTCCATTACTCAAATCGCAGCCGCAACCGAAGAACAAAGCGCAACGGCCGAGGAGATCAACCGCAACGTGGTGACGATCAACGAAGTGGCCGAGCATACGGCGTCGTGCGCCAACGACTCCGCCGAAGTGAGCACGACGATTGACGCACTGGCGCGGCGGCTCGACGAAGCCGTGAAAACATTTAAAGTCGGTTAGATCGCAGGAGCGGATTCATCCGCGATTCTTCGCCCGAATCGGCGTCATTGCTGCACTCAATCGCGGAATGATCCGCTCCCACAAAGCTGGGGCATGTTCACTGTGGGAGCGGTTTCCTACCGCGATTCTTCGCATGAATCATCGTCAGCGCCGAATCAATCGCGGAATGATCCGCTCCCACAACACAGATCGAGTCGCTGTGGGAGCGGTTTCCGATGCACAGGGAGGTGCGAGTGTCGCGAAAGGCATGGATGCCGAGAGCGACTACCGCGATTCTTGCCTACGCCGCCCGTTGCGCTGCCACGACTTTCGGCCGGTAAAGCACGATGTTCTCGCCGCGCCGATACTCGGCAAAATCTTCCGCGGCCGTGGCGAGGTAAAACGCCCGACTGCAGCCCGGCACGCGGCTGTCGTGCAGCTCCACCGCTAGCACGTCCACTTTGCTCAGCCAGCGACTCGAGTCGGCGTTAAAAATTTCCTTCTCTCCACCTTCGACGTCCAATTTCAGCAAATCGATACTGTTCACGCCAAGCTCCTCGAGCAGATCGTCCATCGTGATGCCCTGAATCTGCAGACTGCCGCTGCTGCCGCTCACTTGAAAGCCATCCTTGGTTTCGTTCGCGGCATCGACGATAAATGCGGGTCCCGTGTGCGACCATAGGGCCTTCTGAATCGGCGTAATGTTCGCGTACGGTTGCGTGTTCAACTGAAGCATTCGGAAGTTGGACGGCTCGGGTTCGAGAGCGTAAATACGTGCGTTGGGGTAGGTGGTGGCGAAGTAAATGGCGGAAAACCCGGTGTTCGCGCCCACATCCAAAATGACGCGCGGACTAAATGAAAACGGTAACTCGTATTCCCGGTTGACGAAGATCTGCTCGAAGATGGCGAAGTCCGTGGTTCCGCGGCGCACGGTCAGGGGTGCGGCGAGTCCCGGGAGCTGGATGGCGATGTCCCCCAGCGCGGTCACTTTGCGCGTGCGGTAATGGGCATACAGCTTGAGCGCCGTGCCCATGCCGAAGCGGCGGCTATAGCGCTTTATGCGTTTGGTGCTCATGGGGCCTGATTGTCGTTGATTTGAGGTGCAGCAACAAGCGGGGGTTGCGAGACTGCAGCGAAGAATCGCGGTAAGAAACCGCTCCCACAGCAGGATGGGGCGGTTGTTGTGGGAGCGGATTATTCCTCGATTCTTAGTTGTTTCTAGGTTGCTTCTACTCGCGTCGCCCGCCCGGGCCCGGTCGGATCGAACCGATCGTCCCGCTCACGGCCGGAATGGGCGAGGCCAATCCCGCACCCGGTCGGGTGGCGAACCCGGGCGCGCCGGGCGGCACGGTTCCCGCGGAGCCGCAGCCGTTGATACAGACGTTACCGGCCGCGATGATCCCGCGCCAGGTGATGGTAAGGGTCGTGTCGATCGTGCCGTCGCCGTTTTCGTCCACCTCGACCAGCGCGAGTGCCTGCGGCTGGGCGGTGATGCGAATGAGGCGGTCGATTCCCGCGGTGGGATCCTGTTCGCGAATTTCGATTGTTCCGCTGGCGGGCGCGGCACCGATACTGCCGGCTAACGGGGCGACGGTTTTGACGCTGAGCGATCGGCCGCCTTGGACGGATGTGCTCACGTCAAAGGTTTTTGACAGGGTCAGCGTGTTTAGATCTGTCGTTGTTGCGAGGCTGAATGTACTTGAGCGGGTGGTCGTGCCGTTGGCATCGGTCACTGTCGCGGTCGCCGTGCCCGACACGTCGCGCTGGGTTGTTACGCCGTCGGCCGACGCGCTCTTGATTGTTGCGGTTGATTCTTCTTTGATCTGGCGTGCTGCGCTGTCGATGGTCAGATTGGTTGTGCGCGTCGTTTCCATGTTCCACGGCGCGGTCACGAACGGTGTGCCGGTCATGCTGACCAGCGTGTTGACCTCAGTGCCGTTGATCGTGCGACCAAACTGCGTGCAGGCGTTGAAAGTTTCCGTCACCGAATCGCCAGTGGAACGTCCTGCAGGATCTTGGTCGTCGCGGGTGATGGTGATGCTGCCGTTGCCGGTGTCGACGTTGGCCGGATCGGTGCTGCTGCAGAAAAACGTGGTTGTGGTGACGGCCAGGCTGCCTACCTCTGATTGGTTCAACGATGTCGCGACGTTGAACGCGGCGACGTCGCCCTCCGCGCTGAACGGGTCATCTGAAAAGCCTGCATCGGCGCGAATCACGCCGGTCAGTCCGTCGCTGATGCCGGGTATGATGGGCGTGGGTAGGTTGCCGCCGGTTGGTCCGTTGGACAAGTCGGCCCCAAGACCAGGGCGCCTGGTTTCGCTTGGGGGATTGGGCGAGTTCGGGTCGCTCGGGGACGAGGATTGGTCTGACGAATCGTTGTCATCACTGCCGCAACCGGCCAAGCCGAGTGCGAGGACCAGTGCCAAAAAAAGCGAATGTTTAGCTTTGCCCGTCATCGCCGCTGTCTCCCCCCACTCTATATATATTGAATACAGCCACTGCTAGAGGGGTAAAACTATCACAGCGGCCGAAAGCGGGCCTATAGGTGGCATTCCTCATTGCGCCGAGAGTGCTGGGCTAATGCACAGGTATTACGCAGGCCGGGTCGTCAAATGAGGGTTTGTTCACGCGCCGGTCGACGGGGTAGGTCTCCATGTTGCCCTCCGAAAAAGGACGCAAAAGGTGCTCCAGCGGCGCTTTACTTTGAATTTTGGGGTCGAGCCAGGTGGTAACGTCTTCCGGCGTCAAGATCACCGGCATGCGGTCGTGAAAGTCGAGGAGTTTGTTGGCGGTGGTGGTGAGCACGGTGAAGGTTTCCAAGTCTTGACCGTCGCCTTGCCAGTGATCCCACAGGCCGGCCAGGAACACCGGCGTTTGGTCGCGAAAATGGATGAAATAGGGCTGTTTGACCTTGCCTTCCTCTTTCCACTCGTAGAATCCGTCCACCGGCACGATGCAGCGGCGGTGGCGGAACGGGCCGCGGTAAGCCGGCTTCTCGGCCACGGTTTCGGCCTTGGCGTTGATCATCTTGTAGCCGGTCTTCGGTTCTTTGGCCCAATGGGGCACCAGCCCCCAGCGCGGCAATGCCCACTCCAGATTACCCTCGGCATCGCTTCGCACGACGGCGGCCGGTTGGGACGGCGCGATGTTAAAGCGCGGCGGCAGTTCGAAGCGCTTCAATATGCGCAACAGCTGTTCCGTCTTGCGAATGGCGGCGGCTTGGGCGATGCGTCCACACATGTCAGGATTTTTCCGAGAGAAGCATTGCCATGCCGTTCCCCAATGATTTTCCGCCATTTATGGCACAATGGACGGCGCTAGGAGAGTTTAACCGAATATCGCTACGAGATGATGAACGGACCATCAGGCCAATTGGAATCCAAACCGGACGAATTGTTTTCCGGGGTGATCGACCGTTTGGCGTTTCATAACGACGAAACCGGCTTTTCCGTTCTCAAGGTCCGTGCCCGCTCCAACCTGCCGACCCAAACCGTGATCGGTTTTGCCGCCCTGGTGAAGCCGGGCGACCACGTCGAGTGCGAAGGTGCTTGGGTGGTCGATCGCCAGCGCGGCCTGCAGTTCAAGGCCCAGCGCATCTCGGTCGTGCCGCCCAACACCCTGGAAGGTATCGAGAAATATCTCGGCTCCGGCATGATTCCGGGCATCGGCCCCGCCTTCGCCAAGCGGATGGTGGAGACCTTCGGCGCCGAGGTGTTCGACATCATCGAGCGCCAGCCCGAGCGACTGGGGGAAATCCCCGGTATCGGCAAGAAGAAACGCGAACAAATACTCGCCGCCTGGGCCGAGCAGCGCTCGGTGCGCGAGTTGATGGTGTTTCTGCAGAGTCACGGCATCGGTCCGGCCCGGGCGGTGCGCATCTACAAGACCTATGGCGATCAAGCCATCGCCCGCATCAACCGCGATCCCTATTGTCTCGTGCTCGATGTGCAGGGCGTGGGGTTCAAGCTGGCCGATCAACTCGCGCTCAAGTTGGGCATTGCGCCTGATTCGCCGCTGCGGGCGCGTGCGGCGGTGCGGCATGTGCTGCAAGAGTTTTCCCAGTTGGGCCACTGCGCCGTGCCGCGGGAGCGCTTGCGCCACGACACGGTCAAGTTGCTGGGCGCGACGGAAGACGTGGTGGAACACGCCATCGACAAGGAGATCAGCGCCGGCCGCTTGGTCAGCGAAGGCCGGGGCGATGACGCGTTGCTGTTCTTGATGTATTTGCACGAGGCCGAACAACAGATTGCGTATCACTTGCAGCGACTGGACGGACCCGAACCGCCGTGGGGTGGACTAGACATGGACGCGGCCATTCCGTGGGCGCAATCGCGGGCGCAGATCGAGTTGTCGGCGTCGCAGGCGGCGGCGGTGCGCATCGTGGTGGGTTCGAAAGTCGCGGTAATCACCGGTGGTCCCGGCGTGGGCAAGACCACGGTGCTTAACACCATCCTGAAACTGCTGCGGGCGAAGGGCGTGCGCCCAGCCTTGTGCGCGCCGACCGGTCGAGCGGCGAAGAGACTGTCCGAATCCACCGGCCTTGAAGCGCGTACGATTCATCGCTTGTTGGAGTACGATCCGCATGCGCAAGCGTTCAAACGCGACGAGTCATCGCCACTCGACACCGATTTGGTGGTGGTCGATGAAGTGTCTATGGTGGATGTGGTGCTGATGGCCTCGCTGGTGAGCGCCATTCCCGATAATGCCGGTTTGCTGCTGGTGGGCGACGTCGATCAATTGCCGTCGGTGGGTCCGGGCGCGGTGTTGGCGGATATCATCAGTTCGGACACCATGCCGGTGGTGCGGCTAACGGAGATTTTCCGCCAAGCCGCCTCGTCGCAGATCGTCATCAATGCCCACCGTATCCAACGCGGCGAGCTGCCGAGTTCGGAGAATCACGACAGCGATCTGTCCGATTTTTATCTGGTGAGCGCGCCGACGCCGGAGGCGATATTCGACAAGCTGATGCAGTTGGTGACCGAGCGCATTCCCAAACGCTTCGGCCTCGACCCAGTGCGCGAGGTGCAGGTTCTGACGCCCATGAACAAAGGCGGGCTGGGAACGAAAAGCCTCAACGCCGTATTGCAGCAACGGCTCAATCCCCATCGCGAACCCAAGATCAGCCGCTTCGGTTGGGATTTCTGTCTGGGCGACAAGGTCATCCAAACCGTCAACAACTACGACAAGGATGTGTTCAACGGCGATATTGGCTTTATCGAGTTCATCGATACCGCCAATGGGCTGCTCAACATAAACTTCGATGGTCGGCAGGTGCAATATCAAACCGCCGATCTCGACGAAGTGGCGCTGGCCTATGCGACCACCATTCACAAATCCCAAGGCTCGGAGTATCCGGCCATCGTGATTCCGCTGTCGACGCAACACTACACATTGCTCGAACGCAATTTGCTCTACACCGCGGTGACCCGCGGCAAGAAGCTGGTGGTGTTGATCGCCCAGCCTAAGGCGCTGAGCATCGCCGTCAACAACGTGCGGGCGGCGGATCGGATCACGCGCTTGAAATCGCGGCTCAAGGCGCTGTTCTGAAAGGACGCCATGGCCGCGAGCAAAAGCGTGTTCTCAGTCGATGTTGCCACCGGTTGGCTGAACGGGGCGCGGCGCGTGCCGTCACCGAATTTCAACGAGCGTCCAGCAGGCGTCAACATCGATTTGTTGATCATACACAACATCAGCTTGCCGCCCGGTCAGTTTGGCGGCCGCTACGTGGAGCAGTTTTTCACCAACCAGCTCGTCTGGGATGAGCATCCGTTTTTCGAGACGATTCAGGATGTGAAGGTGTCATCGCACTTGTTCATCCGGCGTAAAGGCGAAGTGGTGCAGTTCGTACCGTTTAACATGCGCGCCTGGCATGCGGGCCAATCTTGTTTCGGCGACCGAGAAAACTGTAATGATTTTTCAATCGGAATCGAGTTGGAGGGCGCCGATGAAGTCGCCTACAAGGAAAAGCAATACGTCGCGGTGGCGGCGGTAACCAAGGCGCTGATGTTGGCTTACCCGGGCATTACGCCGGAGCGCATCGTCGGCCACAGCGATGTGGCGCCCGAGCGCAAGACCGATCCGGGTATCGCGTTCGATTGGACGAGATACCGGTACTTGATGAAGTCGTAGGAGCGCAGTGTTGTCGGTGTGGTGTTTTGTGGGAGCGGATCATTCCGACTTTTTCTGTGGGAGCGGTTTCCTACCGCGATTCTTTGCCCGACTCATCGCGGAATGATCCGCTCCCACAAGCAACAAGGCAGAGTGCAATTTAGGGGAGTTACATGAAATTCATCGCCATACTCATCGCGCTAGCTATCGAACGCTTCCTGCCGGCCATTCAATATTTCCGCGACAGCCGCCCGTTCGAACGCTACTGCAACTGGGTGCGCCGCGGACTGGGCAACGGGCCGTTCTGGGATGGGCCGATTGGCGTGATCGCCGTGCTCGCGGGCCCGCTGATTTTGACGTCGTGGCTGCAGGGCAAGCTGGATCACGGTTTTTTGATGGTGCTAGGGCTGCCGTTCTCCATCGGCATTTTGTGCGCCTGCATCGGGCCGCGCGATGTCGGCGCCCAATTGAGAAATTATCGTGATGCGGTTGTGCGCCATGACGACGCGGAGGCGGAAAAGCAGGCACAGAAAATGCTGCCTAACAGCGTTCCTGTCGATCCGCGCGAACGCAACCGCAAGGTGGTGGAGTATGGCCTTGCCCATTTTCTCGATTGGCTGCCGGGCGTTCTATTTTGGTTTGTCGTGCTGGGGCCGGTGGGCGCGGTGCTGTTCCGGATGGCGGTGGTGATGTATCGCTGCGGTCTGCGGGACAACGACCAAAGCGATTTCATGAATACGGTGGAAGTGTTGTGCGGCTTGCTGGAATGGCTGCCCACACGGATCACCATTTTCGCGTTCAGTCTCACCGGCAGCTTCGACGACACATGGCAGCGCGTGCGCGCCATCGGCCGCGGCCTGCCCTGGTATCAACGGGACAGCGCGCTCCTCATGGCGGCGGGATTGGGCGCGTTGAAGCTGGAGGATTCTGGAACCACCACTAGCACGGAGCAAGTCGATGCCACGCTGCAGTTATTCAGCCGCGCCGTCTGGGCGATGGTGGGGTTGATTGCGGTGATGACGTTACTGGGTTGGGTGAAGTAGGAGCGGATTTATCCGCGATCGGAACCGACACCGACGATGCAGAGGGTGAAGAATCGCGGTAGTCGCTACGGGCATCCTGCCCTCTCGCGACATTCGCACATCCATGTGCATCGAAAACCGCTCCCACAGGTGCCTTGAATCGTCCTTGTGGGAGCGGGTCCTTCCGCGATTCTTCGTCCGATTCGTCGTTGGCGCTGAGTCAATCGCGGAATGATCCGCTCCCACAGCAGAGCAGCGATCCTCCGTTGTGGGAGCGGTTTCCTACCGCGATTCTTCGTCCGATTCATCGTTGGCGCTGAGTCAATCGCGGAATGATCCACTCCCACAGCCAGTGCAGTTAAGGGAAAAACATGCGCTACGGCATCGATCTAGGCGGCACCAAAATCGAAATTATCGCGCTCGATGATTCGGGTGCCGAGCGTTTTCGAAAGCGCGTCGCCACGCCGCAAGGCGACTATGACGGAACGATTGGCGCCATCGCCGCGCTTGTGGCCGACGCCGACAAAGCCGTCCACACCAAGGGATCCGTCGGCATCGGCATTCCAGGCGCCATCTCACCGCTCACGGGAAAAGTGAAGAACGCCAACTCGGTGTGTCTCATCGGCCGTTCGCTGCGTGAAGATTTGGAGGCGGCGCTCAATCGCCCGGTGCGTTTGGCCAACGATGCCAATTGCTTCGCGCTATCCGAAGCAACTGACGGCGTCGGTGCGGGCGCAACAGTCGTATTTGGTGTGATTGTCGGCACCGGAACCGGCGGGGGCATCGTAGTGAACGGCCAAGTGATCAACGGCGCAAACCTCATCGCAGGTGAGTGGGGCCACAATCCGTTGCCGTGGATGCGCCCGGACGAATTGCCTGGGCGCTTATGCTATTGCGGCAAAGACGGCTGCATCGAAACGTTTCTCTCCGGCCCCGGCTTGGCGGCGGATTACGAAGCAGCGAGCGGGCATAAGATTTACGGCGAAGAAATCGCGCGCCGTGCCGATGCAGGTGACACAGACGCGACCGCCGCACTGGAACGCTACGAAGACCGCATGGCCCGCGCGCTCGCATCCGTGATAAATATTCTCGACCCCGATGTCATCGTCCTCGGCGGCGGCGTATCAAACATCAAACGCCTTTATTCCAACGTGCCGCAACGTTGGATGAACTATGTTTTCTCCGACGGCTGCGTCACGCGTCTCGTTCCCGCGAAGTACGGCGATGCATCCGGCGTGCGCGGCGCCGCGTGGTTGTGGTAGTTGGGTATGATGTTCGTCGGTCTATTTACGCTATCACGATCCTGGCAAAGTCGGCGCGTGGTCAGACAGCCACATTAGCGCCGCTTCATCCGCCGACGACGTGCTTGTTTCGGTTTGAGATTCCGCAGTCCCGTCTCCGTCCGCGTCAAAACCAACGGAAATACTTTCCAAAGCGGTGAATGCTGCTTCAACGGCAGCGGATTTGTCATCGATTTTCAACGTCCCCAGGGATGGCGCTTCGTATTTGGACGCACTGGCAAAAGGTTGCGTTGTCGAGACGTTCACGGCTCCAAAGGCGACGAATTCGATTACCGCATCCATCGTTTGTGCCAACTCGCCTGTCGCGGGATCGATATTGGAAGAATACTCAATGTCGTACAGTGTTTGCTGCAGCGTTTTCGGCGAAGTGAAACCCGTTTCGGTGTAACTGAACTTGGG
>JAKACW010000038.1 GCA_021821045.1 Pseudomonadota bacterium
TTCCGATCTATCGAGATTACCGATTGTGCCAATGTGAAAACGTCCTTTCCGGGTTTTGTGGAATTGGTCAACGGCTGTGGCCTCGATTTAAGGACGAATTAGACTGTGATGAGCGATGCAGCCGTTCCAGTAATTGCCATCGATGGACCATCGGGCACAGGCAAGGGCACCATAAGTCGGCGGGTAGCGCTGTGGTTGAATTTCCACTTTTTGGATAGTGGAGCGTTATATCGGTTGCTCGGCCTCGCCGCTCGCCGTGGCGGCGTCGATTTGGGCGATGGCCAGGCGCTGGCAGTCCTCGCCCGCAGTCTCGATATTCGCTTCGAGCCGGTGCCGGGCCAGGATGAAACGTCTATTTTTCTTAACAATGAAGAGGTTACGGACGCAATTCGGACGGAGAATTGCGGGAGCGACGCCTCGCTGGTGGCGGCCGTCCCTGAGGTCCGTGCTGCATTGCTTGATCGTCAGCGGGCATTTCGGGTTGCCCCCGGGCTAGTCGCCGACGGGCGGGATATGGGCACAGTGGTCTTTCCCGATGCCGCGCTTAAGGTTTACCTCACCGCCAGCCGCGAGGAGCGCGCGAACCGGCGCTATAAGCAGTTGATAGGCAAAGGAATTGGTGTTACACTCGATCGCCTTTTAAAAGAGCTGGAAGCCCGCGACGCGCGGGACAGTGGGCGCGCGGTGGCGCCGATGAAGCCTGCCGCCGATGCCGTGATCGTCGATACCACAACGCTGAACGTCGAGCAGGTATTCTCGAAAGTGCAGGCGCTTTGGAACGCGCATTGCGAGCGTTGAGAGCATCGCTGTTCTCTGTCGCAGGCTGCTTATCTTTTGGAAGTGCTGCGCCGACAACGTCGGCTGCATGCGATGGATTCGGACGGTGCGATCAAGCTGGTGTTTGTTAGCGGTGCCGTCGCGAGGTTGAACGGCCGGATCCAATGTTTGAAAGGCGAATGCAGTTATCAATATCAGGACGTTATTGATCGAGTTCGCTTAGGTGGGGTGAAAACCCTGAATGTTTAACTACAACCCTTAACACAGCGCTCCACGTTGGGCCCAAGGTTCCACTAATGACTGAAAGCTTCGCAGAACTTTTTGAACAGAGCATCATCACGCAAAAAATGCGTCCCGGTGCAATCGTAAAAGCCACCGTCGTCGAAATTCGACCCGAATCGGTGGTTGTCAATGCCGGTCTCAAGTCCGAGAGTATTATTCCCATCGAGCAGTTCAGAACGGGTGACGAGTCTCCGGTTATTTCCGTTGGCGACGAAATTGAAGTTGCCCTGGAAGCCGTAGAAGACGGTCACGGCGAAACTCGGTTATCGCGCGAGAAAGCAATACGCGCGCAGTCCTGGACGCGGTTGGAGACGGCGCTGGAAGCGGCTCAAACGGTCAAGGGCATTATCAACGGCAAAGTCAAAGGCGGATTCACGGTGGACGTCGGCGGAATCCGGGCGTTCCTGCCTGGATCATTGGTCGACGTGCGGCCCGTGCGCGATTCGACTCATCTCGAAGGCCGCGAACTCGATTTCAAAGTGGTTAAGCTTGATCGCAAACGCAACAACGTGGTTGTGTCCCGTCGCGCGGTGGTTGAGAGCGTCAGCGACGCCGAGCGTCAAAAGCTGCTGGACAACCTCCAAGAAGGCCAAGTGGTCAAGGGTATCGTCAAGAACCTCACGGACTACGGCGCGTTCGTCGATCTTGGCGGCATCGACGGTTTGTTGCACATTACCGATATGGCGTGGAAACGCGTGCGCCAGCCGTCCGAGTTGGTCAATGTGGGCGACGAAATCTCTGTCAAGGTGCTCAAGTACGACCGTGAGCGCAATCGCGTTTCGCTGGGCATGAAGCAACTGGGTGAAGATCCGTGGGTCAACATCGCGCGGCGCTATCCGGTTCACACCCGTCTGTTTGGCAAGGTCACGAACATCACCGACTACGGCTGTTTCGTCGAAATCGAAGAGGGCGTGGAAGGCTTGGTTCACGTCTCGGAGATGGATTGGACGAACAAGAACGTCAACCCGTCGAAAGTCGTCCATCTCGACCAGGAATGTGAAGTCATGGTGCTCGACATCGACGAAGAGCGTCGGCGCATTTCCTTGGGCATGAAGCAGTGCCAGTCCAATCCGTGGGAGACGTTTGCCGCGACTCACAACAAGGGCGACAAGGTGTCCGGCCAGATCAAGTCGATTACTGATTTCGGTATCTTCGTCGGCTTGGACGGCGGCATCGACGGCCTGTTGCACCTGTCCGACTTATCCTGGGCTGAAGGCGGGGAAGGCTCCGTTCATCAATATAAGAAGGGCGATCAAATCGACGCCGTTATTCTGGCGATCGATCCGGAACGGGAACGTATTTCGCTGGGCATCAAGCAGCTGGAAAAGGATCCTTTCTCCAACTATGTCGCCGAGCACCCGAAGGGCACCATCGTCCGCGGCAAAGTAAAGGAAGTGGATGCAAAAGGCGCGCTGATTGCCCTCACCGAGGGTGTTGAGGGCTACTTGCGAGCATCGGAGATCACGCAGGAGCGGTTGGACGACGCGCGCACGGTGCTTAACGTGGGTGACGAGGTCGATGCCAAGTTTGTCGGCGTGGACCGCAAGAATCGGTCGATCATGCTGTCGATAAAAGCGAAGGACTCTCAAGAAGAAGCAGAAGCGATTGAAGAGTATTCTCGCTCGTCGACGGGCAAGGGTTCGACTACACTTGGGGATATACTCAAAGAGCAAATGGGAAGTCAGTCTGATTCCTAACAGACTCTGAAGGATCGGTGCGGAACCTCGGTTGGCCGAGGTTCCCTCCGACGGCGCCTGGGTTCGCGCTGATGTCTTCCGAGTGGTGATTTGGGATGCTTGCGTGTTTTAGCAGGTCCTCCATCGGTCTTGGGGGACTTCTCATGAGAGAGAAAACCGTCAAACGTTTTGAATTGCGGCGCTTCTGGTGGTGTGGGGGAACGAATGACCAAATCCGAACTTATTGAGCTGTTATCGCAACGACAGAAACACTTAACATCTAAGGATGTTGAGTTCGCCGTAAAGACGGTTATCGAACAAATGGCAAAGACACTTTCGAGCGGTGAGCGAATCGAGATCCGCGGATTCGGAAGTTTTTCGTTGCACTACCGCCCGCCACGGATGGGACGAAATCCCAAGACGGGCGAGTCCGTGCCATTGGCTGGAAAATACGTACCCCATTTCAAGCCTGGCAAGGAACTGCGCGATCGCGTTAATATCGGAGCTGCCAAGAATAAGATTCAGATCGATACATCGCCCGACGAAAACGAGGACGATTAAAAACAAAGAACGAGCGCGCCGTCGCGTCAGGGAAACTGTGCTGGGGGGTCTATGCGTAGTATTTTGAGTTGGATTGTCATTATTGCGGTTGCTGTGGCTGGCCTTGGGTTGGCTTGGTTGAACGCGTCTCCGGTCAAAATCGATTTCATGTATACGTCGTTCGAGGTCCCATTGGCGCTGCTGGTCAGTGTTTGCATCGGGATAGGCATTCTTGTGGGCGCCGTCATCAGTATGGCCATGGTCTTACGGTTGCGCCGACGCGTGTCCGCCATGGAGCGTGATCAAAGCCGGTCCAGCACCTCGACCGGTATGCGCGCAGTGCCGCTAAAAACGTCCTTCTAGCGGGCACGATTCATCGCCGTCTATGTATGTCCTCTTGTGGCTGCTCCTTCCCGTAGCGGCTGCGACGGGCTGGTGGCTGGCTAAACATCCTCGATTTCCGGGGCATGCACGTCCGGCGTCGATGCCGCCTGAGTATTTCAGGGGGCTGAACTACATCCTCAATGAACAGCCCGACCAAGCCATCGAGATTTTCAGTCGATTGTTGGATCATGGCGCCGAAACCGTAGAGCTGCACCTGGCCGTCGGGAACCTGTTTCGCCGCCGCGGCGAGGTCGACCGGGCCATTCGTGTTCACCAGCAACTGCTTACTCATTCTGGAATTTCCGACAGCCAGCGCCACTCGGCATTATTGGAGTTGGGGGATGACTACGTTCGAGCCGGTCTTTTGGACCGCGCCGAACAGTTGCTCCAGGAACTGCTTCAATTGGATCCGAGCAACCAGGCCGGATTGGCCCTCTTGCGAGACGTCTACCAACAAGAAAAGGACTGGGCGCGCGCGCTCGAAGTGGCTCAGCGTTTGGCAGCCTCGGGACACGATGACATGAACGCGGTCATCGCCCATTACCACTGTGAGCTGGCCGAGTCCGCCTTGTCACGCCGGGATTTCGTGGTGGCGCAGACGCATATCGCCCAGGCGCTGCAGGCCGACCCGCAGTGCGTCCGCGCCAGTTTCGTCGAAGGCCGGCTGCGTTTCGATGAGGGTGAGCATGAAGCTGCCTTGGTTGCCTATGAGCGATTGCTGAAGCAAGATCCCTCATACGTCGGTGAAGTTATCGAGCGAATGGCGGAGTGTCTATACAAGCAAGGAAAGGCTGACGGCGTGGCGGATTATTTGCTGGCGCTCTTGCGCCGCTACCCCAGCGGCCAGGCGGCACTGGTGGTGACCCATTTGTTGAAACAGCAACATAGCGAGCACGATTCGGCCGTGTTCCTCGCCCATTTCCTCAGTCGTACGCCTTCGCTGCAGGGGCTGTTGACCCTGGTTGATCTCAGCGTGGCATCGGCGACCGCTGAGAGCAGAGACACCTTTCGCGTGGCGAAGTCGGTCCTGGAACGCGTGATCGAGCAGCAGCCGGCCTACCGGTGTCGATTGTGCGGATTCTCTGGAAAGGTTTTGCACTGGCAATGCCCGAGCTGCAAAAATTGGAATAGCGTGCGGCCGGTGGAAATTACCGGCTTGGACATCCGTTGCTAGGGAAACGAATGGAACAGTCATCTAATAAGATTATCGTGGCCTTGGACTTTCCCTCTGGAAAGAAAGCCCTGACCTTTGTGGACCAGGTAACGCCCGAGTTGTGCCGGCTCAAAGTCGGCAAGGAACTGTTCGTCGCCGAAGGCCCGGCGCTGGTGCGTGAACTGGTGCGGCGCGGCTTCGCGGTTTTTCTGGATCTGAAGTTCCACGACATTCCCAACACCGTCGCAGCCGCCTGCCGGGTTGCAGCCGACCTGGGCGTCTGGATGGTGAATGTCCATGCGCTCGGCGGCCGGGCGATGTTGGAGGCGGCGCGCGCGGCCGTGGGTGAGACGAAGGATCGACCATATCTCATCGGCGTGACCCTGCTCACCAGCATGAATGCTGCGGAGTTGCCGGCTGTCGGCTTATCCGGGACGCCGGCCCAGAATGTCGAGCGCTTGGCTGGGCTGTGCCATTCTTCCGGCCTGGACGGCGTTGTATGCTCCGCCCAGGAAGCGGCGGGGTTGCGGTCGGCGCTGGGCCCGAGGTTTCTCCTTGTCACGCCCGGAATTCGACCGTCCGGCAGCGATGTTGGCGATCAGGCCAGGGTGATGACGCCGCGCGACGCCGTCAACGCGGGCGCCAGCTTCCTGGTGGTTGGCCGTCCCATCACGCAGGCTGACAATCCGTTGAGCGTGTTGCTTACAATGCAAAGTGAAATTGCCTGACAGACCGCTTCGATACCCCCCTGTAAATTGTTCCTCGTTCGCAACGTGCGAGCCTTGATAACAAAATCTACAGGAGATATCGAAATGAAAGCTATGACTAAGTTTTTTGGAATTGCCGCGCTGCTGGGTGCCCACGCGGCTATGGCCGGCCACCCGGTCAATGTCAACACCGCGTCCGCCGAAGAGCTGGCGGCTGCGCTTGACGGGGTGGGCTTGTCCCGGGCGGCGGCGATTGTCGACTACCGGACGCAGAACGGGCCCTTCCAGGCGTCCGACGATCTGCGCAATGTCAAAGGCATTGGCGAGTCGACGCTGGAAAAAAACCGAGCCAATATCCTCGTGAGTGACGGACAATCCACGCCGACCGCGGCCCAGTAGGCGCGCAAACACGGTTCAGGGCGACTGCGCTGAACCGTGTTTTCCCTTTGGTTCACATTTTGGTTCGTGGAAAATTGTCTCAAGTGTTGTAAACTTTGCGCTCCGTTGGCCGGTTGAGCACGGCCCACCAAAACCCATTTACCATTTCGTGAAAAGGGGTTGCGCGCATATGACAGATCTCCAGCCAGTGGTGCTTTCGGGAGGGTCGGGTACCCGGCTGTGGCCGCTGTCCCGCGAGCATTATCCCAAGCAGTTGCTGCCGCTACACGGACAACACTCCATGCTTCAGGCTACCGTTCTGCGGCTCAAGAGTTTTTCATCGCCCCAGATCAACGTATTGCCCCCGGTCGTCGTCTGCAATGAAGAACATCGATTCCTGGTGGCGGAGCAGATTCGTCAGATTCACGCCGCGCCCGACGGAATCCTTCTCGAACCGCAGGGCCGCAACACCGCCCCGGCGCTGACGCTCGCGGCGCTGCACGCCGTTTCCCGCGGCGCGGATCCGGTGTTGTTGGTCATGCCTGCTGACCACGTCATCCTGGGAGAAGACAAGTTTCATCTTGCCGTGGCGGATGCCCTCGCCGCGGCCGAGCAGGGCGCGGTGGTTACCTTTGGCATCGTGCCGACGCAGCCCGAGACGGGTTACGGCTATATCAAGAAGGGTGCGAGCGTGAAGCTACGCGGCGCGGCCGGCGATGTCGCGAAGTTAGACAGCTTTGTCGAGAAGCCCGATCGGCTGCGCGCCGAAGAGTACGTGAAGTCCGGTGCGTATTTGTGGAACAGCGGCATGTTCATCATGAAAGCGTCGGTGTGGCTGGCGGCGATCGAAAAGTTTCAACCGGAAATGACCCGCTGCTGCCGTGATGCTTACGCCAACGGGTCGCGGGACAAGGATTTCTACCGAGTCGATAAAGCAGCCTTTGCGCGTTGCCCGAGCGATTCGATTGACTATGCAGTGATGGAAAAGTTGGCTGAACCCGCTGGCGCCGGCGTCGCACAAGCGATGGTCGTGCCCTTGGACGCCGGGTGGTCCGATGTGGGGGCGTGGCCGGCCATTTGGGAGATCTCGCAACGGGACCAAAACGGCAACGCGCTCAAAGGCGATGTCTATGCGATCAACTGCCGCAATACCTTGGCCTATTCGGAGTCGCGCTTGGTTGCCACCGTTGGACTGGACGATATGATCGTTGTCGAGACGGCGGATGCGGTGCTGGTGGCCCACAAAGATCATGCCCAGGACATCAAGCTCGTCGTCAACCGTTTGAAAGAGGAGCAACGCTCGCAGCATCAAACCCATCGCCGGGTTTTTCGGCCATGGGGTTCCTATGAGGGCATCGATGTGGGCGACCGGTTTCAGGTAAAGCGCATCACCGTCAATCCGGGCGCGGCGCTGTCCCTGCAAATGCACCACCATCGCGCCGAGCATTGGATTGTCGTGCGTGGCACGGCGCGCGTTACCCGTGGCGACGAGGCGGTGTTGCTTTCTGAAAATCAATCGACGTACATCCCCCTCGGTGTAAAACACCGCCTTGAAAACCCCGGCAAAGTGCCGTTGGAACTCATCGAAGTGCAATCCGGGAGTTATCTCGGCGAAGACGACATCGTTCGATTTGAAGATGTCTACGGCAGAAAAGACAGCTGACACGCGAAAAGGGAGTATAGAAGCACTATGGAGAGCGCGGAGTGGTTCCTGTTATACGCGAAACCCCATCAAGAAGCCGTGGCCCAGTCGAATCTGGTTCGGCAAGGCTATGACACCTATCTTCCCTTAATCTGCGAGCGGCGTTATCTGCGAGCGCGCTGGCGACGCGTCGTCGAGCCCATGTTCCCGCGTTACTTGTTCATTCGACTCGACTCGACGCGCGATAACTGGGCGCCCATCCGTTCGACCCTTGGTGTGAGCGGGCTGGTCAGATTCGGGGTCGAGCCAGCGAGAGTTCCGGAAGCATTGATTGCCGACTTGCGGTGTCGAACGGCCGCCGATGGCATTTTTCATCCGGCATCGCCGGAGTGGACCAAAGGCGAACGAGTACGTATCGTGGACGGGCCCCTGGCGGGTTACGAAGCCGCGTTCGAAGCGCGTTCCGGCACGGAGCGAGTGAAAGTGCTGATGGAACTGGTGGGGCAATACACCGTTGTCGAACTGAACGAGCACCAGTTGGCGCGGGCCGTATGAGTGTCTTGAGGCCGTCGCCGCGGGCTTGCTTCGATCGTTACCATTGACGCGTTGACGATTTGTCGGGGCATTTCTCCATGCATTGGATCGTTTTCGCCGTTGCGGCGGCAATCGTTCTCTCGGCCGTTCTGACCTTTCTCGCCCGCCGGTATGCGCAGCGCCGCAACGTGCTGGATCTGCCCAATGATCGCAGTTCCCATACCCAACCGACACCGCGCGGCGGTGGCATCGGCATTGTTGTCGTCGTGGCCGCATATGGGGTCATCGCGCTGTGGCAGGGTTTGTTGGAGCCCCACATCGCGCTGGCGTTGGCGGGCGGTTTGCTAATTGCATTCGTTGGTTGGCTCGATGACCACCGCCATGTTTCCCAGTGGGTGCGCTTGATCGTCCAGATAGTCAGCGCGGTGTGGGCGGTGTATTGGTTGGGGGGCAAGACGCTGTGGCAGATCGGTCCCTATGCGATCGACTTGGGGATGCTGGGTAACGTCGTGGCGGCGCTGCTGCTGGTCTGGTTGACCAACTTGTATAACTTCATGGACGGCATCGACGGTTTTGCGGGAATGGAGGGTGCGTTCGTTTGCGGTGTCGGCGGTTTGCTGTTGTGGGCCGACGGGGCGACCTCATTGGCCGCTTTCGCCTGGGTGCTGGCCGGCGGGTGTGTCGGCTTTCTAACGTGGAATTGGCCGCCGGCGAAGGTCTTTATGGGTGACGTGGGCAGCGCGGCGGTCGGATTTCTGATCGGCGTTCTGGCCTTCGCGTCCGAGACCACGGGCGGTGCGCCGACCCTGTTGTGGTTGGTCCTTGCCGGCTTGTTCGTCGCCGATGCAACCTTGACGTTATTCTTGCGGGCGTGGCGCGGCGAGCGATGGTATTCGGCCCACCGCAGTCACGCGTACCAACTTCTCACCCGTCGCGGGTGGTCCCATCTTCGAGTAACCGTTTTTGCCTTGAGTATTAATTTGTTGGTACTATTGCCGCTGGTTTTGGCCATGTGGGCGCGACCGGCGCAAGCCGCTTTGTTTGCGATTCTTGGGGCGTCGGTGCTGGCCTGGCTGTGGGTAATTGTTCAGCAGGCGAGTGATTTCGAGCGGCGTTTGGGCAACCCCTGAACGGTTGAGAAAAGACGGATGGGAGCAAGTTTGGCACATGAAGGCGATTAGGAAGGCAGTCTTTCCCGTGGCCGGGATGGGTACGCGATTTTTGCCGGCAACCAAGGCCAACCCGAAGGAAATGCTCCCTGTGGTGGACAAGCCGCTGATCCAGTACGCCGCGGAGGAAGCGGTGGCGGCCGGTATCACTCAACTGGTTTTTGTCACCAGCTCAAGCAAGCGCGCGATCGAAGACCACTTTGATCGAAACTTCGAGCTCGAAACGTTGCTTGCTCAACGTAAAAAACTCGACTTGCTGGAAATGATCAATGAAATCGTGCCGCCAGGCGTCTCTTGTGCCTATGTGCGTCAACCCGAGGCGCTCGGTTTGGGACACGCAGTGCTGTGCGCCAAGTCCGTTATCGGCGACG
Organism: Pseudomonadota bacterium; assembly: GCA_021821045.1. Classification (GTDB taxonomy): domain Bacteria; phylum Pseudomonadota; class Gammaproteobacteria; order JAADHS01; family JAADHS01; genus JAKACW01. The sequence goes on from JAKACW010000038.1 coordinate 9,614, forward strand.
AGCCGTTCGCGGTGATCCTTGCTGACGATCTGATTCGCGGCGATTCGAAATCTTGCCTGGGTCAGATGGCGGACGTGGCATCCGAGTTCAGTTGTAGCGTTTTGGGCGTCCAGGAAGTGGCGCCCAGCGAAACCGACAAGTACGGCATCGTGCGCGCCAAGAGCGTCAATGATCGGGTCGGGCGAGTCGACGCCATCGTAGAGAAGCCGGCCCCCGCGGTGGCGCCGTCGACCCTGGCGGTCGTCGGACGGTATATTCTGACGCCGCGCATATTCCAGTTGCTTGAAACCACCGAGCGCGGGGCCGGTGGTGAGATCCAACTGACGGATGCGATCGCACGCCTGTTGCACGAAGAACAGGTGGTGGCTTATCAGTTTCGCGGTAAGCGTTACGATTGCGGTGATAAGCTCGGTTATCTGCAGGCAACGGTGGAGCTTGCACTTGAGCATCCGGCGTTGCAGGATGGGTTTCGCAGTTATTTGAGCGATTTTTGCGCTCATCTTTCCGCCAAACAAAAATAGGCGACACGGGCGGCACGGGCGATCGCGAGCAACGGTCTTGCGGTTGGCATGAAACAGGGACACGGCGAGTCGGAAATGGACTTTCCCACATTAGAGAATTTTGTCGGCAACACGCCGTTGGTCCGACTGCAGCGTTTGGCCACCGGGGCCAACGTGGTTCTGGCCAAGCTCGAAGGCAACAATCCGGCGGGTTCGGTGAAGGATCGTCCGGCTCTGAGCATGATCGTCCACGCGGAGGAACGGGGGGAGATTCGCCCCGGTGATACCCTCATCGAAGCGACCAGCGGCAATACGGGCATCGCTTTGGCCATGGCGGCGGCCATCAAGGGCTACCGCATGGTCTTGGTGATGCCCGAGCATATGAGTGTCGAGCGGCGAGCGGTAATGCGTGCCTTCGGTGCCGAGATCGTGCTGGTGTCCCGCGACGGCGGGATGGAGCAGGCCATCGACGTGGCCCGCGACATGGAAGCGGATGGTAAAGGCAAAATTCTCGATCAGTTTTCCAATCCCGACAATCCCCGCGCCCACTACGAAACCACCGGTCCGGAGATCTGGCGCGATACCCAGGGCAAGGTGACCCATTTCGTTAGCGCCATGGGCACGACCGGCACCATCATGGGCACCTCGCAATTCTTGAAAGAGAAGAATCCCAACATTCAGATCGTGGGCGTGCAACCACAGGACGGAAGCAGCATTCCAGGTATCCGGCGCTGGCCGCAGGCGTATTTGCCCAAGATATTCGATGCGCGGCGAGTTGATCGCACCATCGACGTATCCCAAGCCGATGCAGAGGCCATGACTCGCCGCTTAGCGGCCGAGGAGGGCATCTTTGCCGGCGTGTCCTCCGGGGGTGCCATCTGCGCTGCGTTGCGTCTGAGCCAAGAAGTCCGCGATGCGGTCATCGTGACCATTGTTTGCGATCGCGGCGACCGCTACCTGTCGACCGGAGTGTTTCCCGCCTGACTATGAATGTCTTTGTCTTTGACATTGAGACCGTGCCCGACGTGGCCGCCGGCCGTCGTTTGTATGACCTTGGGGATTTGAGTGACAAGGATGTGGCCCAGGTGATGTTTCACGTTCGCCGCCAGGAAAGCGACAGCGACTTCTTGCGTCATCATCTGCACCGAATCGTGGCGATCTCCGCCGTATTGCGCAGCGGCAACGGGTTCAAGGTGTGGTCGCTGGGTACCCCCGAGTCCGCCGAGAAGGAACTCATAGAGCGTTTCTTCGACGGCATCGAAAAATACGCGCCGACCCTGGTGACCTGGAACGGCGGCGGGTTTGACCTCCCCGTCATTCACTATCGCGCCCTCGTGCACGGTGTCGCGGCGCCCCGTTACTGGGACATCGGTGACGACGATCGCGAGTTTCGCTACAACAACTATCTCAACCGCTATCACCATCGGCACACGGACTTGATGGATGTGCTGTCCGGCTACCAGCCCCGCGCGTGCGCGCCGCTGAACGAAATCGCGTTGATCAACGGCCTGCCCGGTAAAATGGGCATGGACGGAGGCAAAGTGTGGGACAGCTATTGCGCCGGCCAAATTGATCAAATCCGCGATTATTGTGAAACGGATGTGCTCAACACCTATCTGTTGTATCTTCGTTTCGAACAGATTCGGGGTCGGTTGGATGCCGAATCGTATGCCCAGGAAGTGCAGCGAGTTCGAGAAGCATTACGCCAGGATAGCCGGCCCCATCTGCGCGCCTTTCTGGAGGCATGGGATGCCATGGACCCATCGAGCGCACAGTCCGAGGATGCCGCCTCCTAGACTATGAAACGTTTCGGCGTACCGCTTATCGCGGGACTTACCCTGTTTATTTTTGTATTCGCCAACACGGTCGCGCTGCGGCTATTACTGCTGGCGATTCTGTTGGTCATGGCCATCGTGCACTACGCTCGCGAGCGCCCGCCACTGCCGTCATTCATTTGGATTTTTTTCGGCCTGTGCCTATTCGCGCTGAGTTCCATGTGGTGGTCAGTCGATCCAGCTATGACGCTCAAGGAAGTGAAAAACGAGTTCATTTATACGTTCCTCGCGTTTTTCTCTTTCTACGTCCTGGCCAAACGAGATGATGTTTTGGTTGCGGGGCTGACAGGTTTTGCGCTAGCGGCCATTACCATGGTCGGTTTGGTGTTGGGCGGCTACATCGCCGAGAACATGTGGCTCTACCGAAATTATCAAGGAGGCGTTGGCAACTACAGCACGTTTGTGATCGCGGCGGTGCCTATTCTCATGTACCTTATATGGCGTGTGGGCGGTGTCTGGCAGCGGGCAATCCTCGTCTTGGTATTGGTCGGTCTGCTTGTCGCGGGATTCTGGACCTTGAACCGTGCGCTTTGGCCTGCATTGCTGGTCGAATCGTTGGTCGCGGCCGCGCTGTTGGCCAGCCGTTTGCCTAAAAAGTATGTGTTGGGTGGCGCGGCCGTGGCGTTGGTCGTCGGCGGTTTTGTGTGGGTCAAGTCGGTTGAGGTTCGCACTGGCGGTTTGCAGATCGAGGAGATGGTTCTGAGCGATCCACGAATGCCACTATGGGACGTTGCCGAAGATGCGATCGACGAGCGACCGCTTTTGGGTGTGGGATTCGGACGGGGCGCCTTCGGCAAGGCCTACGGCGATCGCCCGGGATCGCGCGGTGATCATGCCCATAACCTGTTTCTTAACCGGGCCGTTCAGTTGGGTTTGGTGGGTTTGGCATTGACTGTCGCGCTATTGGGTTCGGTCGGCAAAGCATTGTGGCGTACCTTTCGTTCCCACCCTGGGGAGGCGGTGTCGTGGCTGGCCGCGGCGGGCTTGGTTTATTTGGTCGGGTTGCTCGCTAAAAACATGACCGATGATTTTTTCATACGCGAAGTGTCGCTGCTATTTTGGGCCATCATGGGTCTAATCTTGGGCGCGGCACGCCGCCGTTCGGCAGTGGAGGCCACGCCAAACCCATGAGTTCCCGCAAGCTCAATGTTGAACCCGAAATCGCCGCAGTTCGCGATCTCAGTCACGACGGCGAGGGAATCTGCGCGGTCAACGGCAAAGTCGCGTTCGTTCCCGGCGCCTTGCCCGGAGAGACCATTCGCCTGAAGCGTGTGCTGCGCAAGCGCCAGCACGATATCGCCGAACTCGTCGAGGTGATCGAGCCCTCCGCGGATCGGGTCGCGCCGGCGTGTTCTCACTTTGGTGTTTGCGGCGGGTGCAGCTTACAGCACATGCATCCGGCGGCCCAATTGCGGCAGAAGGAAAGATGGCTGATGGATAACCTGCACCGCATTGCGGGACTGCGACCGCAAACGGTGTTGCCGCCGCTGACCGGACCCGTGGTGGGATATCGCCGACGGGCGAGACTGGGATTGAAGTACGTCTTCAAGAAAGAGCGGTTGCTGATCGGCTTTCGCGAGCGCAACGGCCGCTATCTGGCCGATTTGGAGCGTTGTCCTGTACTCGATGAGCGCGTCGGGACGCGTTTGTTGGCGTTGCGCGATCTGGTGGCCAGTCTGTCGTGTGCCCAGCAGATTCCGCAAATTGAGATCGCCACTGGCACGAACAGCGTGGCCTGTGTTATTCGTCATCTGCAGCCGTTGACGCCGACGGATGAAGAGATCCTGCGCGGTTTCGCGCGTAGTCAGAACGTGCATGTATTTCTGCAGCCAGGCGGCCCGGATTCGGTGCGGTTGTTGTGGCCGGAACAAAGTGAGCTGAGCTATCGACTCGAGCCGTGGAATGTCACTCTGCATTTCGATCCGGCGGATTTCGTGCAGGTCAACCCGGACATCAACGAGAAAATGATTGGGCGCGCGCTTGATTTGCTCGCACTGACAGACACCGATCGCGTGCTGGATCTGTTCTGCGGCTTGGGAAATTTCACCCTGCCGCTGGCCAGAGTCGCGCAGTCCGTTGTCGGTGTCGAGGGGGACGCGGGTTTGGTGCACAAGGCGGAGCGGAACGCGTCCGCCAATGATGTCCACAATGCGACGTTTTACACCGCGAACTTAGCGCAACCACCGGATCCCCAGCTGCAATGGGTGAGGGCGAAATATGACAAGATTCTGCTTGATCCGCCCCGCACGGGCGCCGTTGAGTTAGTGCCGTACTTAGGGCGATCGGGTGTCACGAAGATCGTGTACGTGTCGTGCAATCCATCGACGCTGGCGCGCGATGCAGGCGAGTTGGTGAAGTTTGGCTATCGGCTGTCCAGCGCCGGTGTGATGGATATGTTTCCCCATACGACCCACATCGAGTCCATCGCGCTGTTCGAGAAGGCGTAACTGGGCGCTGGCGAACTACTTGCTGGTTGGGCCGTACGTCTCGGTGAGGTAGTCGATGAGCCGGTCGAGGTGTTCCTTTGGCACGCCCATCAGACCGTAGTCGATCATGTCGTCGACGACCCACTCCCAGTTGGCGCGATCCAAACGCTGGGATTTCGGCAATTCGAGGTTGTGGCAACTCGAGCAGACTTGCTCAAACAATTGTTGCGGCGTCAGTTGGGCGAAGTAGTCTTTTTTCGCGTGGGCCGGAGTGTGGGCGCTGAGCCCGGCGACGATCAGCGTCGCAGCCATCAGTTTTCTTTCCATAGTGAGTGCCTCGATTTTCGAATCGGCCTTCCTGGCGTGAGGGGCAGTGGACTACTGCGCGCTCACGATGATTTTCATCTTCATCTCACCGTGCATGGCGCATTTGACGTCGACTTCGCCCGGGTGCTGGAAGGTATGGGATTCGGCCACATTCATTGGGAATGCGCCGAGGTCGAAATCGTTCGGGGCGGATTCGGAGAAAACGTTGTGGATGAACGGATCGCTGTTCTGAAACGACACGGTGTCGCCGACCTTGACCTGCAGCGCCGCGATCTCTTTCCCATCCATGACGAATTTCCTGTCTTTTTGAACCACCAAATACTCGCGGCTCAGGGCGGGCGCGGCAAACAGCGCGGCGCAAAGACCAAACACTACAGTTTTCATGCTACGGCGGATCATTGATGGTCACTCCTCAATCTGGCTTCTCAGCACGCCAATTCATACAACAGCAGCGAGCGTTGCGCTGCGCACACGTCGCAAAGCCTATCGGCATTTTAGCGGATTTTCTACAGGGGGCAATTTGGCTGGGTTTATAGGTCATCGTTGGAAAAACGCGTTTAGGAAGGTGGCTTTATTCGTCGGGGCCTCATGCTTCCCGATGCATCTTCAAAAACTCCAGATAGTCGCCAGTGAGAATTCGTTTGGCTCGGTGGGTTCTCCCGTTGTAAAGGTAGATCCAGGCCTGCAAGGTCGTCCGTCCTTCGATACCGTGAACCTGAGTCTTGCGCCGCAGAAACTCGCTGCGTGCCGGCGCGTTTTCATGGAACCCTTCGAAGGCGTCAAGTTCCGGCCAGGCTCGGGCTTCGATTCGGTGCACGATCCCAAACACTTTGTCAGCGGGTGATTTGCTCAAAATCGCGCCGGGATAGGCGCCAAGATCGAACAATTGGCCGTGGATATAGCCGCGGCCGACGACGTCGGCTCCGGCAATGATCATGTCGATCGCTGCGACGCCCGTGCCGGTGATCAGCGATCCGTAGGCGAATAAGAAATTATCGCTGGCCAATGGCGAGTACGAGCTTGCCGCGTCCTTCGGCGCGCATGATCATCTTATGGGCCGCCGCGGCGTCCTCCAGAGCAAATACCCGATCGATGTGGATACGCAGCCGGCCTTGGTCGAACAGGTCGGCGCACTTGGTCAGAATCTCAGCCTGATGTTGTTGCGCTTTGGGCAGTCCCCGATACATCGGCGTCAGCATCAATTCGAATCCGACGCGCAGGTTGCGGATGCGGGCCGTCTTCCAGTCGCAATCCGCCGGCGGTTGGAGCAGGGTGACAACATCGCCGTAAATTTTCGCGGCGGAAAGGGTCTTCACAAACGTGTCGGCGCCGACCGTGTCCAACGCGACATCCACACCGGCCTGTCCGGTCCAATCCAGCACGTCTTCGACGAAGTTGACCCGTCGATAGAAAATGGTGTGGTCGGCGCCCAGTTCGCGGGCGAATTGAGCTTTCTCCGCCGTGCTAACCGTGGTCGCCACCTTGGCGCCGGCGATTTTCGCCAATTGAATGGCGACGTGACCCACGCCGCCGCCGCCGCCATGGATCAAAACCGTGTGCCCCATATCCAAACGGGCGCGGTTGTAGAGCGATTCCCACGCGGTAATCAGCACCAAAGGCGCCGCCGCTGCCTCGTTGAAATCTAAGGTCTTGGGTTTGCGCGCCAGAAACTTTTCGTCGATGACATTGAACTCGGCGTAGTTGCCGGGATGCCAGCCGATGCCGCCGTAACAGTAATACACCTCATCGCCGGGTTTGAATCGGGTGCAGCCGTTGCCCACCGCTTCGACAATCCCCGCACCGTCGCAACCCAAAATCGTCGGCAACCGGTCCGGATAGTAGGTGCCCTGGCTGCGCAGCTTGGTGTCGACCGGATTGACGCCCGCCGCCATGATGCGGATCAAAACATCGGTGGGGTTTTTTATCTTTGGCTCAGATACCTCTTGCAGTTTGAGAACCTCGGGCCCTCCTACAGAGTGCATCAATACAGCTTTCATTGGCGACCTCGGTTTTTTGGCTTTAGAATGGGACCATCGAATGCAATTCGAGATCTCTCGCGAATGGCCCTGGAAATCGAACGCAAGTTCCTCGTGACCTCCGACACATGGCGCAGTCAGGCTACCCGAAGCGAAGTCTATCAGCAAGGGTATCTGAATGATTTGAATACCTGTTCCGTGCGCGTGCGGATCGCGGGCGAGAGGGCGTATCTCAATATCAAAAGCGCGCGGCTGGGCATCATGCGGCAAGAGTACGAGTACGCGATTCCACTCCAGGACGCGAAGGAAATGCTCGGCGATTTATGTATTGGCAGCATTGTGGAAAAAACGCGCTTTTTCGTCCCTTTTGGCGGACAGATTTGGGAGGTCGATGTGTTTTCTGGCGATAATGCGGGCTTGATCGTGGCGGAGGTGGAACTGGAGTCGGAGGATGCGACGTTCGCCTTGCCGCCGTGGGCCGGTCGAGAAGTGTCCGATGATCCGCGCTATTACAATGTCAATTTGGTCACCCACCCTTACAAGGATTGGTGAGTCGTTCGACACGTTGGGTCGAGTTCAAATCTCCGGTTAAACCATTGCAGCGAACCAAGCAGAGAAGTGTGTGGTTGATCGTTGCGCTCTGCGCCGCGCTGGTTGCGGGGTGTCAACCGCGGGACGACGGCACGTGGCGTTTCGGCTTGGCCAGCGCGCCGCTCAACCTCGATCCGCGCTTCGCCACGGACGCCTCGTCCGTGCGGGTCAATGCGCTCATCTACGAACGGTTGGTGGAATTCGATGCCCAGTCCATGCCGATTCCGAGTCTGGGCGCGTGGGACGCGCTGACGCCGACGCATTATCGCGTTACGTTACGCACGCCGCGCGACGTTTTTCACAATGGCGAGCCGTTGACGTCCCGCGATGTGGAGGCGACCTATCGCTTTGTGCTCGATCCGGTCAACTCCTCTCCCCATCGCGGCGCGCTGACGATCATTGACAAGATCGTCGCGCCGAACGACGAGCAGGTTGATTTTTTCTTGACGGCACCCGATCCGATTTTTCCGGCGCGCCTAACGCTGGGGATTGTTCCCGCGCGGCTGATCGCGAGCGGCCATCGGTTTCAGAACAGTCCTTTGGGCAGCGGTCCGTTCAAGTTCGCCGAACGGCCCGACGAGAACCGTTTACGCGTGATCAGGTCAGCGGACAACCAGCCGGTGGAGTTCATAACGGTCAAGGATCCGACGGTGCGGGTGTTGAAACTTCTGCGCGGGGAGATTGGCATGACCCAAAACGATCTCCAACCGGAGCTTGTGCGTTACCTTGAGGACCAAGGCGGCATCGATGTCATCCGAGCCCCCGGGACGAACTTCAGTTACTTGGGCTTCAATATGCAGGATCCGGTGTTAAGCCGCCGCGGGGTGCGTGAAGCCATCGCCAGAGGGATCGATCGCAACGCGATTATCCAACACATGTGGGGCGGCGCGGCACGACGCGCCGGCGCGTTGCTTCCGCCGGAGCATTGGGCGGGAACCGCCGACGTTCCGAATTATGACTACGATCCGGAGGGCGCGCGGCGCTTGCTGAAGCAGGCGGGTTACGGCGCGGACAAACCGCTTAAGTTGACGTATAAAACATCGAGCGATGCCTTTCGCGTGCGGCTTGCCACGATTATTCAGGATCAATTGAAAAGAATCGGCATCGATATCGAGATTCAAAGTTACGATTGGGCCACTTTTTACGGCGATATCAAAGCCGGACGTTTTCAATTGTTCAGCTTGAGCTGGGTTGGCGTTAAGTCCCCCGACATCTTTCGCTATGTTTTTCACAGTCAGTCCTTTCCGCCCGAGGGGGCGAATCGCGGCCGGTTTTCCGATTCGCATGCGGATTACTTGATCGAGGCGGCGGAGCAGGGCCTGTCGCTCGAGGAGCAGGCGCACTACTATCGATTGTTGCAGTTTTATCTTAGTTACCAACTCCCGTATGTGCCGCTGTGGTTCGAGGATCACGTCTACGCCGGGCGCGACGGGTTTCGCGGTTATGCGATCGCGCCGGATGGAAACTTCAGCGCGCTGCGCGATGTGCTGTGGGTGGGGAAGACCCATGCGGATTGACGTCGACATCAGGAGCCAAACCCTGGTCCTGTGGGATCACGGGCGCAGAGTTTTCGAAACCGCCATTTCTTCGGCGGCCAACGGCCCCGGTGAAATCAACGGTAGCGGCTGCACACCGCGGGGTGCCCACAAGGTGCGGGCGAAAATCGGCGCCGGTGCCGCCGCGAATACCGTGTTCGTCGGGCGGCGGCCCACCGGGGAGATTTATACCCCCGAGCTGGCGATGAGGTATCCCGGTCGCGATTGGATTTTGACCCGGATTTTGTGGCTGAGCGGGTTGGAGCCGGGTGTGAATCGCCTCGGAAACGTGGACACCATGCGCCGTTTCATCTATATCCATGGTAGTCCCGATACGGTGCCGATGGGTGTTCCCGGCTCGCACGGTTGTATCCGCATGCGCAACGCCGACGTAATTCGCTTGTTTGATTTGGTGCCAGTGGGCACTCCGGTGAATATCACTGCTTAGCGAGTCTCGAACGATTTGCCGTGCATTGGAACTGTCGTTGTGGGAGCGGTTTCCTACCGCGATTCGGGGCCCACGGATTGCGGGTCGATGTCACACGAGTAGGACAACATGATCGGTTTCTTTCTGACACGTTTGTTCAGCGCGCTGCTGGTTGTGTTCGGCGTGACGTTGATTGTTTTTTTGCTGCTGCATCTCGTGCCGGGGGATCCGGTGGAAGTGATGCTCGGCGAAATGGCGCAACCGGCCGACCGCGAAGCACTGCGCCACGCGTTGGGGCTGGATTTGCCGTTGTGGCAGCAAGTGCTCAACTCGTTCGGCCAATTGCTACGGTTCGATTTCGGGCAGTCGCTTTTCACCAAGCAGCCGATTGTCGAAATGCTCGCCGAGCGGATTCCCGCCACGGTGCAGCTTGCGCTGGCCGGATTGGCGGTGGCCCTCGTGTTGGCCTTTCCGCTGGGAATCCTTGCCGCGCTTAACCGCGGCTCGCGCTGGGACTACGGCGCCATGACGTTTTCGCTGCTGGGTGTCTCGATTCCGAATTTCTGGATGGGGCCGCTGCTGATACTGTTTTTCTCGGTCATGCTGGGCTGGTTCCCGGTGAGCGGCAAGGAAGGTTTTGCGTCGTTGGTATTGCCGGCGCTGACCCTGGGCACCGCGCTGGCGGCCATCCTGTCGCGCATGATTCGCGCGACGCTGATTGAGGTGTTGGGTGAGGATTACATCCGCACGGCGCGGGCCAAGGGCATGAGCGAAGCGGTGGTTATCCTGCGCCATGCGCTGCGCAACGCACTGCTGCCGACCATCACCTTGATCGGTCTGCAACTGGGCACGTTGCTCGCCGGCGCCGTCATCACCGAAGCGGTGTTTTCGTGGCCGGGTCTGGGGCAGCTTACCATCGACTCCATTCATCGCCGGGACTATCCGGTGGTGCAGGCTTGCATCCTGCTGATCAGCGTGACGTATGTTGTCGTCAACACCCTCACGGATCTGGTTTACGGATGGCTCGATCCGCGTATCCGTTTGGCGGGGCGCGCCTCATGATCGGCGGCAAAACCATTCGCGTGTGGATTCCCGCGGCGTTGTGTGCGTTGTGGGTCGTGGTGGCGGCGACCGGATCGTGGCTGCCGTTGGCGCCGAACGAGATTCACCTGGACCGCATCCTGTTGCCTCCCAGCTCGCAGGGTTTGCTCGGCTATGACGATCTCGGTCGCGCCATTCTCGATCGCTTGGCGCTGGGCGCTCAGACCTCGTTTTTGGTCGCCGCGTGGGTCGTGACGCTGTCGCTGCTGATCGGGACGACCATTGGCGCGGTGAGCGGCTACGTGGGCGGCTGGGTGGACCACGTCGTGGTGCGCATCATCGACGTCTTGCTGGCTTTTCCGGGGATCCTCTTAGCCATCGCGCTCGCCGGCGTACTCGGTCCGGGAATCGACAACGTGGTGATTGCGTTGAGCGCGGTGGGTTGGGTCGGTTTTGCGCGCTTGGCCAGAGCGCAGGTGCTGGCGCAGCGGCAACGGGAACATGTTCTCGCCGCCTATGCTCTGGGCGCGCCGGCACGGCGAATTCTTTTCGTGCACGTTGTGCCCATGATCTTGGCCCCGCTGATTGTCGAAGGCACGTTTGCAGTAGCGGGGGTGGTGATCGCGGAAGCCGGTTTATCCTATCTTGGTCTGGGCGTGCAACCGCCGGAAGCCTCGTGGGGGAGCATGATTCGGGATGGCGCGCGCTATATGTTGGTTGCCCCTCACATGGTGCTGGCGCCCGGCGTGGCGTTGATGTTGGTGGTGTTGGCGGTTAATTTGTTGGGCGATCAATTGCGGGACTACTTGGATGTGCGAACGCGCGGTGAAATGCAGAGTGCAGGGGCGTAAATTACGATGACGCTTGGACCGGTCATGCTCGGCGTGCGCGGATTGGCACTGTTGCCGGACGAAGAGGACATGCTGCGCCATCCGGCGGTCGGTGGCGTGATTCTGTTCACGCGCAACTACGCCTCCCGCGAGCAGGTGACGGAACTGACGCGGCAGATTCATGCGCTGCGCGATCCGCCGTTGCTGATCGCCGTGGATCATGAGGGCGGGCGCGTGCAACGCTTTCGCGAGGGATTCACGCGCTTACCACCCGCTCGACATTTTGGGATATTGCACGACGCCGACGCCAAGCGCGCCAACCTGCTCGCTCAAGCGGCGGGCTGGGTGATGGCGGCGGAGCTGCGGGCGGTCGGCGTGGATTTCAGTTTCGCGCCGGTGTTGGATCTGGACTACGGTGTCAGTAAGGTCATCGGTGATCGTTCGTTCGATCGCCGGCATGATGTCGTGGCGGCCTTGGCGCACAGTTTCATGCTGGGTATGCACGGCGCGGGGATGCCGGCGACCGGCAAGCACTTTCCCGGACACGGCGGCGTCGAAGCCGATTCCCATTTGTCCGTGGCAACCGACCCGCGTTCGCTGGCGCAGTTGCAGCAGCAAGACATGATCCCGTTCGAGCGCATGATCAACGCGGGGCTTGCCGGCATCATGCCCGCCCATGTCGTCTATCCCGCTGTCGACCCCCATCCCGCGGGTTTCTCCAAAGTGTGGCTGCAGGATATTTTGCGCGGTCAGTTGGGGTTTCAAGGGTTGATCTTCAGCGACGATTTGGAAATGGAAGGCGCAAGTGTCGCGGGCGATGTCGAGTCACGCGTTCGCGCCGCGCTGACGGCGGGCTGCGACATGGTGCTGACCTGCAACGATTTCGACAAAATGGCGGCGGCGATACGGACCTGTGCCGCGACGTTGGACACGCCGGCGTCACAGTTGCGCCGGGTACGCATGCACGGCCGCCAGCGGTCGTCGTGGCCTGAACTGCAAAAAAATGCCAAGTGGAAACAAGCCGTTACGGACTTGGCGGCGCTGGAAGCGACACATTCTTCGCGAATCGGGTAAAATGCCCGACCCTAAAAGAACAAGAAGTGGGTAAGGGCGTGTCGAGTCTCGTTTCCACACGGATTTTGTACTTCATTTTGCTGCTGGCGTTGAGCGTCGCTCCCGTCGCGGCCCAGTTCTCGCCGTTTCGTCCACTGCCGGCTCAGCCGCCAATCCCGGACGACAACGTTCAATCGCCGGCCAAGATCGCGCTTGGGAAAACGCTCTATTTCGATCCACGCTTATCGGGCAGTGGACGCACCACCTGCCAGCAGTGTCACAATCTGGCTTATGGCGCGGCCGACGGCATGGCCTATTCGACCGGTGATGATGGTACGTTAACCAAGCGCTCGGCGCCGACGCTGTGGAACGTGGGGTTTTACACCATCTGGTTTTGGGACGGTCGGGCCGCCACGCTTGAAGACGCCGTCGAGCGTCATCTCATGGAGACGAACGCGATGAATGGCGGCAGCGCCGAAGAATTGTCGCGGCGGATCAGTGCGATCAGTGGTTACGGCGAACAGTTCCGCGCCGCGTTCGGCAGCGATGCGGTTAATTCGCAAAGTATCGCCCAAGCCCTGTCGTCTTTTCTGCGAACGCTGGTTACACAAGACAGCGCATTCGATCGATTCTTGCGTGGCGACAAGACGGCGCTTACCGAAACGCAGCAGCGGGGGTTCGAGGTATTCGTCGACTCCGGCTGCGCGTCGTGCCATTTTTGGGTGAGCCTGGCGGGCCCCGTTCCCGGTCTCGCTTTTCAAATCGGGGAAGGGTTCTATGAATTGTTCCCCAACTATCCGGATGCGCCGTCGGATCGAAAATACAAATTTAGCGCCGATCTCGGCCGCTTTCACGTCACCGGTGACGAAGCGGATAAACGATTGTTCCGTGTTCCCACCTTGCGCAACGTGGCCCACACGGCGCCGTATTTTCACAATGGCGCGGTCACGACACTGAAAGAGGCCGTGCGGGTCATGGCCGAAGCGCAACTTCGTGTCGATTTTTCCGATGCCCAACTTGACGATGTCGTGGCGTTCCTCAATTCATTGAGTGGACAGTATCCACCGATCAGCGTGCCGCAACTGCCGCAATAAGCGGTAGTTGGGCGATTTCTCCGAACAAAGGCAGTTGAGACAAAATAAGATGGCGGAAAAGTTACTCATCATTCTCGCGACAACCGATCCTCGCAACGTGCTGCAGTTGATTCCTGCCTTGTCCCAGGCGACCGTTGCCGCGGCGATGGAGTTCAAAGTGGAAGTCATTTTCACCGGTTACTCGGGCGAGGTGGCCAAAAAAGGCGTGGCGGACGCGCTTCCCGTCGGGCCGGAAAAGACCAAAACGATCTATGATATGATTTGCGAAGCCCACGACGCCGGCGTCAAATTCAAAGTTTGCACATCGGCCCTCGAAGCGTGGGGCAATGGATTGATCGACCAAGTGGAAGAAACCGTCGGCGGGGCCTATTTGATCAGCGAAGCCATGGACCCGGGCACAGTGGTATTTACCTACTAATGCAGCAACACCAACGCACGGTCGACGCGACGGCCTTCCGGTAAAGGATAAAAACGGATGCCCATTACGCCGCAAGACGCGCAGCAGGCTTTGGATAACGCCGAACGGCTGTATGGCGAACACGAGATTCTGGCGGCGATGGACCGGGTGGCCGCCGAAATCACGGCCGAACTCAAGGATAAGAATCCACTGTTGTTGTGCATCATGAGCGGCGGCTTGATGCCCGCGGCTTATCTTCTCGCCCGTCTTCGATTTCCTCTCCAGTTGGACTATATTCACGCCTCGCGCTATCGAGGGAAAACGTCCGGCGGCGATCTGAACTGGGTCGTGCGTCCGCCGGCAGCTATAAAGGGTCGCACCGTGTTGTTGATCGACGATATTCTCGACGAGGGACACACGCTGGCGGCCATTGTCGCGGAGTGTCGTGCCTTGGGCGCGCAGGACGTTCTCAGTGTCGTGGCCTTGGAAAAAGATCTCGGCCGCAAGAAGGCGATCGAAGCAACGTTTCGCGGTTTGATGGTCGAGAATCGTTATGTCTTCGGTTTTGGCATGGACTACAAGGAGTACTGGCGCAATTTGCTGGAAGTGTATGCGGTGAAAGACAATGACTGAACTGGCCATCATCGGCGGCACGGGACTCACCTCGCTGGCGAATCTTCAAATCACGCGGCGCGAGGTGGTCCATACGCCCTATGGTGAACCTTCGGGTCCGCTGGTGTTCGGCACGCTGGGCGGCAAGGAAGTCGTGTTCTTGCCGCGGCACGGCGCCGGACACACCATTCCGCCCCATCGGGTTAATTACCGCGCCAACATTTGGGCGCTTCACAACACGGGCGTGCGCAAAGTCATTGCGGTCGCGGCGGTCGGCGGCATTCATCCTTCGTTGGCGCCCGAGACGTTGACCGTCCCGGATCAACTCATCGACTACACCTGGTCGCGCGCCAGCACGTTTTTCGAAGATGATCTTTCTCATGTCACGCACATCGATTTCACGCGACCGTATGCTGAGTCCGTCAGGCAGCTCATCTTAAATGCCTGCCGTGTCGCCAAGTTGGATGTTATTGATGGCGGTGTTTACGGCGCCATGCAAGGCCCGCGATTGGAAACGGCCGCCGAGATCACGCGCATGGAGCGTGACGGCTGCACTATGGTGGGCATGACGGGAATGCCCGAAGCAGCACTGGCGCGGGAGCTTGAATTGGAATATGCAACGTGCGCCGTTGTCGCCAATTGGGCGGCCGGTCGAGGCGGCGGCGAGACGATCGAGATGTCGGACATCGAGCGCATCCTCAAGCACGGCATGGCCAAGGTGCGCACCCTGCTTGAACATGCGGTGCCGCTGCTTTAGCGTTCGATGTGTCGTCCGACGTGTCGTCCGATTCCACCCCCGGCGTCGAGACTGCTGTGGGAGCGGTTTCCTACCGCGATTCTTTGTCTAACGGTTGCAGCCGTTTTAGGGCTGCTCCGCCTGTTTCGCCGCTTCATCGACCGGCGTGATGAGCGCCAGAATCCCGTACACCGGGTGATCCAGATAGTGAAGTTCCTTGCTGCGCATGCGGCGTGACTCCTTCAAACGATAGCCGCGCATGCGTAACTCGGGAGTAATCGGCGAGCCGTCCATCGTTATTTCGATCGGTTCCTCTTCCTGAGGTGTTTCCCCGGTCGGCAGCCCCGGTTGCACGTCTTCCCGCGCTTGTTCCGTACGGTGCCAGATGAGGTCGGCGTCGATGTGCAAGTAGCGGGCAAGTCGAATCGTCACGGTGCCGTCCAGCGGGAACTCGATTGGACGTTGCAAGGGCGCTGGGAAGGCACCCGTTGCCGGCGGAGTCATCTCAAAGGTCGCGACATTTGGCGCCAGCGGCAGACCGTGCTCGAGCGCCGATTGCGACAAGCGTTGGTAGGTCTCGATGTCACCAAGCATATTGTGTATGTGTACGGGAGTTGCCGGTCCGCCCCGGGACAACGCCTGCCGCCATGCGGCGTGCGTGATCACGCGGAAGCGTCCGGATCGGTTCAGGCGGCGGACGGTATCGCCGAGTTTTAGATCCGATGCGGGCCGCAGCAGAAACGGAACCCATACGTCAAGGGGCGGCATCGTTTCGACGGCAGGCTGCAGTTCCTCGTCTGCAGTTGGGGATTGTTCCGGGGCGAGAGCGGTTGACTCCGGTGTCTCGGCGTCCAATCCATGTAATGCCGGAAGCTCGGCGCCGGGGGCCTCGAGGTCTGGCGCGGCGACGGGTTCGGCACCGGGCGGGATGAGTTCCTTGGCGCCTTCGAGTTCGGGAAATCCGGGATCATCGGGCCAGGTTTCGGTCGAGCCGGCGGCGGGATCGGTATTCTCGAATACCACGAGTTCGACGTCGTACCACGCCGTTTCCTGGGTCCACGCCGGTGTGCTGACCAGGAACCAAACGGCGATGAGCCAAATCCTAGGCATAATTGGGATCCTCTTTGACTGCGGGACACCTTACCGGAACCAGGCGCTAAAATAAAGTAGAGATGCGCCCCTGTGCCATGAATTTAGGAGACTTTCTAGTGGCCGTTCGCGAGATTTTGAAGATGGGACATCCGCTGTTGCTGCAGGTGGCGCAGCCGGTTGCGAGTTTCGATTCGACTGAACTCATCAACCTTGTTGAGGACCTTTGGGAGACCATGGCGGCGGCGAAAGGGGCGGGGTTGGCGGCGCCGCAAATTGGCGTACTGCAGCGTGTGGTGGTTTTCGGCGGCGAACGCAATCCGCGCTACCCGGAGATGCCCCCCATCCCGCGAACCGTATTGGTCAATCCGGAGATCATTCCAATTGATCAATCAGTCAGCGAAGATTGGGAAGGCTGCCTCAGCGTGCCCGGCATGCGCGGCTGGGTGCCGCGCTACAACAAGATTTTTTACCGCGGCTGGGATGAGCACGGGAACGCCTTCGAGCGGGAAGTGGAAGGCTTTCACGCCCGCGTCGTGCAGCATGAGTGTGACCATCTGGACGGCGTGCTGTATCCGCGTCGGGTCCGCGACTTGACTCGGTTTGGATTCATTCAGGATTTGTTCCCGGAAGGAGTGCGACCCGCCGAGAACTTCGAAGCGTGATGGGATATTGTTGTGGGAGCGGTTCATTCCGCGATCGAATCGGCGCTATTGATGATTCGGGCGAAGAATCGCGGAATAATCCGCTCCCACAACACAGGATCGCGACATGGCATGGTGGGAGCGGATCCTTCCGCGATGCGACGATGACTATGTCACTGCATCCTCTTGCTTACCTGCATTCATCGGTTGACGCCTGCGGAACAAGGCTGTTCCCTGATAAGCAAGCAGCCCCGTCAACACCAACGCGGTGCCGGCGATCGTCGTCCCCTTCACCGGCTCGTCATTCACCCAATGCCCGATCATTAATGCCGTCACCGGCGTGATCAGTGTCATTAAGGCCATTTTGCCGGTGTCGAGATGCTTGAGGGCGTAGTAAAACATCACCGCGCCCAATAGCGAACCGACGATGGCCAAATACACGATCGATCCGGCCGTGTGCAGCGGCACATGGCTTGGCACGCTGCGGTCGAACACCAACCAGGTCGTTGCATAAAGTGTGCACGCCACGGCCAATCCGCCCGTGTTGGCTGTAATGGCCGGCAGTCGGCTGCCCACTTTCTTCATCCACACGGTCCCGAGCGAATGAAAGAACACCGAGCCGAGCATGCCGATGATTCCCCAATGCGCCGCAGGGCCCAGTTGGAAACTGTCGATGAAAATCACTGCCAGTCCGCCCAGACCGAATGCCATGCCCACCACCTTAAGCGGCGTGAAACTCTGTTCGCGCAGCACATAGACCGCAAGCAATCCCGTCACCACCGGCGTCAAACCGAAGACGACGGAGATCAATCCGCTGGGAATGAATTGCGCTGCCCAGTACACGCAGCTCATGGCAAGAAACAGCGGGATCCCCACGGCCAGATACGCATGAATGGCCTCACGGTGGCGGGGCAGGGGCTTGCGCCACAGGGAGAGCGCGATCAGGCTCGCCACTAAGGCGAGGCTCATGCGGCTTGCAACGCCGAACAGAAAACCCACGTCCTCGCCGCTCCACTTGATGGCGAGCGGCGTCGTCGACCAAACCAGAATGATGCCTATGTAAGCCAATGGTACCGACACGGTGTCGTCTCCCTGTTGCAGCGCCAAAACGAAAAAGGCCGCGGGTCCTTTTGGGATCCGCGGCCTTTTGTCTGAAAATTGGCTCTATGAAACTAAAAAGCTATCCTCGAAAGGCACGCAGATCCGCGGCATCCCAGCCAGCGCACAATGGCCTGGTGGATGACGACGCAGCGGACTGAATGCATTGGAGTTGACATAGCGCTAAGTCTGGCAAAGGCGCCGCGACGCGTCAAGGCCCAGCGTCGATGGTCGTGTTCGCCCCGGCATCCCATCCCCGGCCTGTCGTCATTTTTCGACACCCTTCCAACGCGATTCGGCCAGCCACGACGCCAGTTCGTCGGCCGGCATGGGTTTGGCGATGTGAAAGCCCTGCGCGCTGTCGCAGCCCAGGGCCGTCAGGCGCTGCAAGGTTTCTTCGTTCTCGACGCCCTCGGCGGTGACGGTAAGTCCGAAATTGTGGGCCATATCGATGACAGTGCGCACGATCGTCTCATCATCCTTGTTGATGACCATGTCCTGCACGAACCCGCGATCGATCTTGAGTTCATTCACCGGGAGCTTCCTGAGATAGGACAGCGAGGAGTATCCGGTGCCGAAATCGTCTATGGAAATTCTCAGTCCGAGATCGCACAGCGACTGCAGGGTGCGCATGCTGTTTTGCGGATTGATCATCATGGTGCTCTCGGTGATCTCGATGACCACGGCGCGTGGGTCAGACTCCCATAGCTTGATCGCGTGGTGGATCAGGTCGACGATGTCGCTATTGTGGAAGATGTTGGCGGACAAATTGATCGCCATGGACAGGTCGACCTGCTGGCCGTGCAACTCTCGCAGACTCCTTAGCGCAGTGTTAAGCGTCCAGACAGTGAACGGCATTACCAAGTGGCTGTTCTCGGCGACGGGTACAAAACGGCTGGGGAAGATCGGGCCGCGCTGAGGGCTGTGCCAGCGCGCCAGGGCTTCGACGCCGTTCACGACTGCGCCCATGAGGTTAACCTTGGGTTGAAACACCAGCAGTAGCTCGTCGTTCTCGATGCCTTGTTTGAGTTCATTTTCAATGAACACGGCGTCTGCCGCGTCGTTATCTCGGTCTGCTTCATACACGACGAATGCGGTGTTGGTCGTTTTCGCGCGACTCAAGGCCATATCCGCCCGCTGCATCAACATTTCTCCGGTGGGCGCGCCGTCGTTTGACGCGGCGATGCCAATGAACGAGCTGACCCGGATGGACTGACCATCGAGTTGAAACGGTTCCTGCAGCAGGTTCTGCGCTTTGGTCGCGGCCAGCGTCGTAATGGCGGGATTTTTCAGTGTGGCGGTGATCAGTACAAACTCGGCGCCGCCGGTACGGTAGAGTTGATCGCCATCCCTCAGCAGAGCGGTAAGTCTGCCCACCGTTTGATCAAGAATGTTGTCGCCCGCCCTGTAGCCGAACGTGTTGTTGATTTCGCGAATCCGGAAAATCTCAATGGCGAGCACGCCGATGAAGCCGCCGACCGAGGCGCTGTCCGCAACCTTCTCCGATAGCGCCTCCGCGAGAGAGGAGCGTTGAACGATTGGCATGACGTGGTTGCGCATCGTGGCGATAACTCGAGCCTGCCGCGGCCGTGTGGCGCCGCCGACACAGCTACAAGTAGTATTCCTTTGGGTCGATGTTGTAGACCGCCGGGTCGACAGCGCCGACGATGTCGAGCGGGTTTCCGTTAACGTCCTCGATGGCCGTTGCTAGGTCCAACGTGGGCAGTGTGCCGACGAGTTGTTTGTTGGCGTCGAGGATCAGCATTACTTTTGGCCGCAAGCGACGAACGCGATTTTGAGCGACTACGATGCCGACCTCGCCGCTGCTGAGTTCCACCAAAGTGCCGGTGGGATAGATGCCGAGACATTGGATGAAACTCTCCACCAGTTCTTCCTGGAAGTCGACGTTGCGCCACTCGTAGAGTTTGCGAACGGCATCGTGGGGCGAAAGTCCCTTGCTGTAGGGGCGATCGCTGGTTATGGCGTCATAGCAGTCGACAATGGACGCCAAGCGTCCGAACAGTGGAATGTTTTCGTTGCGCAGTCGGCGCGGATAGCCGGCGCCGTTGTAGCGCTCATGGTGGGTGACGGTGATGCCAATGACGTCCTTGTGTATGCCGTTGGTTTTCTGCAGTATGGAAACGCCGAATTCCACATGACGCTTGACCAACTCGTATTCCTTGGCGTCCAGCTTGCGCGGCTTCTTCAACAGTTCCGACGGCAGACGCATTTTGCCCACGTCGAACATCAGCGCGCCTTGGGCGAGTATTGCGAGCTGGTCTTTGGGCAAACCCAGGTGGCGGCCGAAAGCGATGGCGAGCGCACATACATCGATGCTGTGGCTGTAGGTGTAGGCGTCTTTCTGTTTTAGTTTGGTCAGCCACATAAAGGCGTCAGGATTGCGGATGATACTCTCGACCATGCCATCGACGACGGGTTTTACTGCATCGACGCGCAGTTCCTTGCCCTTGCGGGCGCTCTCCATGAAGTCGCCGACGAGTTCGCAGGCCTTCTCGTGCTTGTCTTTGGCGATCTCGAGTTCTTCCTCGACCGAGACGGTGTCGTGATACACCGGGTCGCTGATGGCGGAACGGGCCAGGTTTTCCAATGCCTGCTCGGTCGTGGTCTGGTCTGAAAGGTAACTGTCGGCCCCGACCCCCAAAGCGGTGTCGATGTAGACGTACTTGCACAGATTTTCGAGCTGACGAAGTTCTTCTGTGTCCTTGATGACAAAGCCCTGAAATGGGAACGGCGTCTCGAGCCACGGGCGGTCGAGTCCCGCGACAAACATGCCGAGTTTCAAATGG
Organism: Pseudomonadota bacterium; assembly: GCA_021821045.1. Lineage (GTDB taxonomy): Bacteria > Pseudomonadota > Gammaproteobacteria > JAADHS01 > JAADHS01 > JAKACW01. The sequence continues at coordinate 30,632 of JAKACW010000038.1, forward strand.
TCTGCGGAGACTTTCTTGTCGTGCTGCCCCATGTGGGAAACCTGAGAATGTATTGCCTCAGTTAGTGTTTCGGCGACAGCCGGCGGCACTTAATCAATGGGGCGAGTTAGGGCATTTTTTGTGATGCGGCAGAAGGCCTTTTGCAAGAAGGGAAAATGGTGGTATTCCGTGCCGCCGGTTTTGCGGCGGCACGGAGTATTTTGAGGTTACTCGACGCCGCTGCCTACTGACAACGAATAGGGCCCTTTGCCGGAGGGAAACGGCGAACCGTCCATTTGCTTTAGCGCACCGGATACTTCATCAATCATGTAGACACCGATGTTGCCGGCACCGTTGTTGGCGACGAACGCATAGTGATCGGTGGGGTCGATTACCACGGCGTAAGGGTACCAGTCGGTCTTGTACGGCGAACCCGCGATCTCCTTCAGAGCGCCTGTTGTCGCGTCGATGGCAAACGCGCTGATGTCGTGGCTGCCCCAGTTGGCGGCATAGAGGTGGGTGCCCGTGGGATTGACCGTTACGGAGTAGGGCTGCGCGCCGGCCATGAACGGCGATCCTGCGACTTCGGTCAATACACCCGTGTCCTGATTGATAGTGAACGCCGATACCGTCACGGATCCGTAATTGGCGACGAACAGGAAACGATTGTCGGGGCTCACGGTGGTGTAGATAGGTTTGTCGTCGGTCGGCACCGGTTTGCCGACGGACTCCAAAGCGCCTGTCTTTTCGCTGACGCGGTAGGCGGTGACGGTGCTGGCGTCGAAGTTGGAGACGAAGGCGAACCTGCCGTTCGGAGACACATTCACGGAAATTGGATGTTTGTCGGTCCGCGACTGTTTGTCCACCCGCGTCATCGCGCCGGTCTCCGAGTCCAACTCGAACACAATGGCCATGTTGTCGTCTTCGTTAGTGACGAACGCAAAGTGACCATCGGGCGTGATCGTGATGGCGTCGGGATATTTGCCGGCGGGAAAAGGGGAGCCGGCGATCGGATGGAGTCGGCCGGAGTCATGTTCGACGCGCAGCACGCTGACGTTGTGCGAGCCTTGATTGACCACGTAGACGAATTTGCCGTTGGGCGAGGTCTTCACCGAGACGGGAAAGGCGCCGGTCGCGTAGGGCGACCCTGGGACTTCGCTGAACGTATTGTGCTCGGCGTCGATCTTGAAGGCCGAAAGATTCCCGTCAATTTGATTGGCGGAATAAACGTACGAAATGGGCGCTGGCCCATCACCTTCGCCGTGGACGGCGGCCTGGACCAGTCCGGTGCCGGCGTGTAAGAAAAGACAGAAGAACGTAGCGCTGCTGGTAAGGCTGCGTGGCATGGAACCCCTCCCCTTAAACTGAGTTGTTGTTGTCGGCTGCCAAAGGGCAGTGGCTCTATGCTACTGAGCAAAGTGTACCGGCGTAAATGGTGCGGATTAAAAGTCGCAGGACCTCAGGGAATAAAGCCCTGTGCTGGGCACGGGATATATGGGCTGCGGAACGCGCGAACGACGAATGATTTCCGTCATGCACTACATAAACTGTTCCAACGATTGGCAAAACGCTTTGATTTCGTCGCGAACACGGCGATAGTGGTCTAAGGCTTCGTCATCAGTCTTGGCCGCGGCGGCCAGCTTGGGCGGATCGTCGAAGCCGACATGAACGACCTTGGCCTGACGCAAGAACGCCGGGCAGGTTTCATCGGCATGACCGCACACCGTGAACACGACATCGAAATCGACGTCCCGCAGGGCATCGACTGTCTTGGAGCGGTGTCGGGAAATATCCACGGCGGCTTCGGCCATCACTCGCACCGCGTTGGGATTCAAGCCGTGGGCTTCCAGGCCCGCGGAGTAAATGTCGTAGGCCTCGCCCTTGAAATGGCGCGCCCAACCTTCGGCCATCTGGCTGCGGCACGAGTTGCCGGTGCAGAGGAAGAGTATCTTTTTCATGGAGCCTCCAATGCACAGAGTATGACAGTATTGTGACGATTTCGTGAAATCGCCGCGGCGACGTTGTTAACCGCGTTTCATCGTCACCAATTCTTCCGCCGCCGTCGGATGAATGGCGATGGTGTTGTCCAGGTCCGCTTTTGTCGCGCCCATCTTCACGGCGACGGCGAAACCTTGCAGCATCTCGTCCGCGCTGTCGCCGATGATATGCAGTCCGACCACCCGTTCTTCTTCGCCGACACAGACCAGTTTCATGGCGGTGCGCGGTCCGTGCGAGGACAACGCGTAACGCATCGGTTTGAAGCGCGTTGTGTAGACGGTCACGCCGTCGACAAACCGCTCGCGGGCTTGCGCCTCGGTGAGCCCGACGGTGCCGACGGGGGGGTGAGAGAACACCACGCTGGGAATATCTCGGTAATCCACTTTGCTCAGCGGTTTGTTGTTGAACAAGCGCTCCGCCAGTTTGCGCCCGGCGGCGATGGCCACCGGCGTCAGAGGCGCATGGCCGGTTACGTCGCCAATGGCGTAGATTCCGGGTCGATTGGTGTTCTGATATTCGTCCACCGGAATGATGCCGTTGCTCAGCGAGTGGATTCCGGCTGCGGCCAGGTTGAGGCTGTCCGTGTTGGGCGCGCGGCCGACGGCCCAAATGACGCAATCGAACCCCTCGCGTTGGCGTCCGTCTTCGGCGGTCACGGCGATTCCCTGTGCGCGGCGATCGAGTCGAGCCACGCTGAACTTCTTCTCGATATTGACGCCCTGCCGAACCATTTCTTCCGTCAAATTGTCGCTCAAGATCGTATCGAAAGTATGCAAGACCTTTTCGTCGCGAATGAAGAGGGTCACGGCGGATCCCAAGCCTTGAAGCATGCCGCTCAGTTCGACACCGATATAGCCGCCGCCGACGACCGCGACACTCTTTGGCTGAGTTTGAAGCTGGAAGAAGCCGTCTGAGGTGATGCCAAGTTCCGCGCCCGGAACGGCGGGCAGGAGGGGCCGGCCGCCGGTGGCGATGACGATGTGATCCGCGGTGTAGGTTACGTTGTTGATCTCAACAGTATTGCTGCCGGTGAAGCGCGCGAAGCCTTCCAGGCGAGTGATGCCCGCGTTATCGATGGTCTTCTGCCAATTGCCGTTGATGGCCTCGATGTAACGCTCGCGGCTCTCCACCAGGGTCGGCCAGTCCGTCGCGCCGCGTGTCGCGGGAATCCCATATCCGTTCGCGTCGTCCACCGCATGGGCCAGGTTCGCCGCATACCACATGATTTTCTTTGGCACACAACCGTTGTTGACGCAAGTGCCGCCCAAGCGCGAAGCCTCGACGATAGCGGCCCGTTTGCCCAACTGGGCGGCTCGTTTAGTGACGGCCAGGCCGCCGCTGCCGCCGCCGATGGCGATTAAATCAAAGTGACGCTGCATTGGTTCTCCTCTGTTGTTTGAGAATTGTGGGAGCGGTTTCCTACCGCGATTGCTCGATTACACCATCGCGGAAGGATCCGCTCCCACAACCACATCGGCCGGATAGATTTAAGCCGCTTTCGCTTTCTTCTGCCGCAAGTATTCTTCAAGTTGATCGGCGCCGCCGATCAGTTTGCCGTTGATGAACACTTGGGGCACCGTGATACCGCCGCTTACCGCGCGCACTGCGTACATGGTCGTTTCGGCGCTCAACGTGATTGTTTCGAAGTCCATGTTGTGCTCGCGCAGCACGCGTTTGGCGCGTTCGCAATGCGGGCAGCCTTTGCGGGCGAACAGTGCGACCGCATCCGGTGCCTTGGCGCTGGCATTGAGGTAGCGCAGCATGGTGTCCGCGTCGGAGACCTTGAACGGGTCGCCCGGCTCGTCCGGCTCGATGAACATCTTCTCGATCACGCCGTCGTTCACCAGCATGGAGTAGCGCCACGACCGCTTACCGAAGCCGAGGTCCTTTTTGTCCACCAGCATGCCCATTTTTTCGGTGAACTCGGCATTGCCGTCCGGGATAAACCGAATGCGATCGGCGTGCTGTTCCGACTGCCAGGCGTCCATGACGAAACCATCGTTCACCGAGATGCACACCACCTCGTCGACGCCATTCTGCTTGAACACCGGCGTCAGCTCATTGTAGCGCGGCACGTGGCTCGACGAGCAGGTCGGGGTGTAGGCGCCGGGCAAAGAGAACACGACGACCGACTTTCCTTTAAAGATCTCGTCAGTGGTAACGTCTTTCCATTGGCCATTGGCACGGGTACGAAAGGTGACTTGCGGGACACGCTGTCCTTCACGATTTTCCAACATCTTACAATCTCCTCATTTACAGTTTAAGTTACGAGTTGTGGAAGCAGTCGCACTCCGTCAGGTGCACACCGCCACGTTGCGTTTCGAGGCTGCGCGGGATTTTCCGCCCCAGCGCTGCCACACTTTTTCGTGGAAGTGGTACGCTACGGTATTCACCAACGGCTCAACGAGTGCCAGCGCGCCGCCGACCATGACATCCCCCGTCATCACATAGCCGACGGTGAACGCGACCGACATGTGAACTACCGCGAAAGATGCTGTTTTACTCATTGGTGTGCTCCTTTTCCTTCATTTCGTGACTCATGTTACGGGTCCGGCTACAATTATAAAAATTGAATGATTACATCATAACGATGTATTTTATAGATCGTGTTATAGCTCGATAAATAAAGGGGTTGGACAATGAATCTTCCGTCCACTAAACAACTGCGCTACCTGGTGGCTCTTGATGAGCATCGTCATTTCGGGCGCGCGGCGGCGGCGTGTTTTGTGTCCCAGTCCGCTTTCAGTATCGCGATCCAGGAACTGGAGTCGATTTTGGACGTGCGCCTGGTGGACCGCACCAACAAGCAAGTCACGATAACGCGCATCGGTCAGGACGTGGTCGTGCAGGCGCGGTTGTGCCTGCGTGACATCGAGGCACTGGTGGAAACGGCGCGGGGCGGGCGGGCGCCGCTAACGGGGCAGCTCCATCTGGGCGTGATTCCGACCATTGCGCCGTTTCTTTTGCCCAAGGTGCTGCCGCACATTCGCAAGAGCTATCCAAAGCTGAAGCTTTTCATCAAAGAAGAGACGACCGAGAAGGTGTACGACGCCATGATGCGCGGCGAGTTGGATGCGATTCTCATCGCGTTGCCCTATGATCTGCGCAACGTCGAGACGGACGTGCTGTTTAAGGATCATTTCGTGCTGGCGTACCGCGAGGGAACAGATCTGGTCGATCCGGGCCGCTACACGCCGAGTCGATTGAACAGCGACAGCGTGCTGCTGCTGGAGGACGGCCATTGTCTGCGGGATCACGCGCTCACCGCATGCCGCATTCGCAGCATGAACAAAGTCAATCGATTTAGCGCAACCAGCCTGAACACATTGGTGCAAATGGTGGAAAGTGATTTGGGCATTACATTTCTGCCGGAGATGGCATTGGACTCGGCGCTGTTGAAAGGGACGCACATCAATACCCAGTCTCTGAAGGAAAAGAGCGCGCGGGACATTGCCCTGGCCTGGCGCAAGGGCAGCGGGCGGGACGAGGAGTTCAAACTGTTTGCGCAGCTATTGAAGAAGCATGGGCGATAGGTGTTTCGAGGCGCTATGTGGGAGCGGTTTCGTTCCGCGATTCTTAGTCCGCCACCGGCAGGCCACTCGGCACCGATGCCGGAATGTCACCGCTTAAATCCAGCGACCCTGGATCAGTCAGCGCGTTCATGAATTCCATGAGTTGGCTGATTTCCAAGCGGCTCAACACGATGGGTGTCCGCGATTTCTCATCTAGCGTTTGCAGAATGGCTTGTTGTGTTTGAGGATCGTTGCGCAGCGTGGCTTGCAGCTCGGCGCTTAACTGCGAGGCATCGAAGTTGCGCAGGGATGCGGTGGGATCCAAGTGATGCTCGATGGCGTCTTCCAGTCGAACATAAGCGCCGTTGTGCATGTAGGGCCCATTGACGGCGACATTGCGCAGCGGCGGCGTTTTGAACTTGAATCGATCCGCGGGATCGCCGCTGACCAATTCGTAGCCGTAGTCGAAGGGCGCGCTGGTGCCTTTGCCGGGTCCCAACTGCGGCACGGCGATGTTGTGGAAGTCCTGGTCGGAGAGCAGTGAGCCGGAATGACACTCGGCGCAGCGGGCCTTGCCGAAAAAGAGTACGGCGCCTTGCTTGGCGGTCATGTTGATGGCGGTGGTGTCGCCGGCAACGTAACGATCCCATGGTGTGTTGACGGCGCTCCAGCGCTCGGTTTCGAACGCGGCAATAGCGTTCGCGGCGAAGGTGTAGTTGAGTTGATTCGCGGGCACCGTGGGGTATGCGGCCTGAAACATTTGGATGTAACGCGGAATGGTGAGCACGCGCTGCATCACCGCCGACCAGATTGCCGGAAAATCGCTGGCCGGGAGGTTAGCCAGTTCGTTGATGTTGCCAAACACGTCACGATCGTTGGCATCGCCGCGCATTTCTTCGATCGAAGTGATGGGGAAAAACGCCTGGGCGGCAAACGCGCTGTCGACCCCAGGCAGCAGGGCCGTGCCGGCCGGTGTTTGAAAACCGGCGGCCTTAGTTCCGCTCACCCGTCCATCCCAAAACAGCGTGTCGACGCTGGCCAAGCCGCGATTGAACAGTTCGGGCGAATTGCGCGGGATCAAGCGGCGATTGACGCCTTTAACACGAGCGGGGCCGAGCCCGATGCCACCGGTGCCAAAGGACACCGATAAGTGATCGCCCGTGTGCAGCAAGGGATGGTGGCAGGTCGCACAGGACGTATCGCGGTTGCCGCTGAGCACTTTGTCGAAAAACAGCGCTTGACCGAGAGCGACTTGGGCCGCGCTGGCGCGACGAGGACGTTGCAGGGGCGCTATGCCCTGGGTTGTGATGGCGGCTTTAAGTTGACTATCCCAGTTGGCGGTATCGACGGTCGGGCTGTTGGTGTCGGGTGTCGTGTCTGATTTTGGCTCGCCGCTACCGCCGCAGCCGGCGATGAGTGAGACCGCAAAGAAAAGACTGAAAAAGTGGACAGATTTTGCAAGCATGATGTTGCGCCCGACGGCCCTTCATGACGACGTTGAGCAATTGTCCTGAAGGGCGGGTAACCACGTAATACGTGGGGTTACATATGCCAAACGCGGACATATGCCAAACGCGTGCCCCAAACGCGGACACCCATTTTTCGTCGCCAAACGCGTTCCAAACGCCAAACGCGGACACCCAAAACGCCAAACGCGGACACCCATTTTTCGTCGCCAAACACCATACCAGACGCGGACATACCAGACGCGGACACCCATTTTTCCATGCCAAACGCCATATGCCCCATATGCCAAACGCGGACATCCATTTCCCCAAACACGGACACCCATTTTTCGTAATCGAATCCTGACGTGCGCGCACTCCCATGTCTTACATGCCAAAGCGCCAAACGCCTCTGCCTCCTCGTCAACTCATGCCACACACTCTCCCCATGACGACTCCGCGCTCGAAACAAATCGACCTGTCCGTAACGCCGTATTACCACGTGGTTTCGCGCTGTGTGCGGCGGGCGTTTCTTTGCGGCAGCGACAAACTCACACGCCGCAGTTTCGATCACCGCCGCGGTTGGTTGGTTGAGCGCTTCCGACAGCTGGCCGGAGTGTTTGCCATTGATGTCGCGGCCTTCGCATGTATGAGCAATCACTACCATCTCATCCTGCGCGTGGATCGGGAACGAGCCAAAGAATGGACCGATGATGAAGTGGTGCGCCGCTGGGGCAGTCTGTGCGGTGGTGGCGCGGCGTACCGTTACCGTCAACAGCAAGCGCTGTCGGAGGCGGACAAGATCGAGATCGCGGTGAAGACTCCGACCTGGCGCGAACGCCTGCACGACATCAGTTGGTTCATGCGCTTGCTCAACGAGTTTATTGCCCGACGCGCCAACTTGGAGGACGGTTGCAAGGGGCGCTTCTGGGAAGGCCGATTCAAGAGCCAAGCGCTGCTCGACGAACGCGCGCTCTTCGCTGCCATGGCCTATGTCGATTTAAACCCAATCCGCGCAACGCTGGCAGAAACGCTGGTTGACTCGAACTACACCTCCGTCCAAGAGCGCGTTGTTAGCCATGCAAAAATCCATTCACCACGGAGCGCCATCGCCAAGCGGTCACTGCCGTATGATGACGAGTTATTACCCGCATTGGTGCCGTTTTCGGACCAGGTCGTGCGACGCATCGGGCATCCGAGGAAAGCCGTTCCACTTCCGTGCACATTTGACAGCTATCTCGCCCTCGCGGAATGGACGGGTCGCCAGCTTCGGAAGAATAAACGCGGCGCGATCCCGCAGGGTGCGAAATCGATACTCTTCGAACTTGGCATCGACCAAGAGGATTGGCTACACACCGTGCGCAACATACGCCACGGCTTCTCCTTTGCGGTCGGCGGCTTGAGCTCGCTAACGAAATGGCGCGACCAACTCGGGCAGCAATGGGTGAAGGGCTTGGGCAGGCATGTCGGACGGCGTGCGGTGCAGCAGACGTAGATTTCAGGACAGATTCAAACAGACTCGAGGACGTCCGCCACGCCACAGCGCTTGATTCAGTCTCCCTGTGCCAGACTTGGTTCGTCGCAGCAGTCAGTGTGATTCCGTTCGACTTCGCACCGCAAATTCCAATCGCTCTCGGTTACATGTGCTACGAACGCGCCGCTAGCGTGAAGAGCATGCTCGGCTTGCGTTTAACTTTCGCCCGTAGACTAATGGGTGTCCGGGGATTTAACGAACAAGTCGCTAGCGTGAAGGGCATGTTCGGCTTGCGTTTAACTTTCGCCCGTGGATTAATGGGTGTCCGGGTAGTTCGTATCGAACTTGGCATCGACCAAGAGGATTGGCTACACGCCGTGCGCAACATACGCCACGGCTTCTCCTTTGCGGTCGGCGGCTTGAGCTCGCTAACGAAATGGCGCGACCAACTCGGGCAGCAATGGGTGAAGGGCTTGGGCAGGCATGTCGGACGGCGTGCGGT
>JAKACW010000039.1 GCA_021821045.1 Pseudomonadota bacterium
TCGGTTTGTACCGCGCCATCGTCGCTCTCCCACGCATCCGTTTCCGTGGCCTCCATTATACCCAATGACGCCACGGACATTACGCGTGGTTGCGGGTTTTTCTACAGCGTCAACGGTGGTATTCACCGGCCCGCTCGGGTTGATACAGAATTTCCTCGATGCGAACTTTCATTACGCCGCCGGCCGGCCTTGGCCACTCGATCTCGTCGCCCTGTGACAGACCAAGCAGAGCGCTGCCGACGGGAGCGAGAATGGAGATCGTGCCGCCGCTTTCATCGACGTCCTTCGGATACACCAGAGTCAGGCTGAATTCGTCGTCCGATGACGAAATTCGGAATTTGACCTTCGAGTTCATGGTCACGACATTGGGCGGCATGTCCTTGGGGTCGACGATATCGGCGCGCGCGATTTCCGCTTCCAATTCGGACTTCCCCGGAACAGCGTTGGCCGGCAGCGTGCTCAATAGTTTCTCAAGCCTCTCGGCATCCAGTTCGGAAAGAATCACCTTTGGCTTCGTATTCATAGTATTCCTCGATCGACCACATTGGCGGGTTGCGCCGCTGGGTCCGAGTATAACGGTTCCCATCCGTGACCGGAAAAGGCGCTGCCTCTTCTTTTGCATGATGGCACTTGTCGGCGAAGTCACGCATGAAGTGGATGACGTTTTGCATCAACTTCACGTCGATGCAGGCCATGGACGACTTTCAGAATGTATTTGTGTTCGTGCGACAACTCGTGAATCGGATTTTCGACTGTCATGGTCGTATTTCCTCCCTGATTTCATCGGCGGACTCGCCAATGCCAAAAACGCTCATACCCACGGGGAACTTAAGCTTATTCCACCGCTTCTAATGGCATGTCGGTGCCAAGTCGCTAAATTGGTTATAATAGGCGCCGTTTGTTAGGTATAACCGACTGAATTTGCTGGATAAGCCATGCATCACACTGTACTGAACGCCAAACTGCACCGCGCCCGGGTTACCCACTCGGAGTTGGAGTATGAGGGCTCGTGCGCTATCGACGGCAGCCTGTTGGAAGCGGCGGGCATCCACGAGTATGAGCAAATTCAGATTTATAACGTCACGAATGGTGAGAGATTCACCACCTACGCTATTCGGGCGGAAAACGGCTCTGGAATCATATCGGTGAACGGCGCGGCGGCGCATAAAGCATCGCCCGGCGACATCGTGATCATCTGCAGTTACGTCGGATTGTCGCGTCAGGAATTAGCGTCGTTCAAGCCGACGTTGGTCTACGTTGACGAAAACAACAGGATTGTTCGCATTCGCAACGCCATTCCCCTGCAAATGGCCAGCAACGAGTAGCTGGCTTCACTAGCCCGTATTGCGCATTCCCGCCGCGATTGCATTGATTGAGCGCAGTAAAGGATCGAGCCAACGATTTCGCTCGTCTTCCGCGCTGTTGTTGTCGCGATAGCGCTGCAGCAGGGTCACCTGGATGTGGTTGAGCGGATCCAGGTACGGGTTGCGGCGACGGATCGACAGCGCCAGTTGCGGGGTGTCCGACATCAAATCATCCGCCTGCGTGATGCGCAAGATCTGCGTATGCGTGCGGCGGTACTCGTCGCTAATGAAATTGAATATTCGATTGCTGAGATCCGTTTGATCGCACAGAGCGGAGTATTGTTTGGCGATGGTCATGTCCGCCTTGATCAAGGCCATCTGAACGTTGCTGACCAGGGCGCGGAACGCCGCGCACTCCTCATACATTTGCCGTAGCCGGGCAAGCCGTTCGTCCGAGCGGCCGACCCAGCGCTCCAACGCGGTGCCGATGCCGAACCAAGCGGGCAGGGTGTGGCGCGATTGCGCCCAACCAAAGACCCATGGAATGGCACGGATGGAGGCGCGAGAGCGATCTTGGTTCTTGCGGTGGGAAGGTCGCGAGCCGATGTTGAGCAATCCCAATTCCGATACGGGCGTCGCTTCGTAGAAGTAATCCATGAAGCCCAGAGTGTGGGTGGTGAGTTCGCGATACACTTCCTCGCCAACGCGCGCGATGTCTTGAAAAGCCGTGAGGTAATTCTGTTTGTCGGGCGTACTGTCCGTCACGAGATTCATGCTGGCTTTCATTAGGCCGGTGATTCCCATAGTCAGCTCATAAACGGCCGTTTCCGCGTTGCTGTACTTGTAGGACAGAACTTCGCCCTGTTCGGTGAATTTGATCTGGCCCATGACCGTGCCCGGCGGTTGCGATAAAATGGCTTCATGGGTCGGTCCGCCGCCGCGACCGACGGTGCCGCCGCGACCGTGGAACAGCCGGCATTTGACGTTGCGCGAGCGGGCCAACTGCATGATTTTTTGTTGCGCGCTGTACAGCGCCCACGCGGATGCCAAAATTCCACCGTCCTTGCACGAGTCCGAATAGCCGAGCATGACCTCTTGTTGGTCATCGCCCGCCGCGAGCAGGGACCGGTAAGTCGAATTGTCGAGCAGCGTGGTCATCACGTCGGTGATGCGCTGCAGATCGTCGATGGTCTCGAACAGGGGTGAAACGCGAATTTCGCAGCGCCAGCCTTGGAAAGTCTGTTCCACCAAGCCGGCTTGGCGAGCCAACGCGATCACTTCGAGCACGTGGCTGGCGTGATGCGTCATGGAGATGACGTAGTGACCAAACGCCTTCTCGCTGATCTCTTGGCGCATGTCGCGCATGACGTCAAAAACGGCGAGCGTCTCCTGTGTTTCGGCGGAGAGAGTGTCCCGGGGCGCCTTTAGAGGCGAGGCGTCGCCGATCAATTGGCACAACAGAGAGATTTTTTGGTCTTCTTTGAGTTCGCCGTAGTTGGTCTCGCGGCCGCTACTGGCCAGCAACTCCGCAATGGCCGCCGTATGCCTGGACGATTCCTGTCTGACGTCCAGAGCCATCAGGTAGAACCCGAACGTTTCCACCAACCGGATCAAGTCCTGTAGTTCCTCACGGGCGATGGCACCGTCGCCGTGGCTCGTCAATGAGTCGCGGATGGTATAGAGATCCTGTAGCAGTTCCCCTTCGTTGACATAAGCGTGCGGCGTTTCCGCGTGGGGACGCTCCTCCAAGCGGCTTTTCACGCGAACCAGATTTTGCTCCAACCGATAGCGCATGATGTAGAGCTTGCGCCGGTAGGGTTCGTTGGCGAAACGGTTGGGTTTGTCGCGAAACGCGAGCGCGGCAAAAGGCGCGTCGCTTTCAAGGCTGGCGAGCATGGCATCGGTTGGCTGGCACAACAGTATGGAGTGAGTCAGCACCAGTTGCAGGTTGGCGAGACGGCAGATGTATTCCAGTAGCGCCGCGCGCGACTGCAAGCGTAGCGCCAGGGCGGTGGTTTCGGGTCTGACGTTCGGATTGCCGTCACGATCGCCGCCGATCCATGAGCCGAAGCGCAAGAAGCTCGGCACGGTAATGTCGTGTCCGCCCGGCTCGGCCGTGCCATAAACGCGCTCAATGGCGTTTTCGAGATAACGGTATGTGCGGGGCACCGCGGCAAACAAACTGTCCTGGAAATAAAACACCCCATTGCGGATCTCGTCGTTGACTTGCGGCCGCTGCACCCGTACCTCGTCGGTTTTCCAGAGGACTTGGATGAGATTGCTCAGTTTGGCGTAGATATCATCCCGTTCCCTTCGCGACAAACGCGGGTCATTGAGTTTCTCGCTGGTGACGAAAATGCGCCGCTGCAATTCCATCAGCGTTCGGCGCTTGGCCTCGGTCGGGTGGGCTGTGATGACCGGCATGTAGATCAGCCGATCGAGCAGGGTTTGGAGTTCTTCGCGGCCCATGCCGTCGTCGCGAAACTGTTGGACTGTATCGTCGAAAGAGCCGCGCCAAAGCCGCCCGCCGGCCCGCACTTGGCGGCGGCGGTCTTGATGGTGGTAGGCTTCTTCGGCGATGTTTACCAAGTTGAAGTAAATCGCGAAGGCGCGCACCACGTGGGTCAGTACATCCGGATCGAGACGGGTGATGAATCGCACCAAATGGGCGCGCTTGTCCGCGTCATCCTGCTGGTGCAGCTTGATGAAGCCGCGCCGCAGTGTCTCGACCGCGCGCAGCACCCGCCCGCCTTGCTGCGAACGCAGCACTTCACCCAGCAAATTGCCAAATAGTTTGACGCGCGAGCGTAGGGCTTTATCAGTCATAACATTCCGCTGGTGGTGACTATGGGTGGTGAGGGTATTACCGGGCGCTGAGTTATTGTGCTGCCCCGAAAACGGCGCCGTCTTTGGGCCGCTGGGGTCGATCAGGGCGCCATTATAGCGTTGTTATCCCTTTTTTGCCCGATTTTTTGCCGCCTTGGCATAAAGCTGAAGATAGGAGCGGGCGCTGCGTTCCCAGCTGTAATTGTCCGCCATGGCACGTGCCATAAGGGCGCGCCAGACGGCTTTTTGCTCGTATAGCCCCAGAGCGCGGCCTATGGCGTCGGCCAGGGCTTTTTCAGTGCATTCGACAAAGGAAATTCCGTTGGCGGTGCCGTCGCGCAGGGATCCGGCGGTGGTGTCGCGAACCGTATCCGCCAATCCACCGGTGTGGCGGACGATGGGCACCGTGCCGTAGCGAAGGCTGTACATCTGGTTCAGACCGCAAGGTTCGAACAAAGAGGGCATGAGAAACATGTCCGAGCCGGCTTCGATCAAATGGGCCATGGGTTCGCTGAAGCCTGTGCGAACGGCGATTCTTGTCGGGTGAAGGGCGGCCATGCGACGAAACGCCTGTTCCAACGCGAGGTCGCCCGATCCGAGCACGACCAACTGAAACTCGAACCGGCTCGCCAAATCGGGCAGTGCCTGCAAAACCAGGCTCACGCCTTTTTGCTCGACCAACCGTCCTACCATGCCGATCAGCGGGGTATCGCGTTCGATGGGCAGTCCCATTTGTTGCTGAAGGGCGTGTTTGTTGACGTACTTCTGCTCCAAGTGTTCGGCGTCGTACGTCTGCGCGATCATGGTGTCTTGCGCCGGATTCCAGATGGCGTAGTCCGCGCCGTTGAGGATGCCCTCGAGGTCACCGGCGCGAAAATTGAGCAGTCCGTCGAGGCCGCAGCCGAACTCCGGGGTGCGGATTTCCTTGGCGTAGGTCGGGCTCACGGTATTGATCCGATCGGCAAACGCCAAGCCGCCTTTGATAAACGAAAATTGACCGTGGAACTCCATCGCGTCATAGCGAAAAAGCTCGCTGGGCAGTTTCAGCAGTGCCTGTAGGGCGCGGAATGTGCTCGCAGGAAAGTTGCCTTGATAGGCCAGGTTGTGCACCGTGAACGCCGTCGTCGGACGTTCGTGGTGCCGCGCCAACAACGCGGCTGCCAGGCCCGTTTGCCAATCATTGCAGTGCACCACATTTGGGCGCCAATTCAGGCCGACGTCATCCAGCGCAATGCGTTCGATAACCTTGGAGTACACTGCGAAGCGCTCGGCGTTGTCCGCCCAGTCCTTGCCGGCGGCGTCCACATAGGGATTGCCGGCGCGGTCGAAGTGCGACGGGGCATCGATCAACAAGAGCGGGATCTTAGAGTTCGGGAACTGGCCTTCGAGAATACGAACGGAGTGAGGCAAACCAAGATCGAGCACGCCCACGACGTTTAGCGGCTTCACTTTCGCCACCACTTCACGGTAAGCGGGAAGCACCATACGCACGTCCTTGCGCAGCGCCTTGAGCGCCACCGGCAGGCTGCCGGAAACGTCGCCCAATCCGCCCGTTTTGATCAATGGGGCGGCTTCACTGGTGGCGAATAGAATCTTGTTGGCTGCAGACATCGTGTTGGCCGCGTTGTTACGGTTGAATTGGAATCGTGCTCGGTATTATTTATTCGGACCGACTAATGAATTAAAAACCATAGAAGAAGTTTGGCGTGTCGTCGAGTACCATTCATGAGATCAATCGTAGCAGCATAACGGTCAAAGTAACAGGCGAACTGCGGTTTACGAGATGTAAAGTGGTAAATGTCCATGGCGATAACGATGGATCGCGACTATAGAATTATCACGAAGAGCGACACGGAAAGGGGCTCGTTATGAAACTCGCAATGATCGGGTTAGGGAAGATGGGCGGCAACATGGCGCGCCGATTGTGCCGCGGCGGCATTTCGGTGGTCGGGTATAACCGCTCGCCGCAAATCGTCAACCAGCTTCAGGCCGAGGAAGGGATGATCGCCGCGACGTCGCTTGCCGACGCGGTGAGCAAGTTGTCGGCGCCGCGCGTGGTGTGGCTGATGCTGCCTGCCGGACAACCCACCGAGGACGCAATCGCCGAGCTCATTCCGCTTTTGAAAACAGGTGACGTCATCGTTGACGGCGGTAACTCGAACTACCATGACAGCGTTCGGCGCGGCGCCATGTTGAATGGCCACGGCATCGGCTTCATGGACGCCGGCACATCCGGCGGCGTGTGGGGTCTCGACAACGGCTATTGTCTGATGGTCGGCGCCAGCAAGGAAACGGCGAAAATCCTCGAGCCCGCGCTCAAGGTTCTGGCGCCCGGTACGGATGTTGGTTGGGCCCACGTCGGCCCGGTCGGCTCCGGTCATTTCACCAAGATGATTCACAACGGTATCGAGTACGGCATGATGCAGGCGCTTGCCGAAGGGCTGGCCATTCTGCGCGGCAAGGAAGAGTTCAAGCTGGATCTTGCCCAAATCACCGAGCTGTGGCGGCATGGCTCCGTGGTGCGTAGTTGGTTGCTCGATTTGACCGCCGATGCGCTGGAGAAGGACCAGGAATTGAAATCGGTGGCGCCGTACGTCGCCGATTCCGGTGAGGGGCGCTGGACGGTTGTTGAATCTATCGACCAAGGGGTTGCGGCGCCGGTGCTGACATTGGCGCTGCAAATGCGTTTCGCCAGCCAGGACGTGGAAGGCTACCCCTATAAGCTGCTGTCGATGATGCGCAATGCGTTTGGCGGCCACGCCGTCAAGAGCGCGAAGGAGGGCACGTGATCGATCCTTGCACCGTCGTGGTGTTTGGCGCCACGGGCAGTCTCACCAAGCTTAAGCTGATGCCCGCGCTGTTCAAGCTGGATGTCGCCGGCAAGCTGCCCGATGAATTGCGCATTATCGCATTCGCGCGCCGCGAGTTCGATCAGGAAAGCTGGCGTCGCGAAGTCGCGACCATGCTGGAGAAGCATCTGAGCAGCGACGCCAACAAGCAGGTCTTCGAGCGCTTCCGCAACCGGTTGCACTATTCGCGCGGAGATTTGTCAGACCCGAAAGCGTATCAGTCCGTGAAAGAATTGCTCGATCAGAACAACGAATTCCCGCCGAATGGGATCTTCTACATGTCGATCCGTCCGGCGGATTTCGGCGTGGTGATCGAAAACCTCGGCAAGACCGGCCTGATCTCCGAATCCCACGGCTGGCGCCGCGTGGTCATCGAGAAGCCTTTCGGTTACGACTTGCTCAGCGCGCAAATTCTGCAGAAGGGCATTCATCAACATCTAAACGAGCAACAGATTTATCGCATCGATCATTACCTGGGCAAGGCCACGGTTCAAAACGTGTTGGTGTTCCGCTTCGCCAATCTTCTGCTCGAGCCGTTGTGGAACCGCAACTATATTGATCATGTTCAGATAACCCACTCGGAGCGGGCCGGTCTCGACGCGCGCGGCGGTTACTACGAAGGATCGGGCGCGTTGCGCGATATGATCCAAAGTCACTTGCTGCAGCTTCTCACCTTCGTGGCGATGGAGCCGCCGGTGAGCATGGATGCCGAGTCTCTGCGCGACGAGAAAGTGAAAGTGTTGAAGTCCATTCGACCAATCCCCCAGAACGCGGTGCACGCGCACGCGTTTCGCGCCCAGTATACGCGCGGAGCGGTAGGCAAAGAACAGGTGCGCGGTTATGTCGAGGAAGAAGGCGTCGATCGCAACAGCACCACGGAAACCTATGCCGCATTGAAGTTGTATATCGACAATTGGCGCTGGCGCGGCGTGCCCTTTTACATCCGCACCGGCAAACGCATGGCGGAGAATCGCTCGGCGATTTGCATCCGGTTCAAGCACCCGCCCCATCAGTTGTTCCGCTCGACGCAAATCGAACACGTCAAGCCAAATTGGCTGTTGCTCGGGATTCAACCGCAGGAGTGTCTCAAGCTGGAGATTCAAGTCAAGGAGCCGGGCTTGGAAATGAAAACTCAGCCGATGAGTCTGGACGCCAGCTATCGGACCGATACTGAGGAAAAGCGCGATGCCTACGAGGATTTATTGCTCGATGTTATGGAAGGCGACCACTCTCTGTTCTTACGTTACGATGAAGTAGAATGGGCGTGGCGCGTGGTAGACCCCATCCTCAAGGTTTGGTCGATGGAGCGCGAATTCATCAATACCTACGCCGCCGGTTCGTGGGGGCCGCGGGGAACCTACAGGTTGTTTGAACGCGAGGACCAATTCTGGCGTCATTCCCTGTCCCTGCAAGGGGCCGATGTCGGCTCAGAGGTGTATTGATCCCGTGTCGATTGCGTATGGATGCGTCAAAAAACAAGCCGCACACGTCTCCCGCTGCGGGGTATAAGGCCTCGCGCGGCGCGGACGGCGTGATGCGAGCGAAAACAGAGGGAGTCGCCGCCGTGTCCTTATTGGATCTGCCCACCTGGCCCGTCTTGCAGGCCCACTTCGCCGAAATGAAAGACGCGCACATGCGTGATTTGTTCGCGAGGGACGCGGACCGGTTCGATAGGTTCTCGATTGCTTTCGAGGACATGCTGTTCGACTATTCGAAGAACATCGTAAGCGACAAAACGATGTCTTTGCTGCTCCAGCTGGCGCGCGATGCCAAGGTGCCGCAATGGACCGAGCGCATGTTCCGTGGCGAGAGAATCAATTTCACCGAGGACCGCGCCGTGCTGCATACTGCGTTGCGCAACCGCGGCACTCGTCCCGTCATGGTGGACGGCGAGGACGTCATGCCGCAGGTGAATCGCGTGCTCGCCCAAATGAAATCGTTCAGCGACAACATTCGCAACGGTCGGTGGCGCGGGTTCACCGGCAAACCGATCACCGACGTGGTGAATATCGGCATCGGCGGTTCCGATTTGGGGCCGGTGATGGTGACCGAAGCCCTCAAGCCCTATTGCAAGGCTGGCCTGAACGTTCATTTTGTCTCGAACATCGACGGCACCCACATCATGGAGACGCTGCGCCGGCTCGACGCCCAGACGACCTTGTTCATCGTCGCCTCAAAAACGTTTACGACCCAGGAAACGCTGACCAACGCGAACACCGCCAAGGAGTGGTTCCTGCGCGCG
Organism: Pseudomonadota bacterium; assembly: GCA_021821045.1. Lineage (GTDB taxonomy): Bacteria > Pseudomonadota > Gammaproteobacteria > JAADHS01 > JAADHS01 > JAKACW01. The sequence goes on from JAKACW010000039.1 coordinate 9,222, forward strand.
GCGCGCGACGAGAAGGCGGTGGCGAAGCATTTTGTCGCCTTGTCCACCAACGAAAAGGAAGTCACCCGCTTTGGCATCGATCCCAAGAATATGTTCGAGTTTTGGGATTGGGTCGGAGGACGTTATTCGTTGTGGAGCGCCATCGGTTTGTCCATCGCCATGGCGATCGGCATGAACAATTTCGAGAACATGCTGGCCGGCGCGCATGCGATGGACGAGCATTTTCAGAGTGCTCCTCTGGAGCGCAACATTCCCGTCGTAATGGCTGTGTTAGGCGTTTGGTATAACAACTTTTTCGGCGCGCAAAGCCATGTTGTGCTGCCTTACGATCAATATCTGCATCGCTTTCCCGCTTATTTGCAGCAAGCCGACATGGAAAGCAACGGCAAGCGCGCCACCCGCGACGGCGAGCTGGCCGAGTACTCAACAGGACCGGTGTTGTGGGGCGAGCCCGGGACCAACGGCCAGCACGCCTTCTATCAGTTGATTCACCAAGGCACCAAGCTGATTCCGGCAGACTTCATCGCGCCGGTGGAGACGCACAATCCGATTGGCAACCATCACGACATTCTGCTGGCGAATTTTTTCGCGCAGACCGAGGCGTTGATGAAGGGTAAGACGCTGGACGAAGTCAATCGAGAGCTGGACGACCAGGGCGTATCCGCCGAGGCGCGGGCCGCGCTTGCTCCGCACAAAGTGTTCCCAGGGAATAAGCCGACCAACTCGATCATGGTGAAGAAGATCACGCCGCGCAGTCTGGGCATGCTCATCGCGCTTTACGAGCACAAGATCTTTACTCAGGGGATTATTTGGAACGTCAATTCGTTCGACCAGTGGGGCGTGGAACTGGGCAAGCAATTGGCTAAGGTGATTCTGCCGGAACTCTCCAGCGAAGCGGTTATCGGCAATCATGACGCTTCGACAAATGGTTTGATCAACCACTACAAACAGCAACGCCCGCATTAGTGTCTGCTACGGTGCGGGTTGAGTCCGCGCTCGTGTGGTCTCCAATCGCGGAATGATCCGCTCCCACAACGAGCGTTGCTGGTGGGAGCGCATTCCTTGCGCGGTTCTTTGCCTGACTGGTCGTCGAGTGTGTTTCAGTCGGCCCATTCGCCGTGCCGCAGTCGCCCGCGGCCATGTTAAACTTCGGCCATGATTCATGTTCGCACGTTCGCTGCTGTCGGCGCCTTGTTGCTATGGGCGGTCTGCGCGGTCGCGGCCGCTGCGGACGCGCTGACTTATCGCGTTGTGGCGCGCTATCCCCATGACCCGGACGCGTTCACCCAAGGGTTGCTCTATCATCAGGGCGTGCTGTACGAGAGCACAGGATTGTACGGCGAATCCACGGTGCGCCGGGTGGATCTGGCAACCGGCAACGTGATTGCGAGCACAAAGCTACCGCCGCGCGCATTCGGAGAAGGACTGGCGTTGTGGAACGATCGACTGATTCAGCTCACCTGGCGTGAGCAAACCGCGTTTGTCTTCAATCTTGAGACGCTGGAGTTCGTCGGTCAGCACGAGTATCACACGGAAGGTTGGGGGCTCACCTTCGATGGCACGAATCTGCTCCTCAGTGATGGCTCCGACACCTTATATTTTCATTCGCCGGAGGATTTCTCCGTGGTGCGGCGCGTTCAAGTGAAAGACGGCGAGAAACCGGTGACGCGGCTGAATGAGTTGGAATATATCAACGGCCAGGTGTGGGCTAATGTGTGGCAGCAGGATCGCATCGCTGTCATCGATCCGAATTCGGGTGGCGTGATCGCATGGCTTGATCTGCAAGGGTTGCACCCGAAGTCCCAGCGCAAATCCTCGGAAGACGTCTTGAACGGGATTGCCTTCAATCCGGACAACGGACGCCTGTTGGTGACGGGAAAAAAGTGGCCTGTGTTGTTTGAGTTGGAAGTCGGCGGATTGGAGCCCGGAAATCAGAACGCCGCGTCCGGGACTGTCCCCGAGCCGCGGCGTTGATGAGTTTGGAGCTTAACGCGCGCTAGGGCCGCAGGTAACTGAAGCCTTTCATTTGCAGCGCGGCGACCCGGACTACGCCGCCTTCTGGCCGTTCAATAAAGCCCGGGAGAAGATCGGCCAGTTTATAGTTGAGCTTCTTCATCGTATTGCCGCAGGCGTCGAACTCCACGCCCAGCTTCAGCAGCTTTGGGATCATGTCTTTGGTGAACGCGCTGGCTTTCGCGTTGGAAAAGCCGTGCATGCCCGGTCCGATGACTACCATCACGATTTCAGCATTTTCCGGTCCGCCGACACCGTTGATGTGATTGGCGATATTGCGCAGGGTGAACTCGACCTGTGCTTCTTCCGAAACGTGGTACACCACTCGATGTTTCTCGTTGTCGGCGGATGTCGCAAAAGACGCGAACAGCACGATCGCTGCAGCGAAAAAGGTCGTAACACGTTGAAATAACATAGCATTTAACCCCTGTGTTGCCACGATCGAGTATAATGGCCGGCTTTGTGAAATTTGGCCGTGCACCACGAGTTAGCGGAATCGCTTTACCAAAGTTTAGTAAATGAAAATTCTGGCGCCATAAATGAGAATCGCATTGGGGATTGAATACGACGGCACGCCGTATCACGGTTGGCAGTTTCAGGATGGCGCCGTCAACGTGCAAGCCGAAGTCGAGGCCGCCCTGGCGAAGGTTGCGGATCATCCGGTGCGTGTCGCCTGCGCTGGGCGCACCGACACCGGGGTGCATGCGACGGCGCAGGTGGCGCACTTCGACACCTCGGCGCAGCGCACCGAGCGCTCGTGGGTTTACGGCGCCAATAGTAATCTGCCCAAATCCATCGCGGTGCAATGGGCCAAACCCGTTTCCGAAGCCTTCCACGCCCGTTTTAGCGCGGTGAAACGGCGTTACCGCTATGTGATTTTCAATCGGCATGTGCGGCCGACGTTTCTGGCGTATCGCGTGACGTGGGAACATCGCCCGTTGGACGAAACGCGCATGGCGCGGGCGGCCCAGTTCTGGGTGGGCGAGCACGATTTTTCGACTTTTCGTTCCTATGCCTGTCAGGCCAAGCATCCCGTTCGGATCATGCATCGTGTCGACGTCTGGCGCGATGGCCCGTTGGTTTTCATCGAGGTGGAGGCCAACGGCTTTTTGCACCACATGGTGCGGAATATGGCAGGCGTGCTGGCGGCCATCGGCGCCGGGGAGCAGGAGCCTGAATGGGCGCAGCAGTTGCTGGAACATCGCGACCGGGTGCTCGGCGGCGTCACCGCGCCGGCCCACGGCCTATATTTCACCGGCGTAACCTATCCCGCGGAATTCGACCTGCCCGAGATTTCGCCGGCGGGGCTGGTCTGGTAGCCTATAGCGCCTGCGATGTAGGGGATGCGTGTGCGAACGCGAATTAAAATATGTGGTATTCGCCAGCCGAAAGACGGGGTCTTCGCGGCGCGCCAGGGCGCGGATGCCATCGGGTTGGTGTTCTACGACAAGAGCCCCCGTGCGGTGGATGTGGCTCAGGCGCGCCAAGTGGTCGCCGCGTTGCCCCCCTTCGTGACGGTCGTGGGTTTGTTTGTCGACGCGCCGGTGGAATTCGTCGAGCAGGTGAGGCGCCAGGTGCCGCTGGCGCTATTGCAGTTTCACGGCGACGAGTCCGCGGAGTATTGTCGCCAATTTGCCTGTCCTTACATAAAGGCTGTCCGGATGCGCGACGGCGTCGACTTGCGCGAAGCAAGTCGCCAATATGCGGATGCGTCCGGTTTGCTCCTGGATAGCTACTCCCCCGCGGCACCCGGTGGAACGGGCGAGAGCTTCGATTGGACGCGGGTGCCGGTCAATCTGTCTCTGCCGCTGATTTTGGCCGGAGGCCTGACCCCCGGCAATGTGGGTCGGGCGGTAAAACAGGTTCAACCCTACGGCGTGGATGTGAGCGGCGGGGTGGAAAAGGCCAAGGGCGAAAAAGACAACAGCCGCATTATTGCGTTTATTGAAGAGGTGAGACGTGCCGACCAACAACGCGCCTAAGAGCGCAATTTCATTCGACTCGATGCCGGATGCCCAGGGTCATTTCGGCCCTTACGGCGGCCGCTTTGTGGCGGAAACCCTCATGGAGCCGCTTGATGAACTGCGCGCGGCTTATGAGCGCTACAAGAACGATCCCGAGTTTCTCGCCGAACTTGAATACGATTTGAAGCATTTCGTCGGCCGGCCCTCGCCGATCTATCACGCGCGGCGCTGGAGCGAGCAATTGGGCGGCGCGCAGATCTATCTCAAGCGCGAGGATTTGAATCACACCGGTGCCCATAAGATCAACAACACCGTCGGGCAGGCGTTGTTGGCGCGTCGCATGGGCAAACAGCGCGTCATTGCCGAGACCGGTGCCGGACAACACGGCGTGGCCAGCGCCACGGTTGCCGCCCGTTTCGGTATGGAGTGCGTGGTGTACATGGGCGCCGATGACATTCAGCGCCAGGCCATCAACGTTTTTCGCATGCGGTTACTGGGGGCGAGAGTCGTGTCCGTTACATCCGGATCGCGCACATTGAAAGATGCGCTCAACGAAGCGATGCGCGATTGGGTCACCAATGTGGACAACACGTTCTACATCATCGGCACCGTGGCCGGCCCCCATCCATATCCGGCGATGGTGCGAGATTTTCAAGCGGTGATCGGCCGCGAAGCCCGCGTGCAGATGCAGGAGATGACCGGCCGTCTGCCCGATGCGCTGGTGGCTTGCGTGGGCGGGGGATCCAACGCCATTGGGTTGTTTTATCCGTTCTTGAGCGATGCGTCCGTGGCGATTTACGGCGTCGAGGGTGGCGGCTACGGTATCGCGTCGGGCAAGCACGCCGCGCCGCTATGCGCCGGACGGCCAGGCGTATTGCACGGCAATCGCACTTATTTGATGGAAGATGACAACGGCCAAATCATCGAAACCCATTCCGTATCCGCCGGGCTCGACTATCCCGGCGTCGGGCCGGAACACGCCTGGCTCAAGGACACGGGCCGAGCCAACTACGTGGCCGCCACGGACGACGAGGCGCTGGCGGCGTTTCACGCTTTGACGCGAACAGAAGGCATCATGCCGGCGTTGGAGTCCAGCCATGCGCTGGCCTATGCAGCGAAGCTGGCGCCGACGATGTCCCGCGACAAATCGATTTTGGTGAACCTTTCCGGGCGCGGCGACAAGGACATTCACACGGTTGCGGCGCGGGAAGGAATCACACTATGAGTCGCATTGCCGGATGTTTCGCTGCCCTGCGCAAGTCGGGCAAGCGCGCGCTGATTCCTTATTTCACCGCCGGCGACCCTAGCCCCGACATCACCGTGCCGGCGATGCACGCCATGGTCGCGGCCGGCGCGGACGTCATCGAGCTGGGCGTTCCGTTCTCCGATCCGATGGCGGATGGGCCGGTCATTCAGGCTGCCTGCGAGCGGGCGTTGAAGCACAATGTCTCGCTGCGTGATGTGTTGGCCATGGTCAAGTCGTTTCGCCAGAAGAATACGACGACGCCTGTGGTGTTGATGGGGTATCTCAACCCAGTCGAAGTCATGGGCTACGAAACGTTTGCCAAGGCGGCCAGCGAGGCCGGAGTCGACGGGGTGCTCACGGTGGATTTGCCGCCCGAGGAGGCATCGTCGTTGGTGGACGCTTTGGGCAAGGCGCAAATCGATCCGATTTTTCTGCTCGCGCCGACAACGACCGACGCGCGGGTCAAGCGGGTGTGCGAATTCGCCCGGGGATTCATTTATTACGTCTCGCTCAAGGGCGTGACCGGAGCGAGTACCTTGGACGTTGGCGCAGTCACCAAGCGGCTCGAGCAATTGCGCGGATTGACCTCGCTGCCCATCGGGGTCGGGTTTGGCATTCGCGACGCCGAATCGGCGGCGGCCATTGGTCGCGGCGCGGATGCTGTGGTGGTGGGCAGCGCCGTGGTGCGGTTGTTCGCTGACAACGCGCAGTCACCGCAGAAGATCGTTCCCGCCGTCACCGCATTGCTGAAAGGTATTCGCGGCGCGCTGGATGCAAAATAAGAAGCACCAAAGGACATAGTATGAGTTGGTTTGAGAAATTGCTGCCATCAAAGATTCGCACCGAAGGCGTGCGCAAGAAGAATGTGCCCGAAGGTCTATGGACCAAATGTACCGCCTGCAGCGCGATTCTTTACAAGGTCGAGTTGGAACGCAATCTCGAAGTGTGCCCCAAGTGCAATCATCACATGCGTATTGGCGCCCGCCAGCGGCTGGCATCGTTCTTGGATCCCGAACCGCAAACGGAAATCGGCGCGGAGCTTGAACCGGTCGATGCGCTGAAATTTCGCGACAGCAAAAAATACAAGGACCGGATTTCGCAAGCGCAGAAAGCGACGGACGAGAAAGACGCCTTGATCGTGATGAAAGGGCAGCTGAAAGCCATGCCCGTCGTGGCGGCCGCGTTCGAGTTCAAGTTCATGGGCGGTTCGATGGGATCGGTGGTCGGAGAGCGTTTCGTGCGCGCGGTACAGGCCGCCATCGAGGACAATGCGCCTTTGATTTGTTTTTCAGCAAGCGGCGGCGCGCGCATGCAAGAAGCTTTGTTTTCGCTCATGCAGATGGCCAAGACCAGCGCGGCCCTGGCCGAGTTGCAGGAGAAGCGGATTCCCTACATCTCGGTAATGACCGACCCGACCATGGGCGGCGTGTCGGCCAGTCTGGCGATGCTTGGCGACATCAACGTTGCAGAACCGGGTGCATTGATCGGTTTCGCGGGTCCACGGGTGATTCAGCAGACCGTGCGGGAAACCTTGCCTGAAGGATTTCAACGCAGCGAGTTCCTGTTGGAGCACGGCGCGCTGGACATGATCGTCGATCGGCGCGAAATGCGCGATCGGTTGGCCGGCCTGCTGGCCAAGCTGACGCGCCGGTCGGCGGCCTGATCACGCGCGTGAAGCCGATGCTCCGCGGCTGCGCGCGTTCTGTCCCGACCCAATCGCGGAATGATCCGCTCCCACGGCGCGTGCGCAGTTCCCCCTGTTGTGGGAGCGGTTTCTTACCGCGATGTTTTTCGATTCCACTATGAACGGCCCATCCCAGCGGCCGTCCACCCTCGAACAATGGCTCGCCTATCAAGAGCACCTTCATCCGCACACTATCGACATGGGGCTCGATCGCGTTCGCGAGGTGGCCGCGCGCATGGGACTAACCCGCCCGGCGTCCTTCGTCTATGTCATCGCCGGCACCAACGGTAAAGGTTCCACTGTTGCGTTTATCGAAGCCATTTTTCGCGCGGCCGGCTACAGTGTAGGCGCGTACACCTCGCCGCACATTCGGCGCTACAACGAGCGCATTCGGATCAATGGCGATGAGGTGAAAGACGAGGCGTTATGCCAGAGTTTCGAACGCATCGAAAACGCGCGCGCCGAAGTCAGTCTCACCTATTTCGAGTTTGGCACGCTGGCCGCGTTGGATCTGATGGAGCGGGCGGTGCTCGACATCGCGGTGTTGGAAGTGGGCATGGGCGGACGGCTTGACGCGGTGAATATCGTGGACGGCGATGTTGCGGTCGTAACGAACATCGGGCTTGATCACATGCAGTTTCTCGGCGCGAACCGGGAAGCAATCGGTGCGGAAAAGGCGGGAATCTACCGTCCTGGGCGCCCGGCGGTGTGCGCTGATCGTTCGCCCCCGGCGTCGCTTGCGCGCCCGCCCAACGAGCTGTTGTATCAGTTGGGTCGGGATTTCGATTTCGCCGTCGAGAACGGCACATGGCGCTGGCGCAGCGCGCTGGGCGAGCGCTATACCCTGCCTGTGCCCCATATGCGGGGTCGCTACCAGTTGACCAATGCCGCCACCGCCTTGATGGCGGTCATGTTGGCGCAAAACGCGCTGCCGGTGAGTCAGGCTCACTTGCGGCGCGGGCTGCGCGAAGCGTTCGTGCCGGGGCGCTTCGAAATTTGCCCCACCGTGCCGCCGACGATTCTCGACGTCGCCCATAATCCGGATGGCGCCCGTGTGTTGGCCGAGACGCTGCGCGCCCAGCCGTGCCTTGGCCGAACGTACGGCATATTCGGCGTGATGGCGGACAAGGACATCGCGGCGATGGTGGAGTCCCTGCGCGGCGTGATCGACGAGTGGCATGTGTGCAACTTGGCGGTTGATCGTGCCGCGTCCGCTCGAGAGGTGGCGCGCCGAATCGGGGATCTCTTGCCGGACGCCCACATCAAATGCCACGCATCGGTTGCCGAAGCGGATTCGAGCATTCGCGCCGTTGCGTCGCCAAGCGACAGAATCGTGGTGTTCGGGTCATTCTTTACGGTGTCGGCTTGGTGCGACAGCGGTATAATGGTTCCCAATCGAAGTTGAGCCCCACCACAACGGCATGTTCGCGGGAGGATCGTCCATGGATGAGCGCATGAAGCAGCGCGCGGTAGGCGCAGCCGTCTTGGCTGCCTTGGCTGTGATTTTTGTTCCCATGGCGCTGGATTTCAGCAAGGAGAAGACCCAGGAGACGGTCGATTTTTCACTGCCGCCGCCGCCCGAGGGCGAATATAAAACCGTAACGATTCCGATGAAAGAGTGGGCCGATAAGTCGGTTGCGGACGTTGCGCCCGCTCGATCATTGCCGGAACCTGATTCCACCGATGTGGTTTTGGACGCGGAGCCGGCTGCGGCCACCGCGCCGGACATGGGTGCGCCGCAAATGCTCGCATCCGAAGCTGCGCCGCCGGCCCAACAGGCTGCGACCGCCAAGCCGACCCCACCGCCGAGTAAGAAAGAGATTGCCGAGGCAAAGCCCGCTCCCAAGGCCACGGCGGTGGCATCGGCACCCGCCCAGCAACAACTGAAAGTTGTTCCGAAACCGCAACTTGTCGGGCCGAATACCGGCGCGAAGGCGTGGGCCGTACAGGTTGGGAGCTTCAGTCAGCGCAAGAACGCCGACGCGCTGCGCCTCCGATTGCGCAAAATGGGCTATCCCGCTTTTGTTACGTCGTCAGAAACGGACGGTCGCACCATTGTTCGGGTGCGCATCGGGCCGGAGCTGGCGCGCGCGGAGGCCGATCGTATCAAGTCCGAAATCGAGCGCCAGCTCAAACTGCAGGCCATGGTGGTACCCCATCGCTGAGCCCCTTTTTGTTCGCGTCAATGACCGGCTGTTATGGTCCAACCAGTGGCGCGGTCGTTCATGTCGCTGCGTGAATTTGCTAGAATTGCCCGCTCAACGATTTGCGGGCGACTGGGTGGCGCGCGGTAGGGTAAAGGTTTGATCGCGGTCGACTATGTTCTGATTGGAATCATCGCCGTTTCCACGCTGATCAGTCTGCTGCGTGGTTTTCTGCGCGAGATCCTGTCCCTGGTTACTTGGATTCTGGCGGGCGCGCTGGCGCTGATGTTTACGCCGCAGATGGCAAGCCTGCTGGAATCGACCATTGAGATTCCCGCGCTTCGGGCCGTTGTGGCATTTGTTGTCTTATTTGTTGTCGTGCTCATCTTGGGCGGTGTCGTGTCCTACCTGATCAATCAGGTGGTCAAGAAGAACGGCCTGTCCGGCGCCGATCGGGTCTTGGGCCTGATATTCGGATTGGCGCGCGGCTTGGTGATTGTCGTCGTGCTGGTGTTCTTGGTGGGGTTGACCCCCATGGCACAGGACGAATGGTGGAGCGGTTCCATGTTGGTCGATGCATTGTCACGAACCACCGGTTGGTTGGAGCGATTTTTGCCCGATGAATTATTGAATCGCGCGCGCGGCGTCATTGAAAAGGCGTCTTGATGTTCGGTCACGCAAGCGCGCGGTTGAAGCGAGTTGGTCGGCCCTTCCACAGAGTAACAGCGAAGAGATCACAATATGTGCGGCATTGTCGGAATTGTTGGGACGTCCCCGGTAAATCAAGCCATCTATGACGGTTTGACTTTGTTGCAGCACCGCGGGCAGGATGCCGCCGGCATCATGACCTGCGACGGTCACACGCTGTACATGCGCAAGGACAACGGTCTGGTGCGGGACGTGTTTCGCACCCGGCACATGCTGCGTTTGAAGGGAAACATGGGCATTGGCCATGTGCGCTATCCCACCGCCGGCTGCTCGACTTCCGCCGAGGCGCAGCCGTTCTACGTCAACTCGCCTTACGGCATCTCGCTGGCGCATAACGGCAATCTCACCAATGCGGAGGACCTCAAGCGTCACGTCTTCCTCGAGGATCGCCGCCATATCAACACCGGTTCCGATTCGGAAGTGCTGCTCAATGTGTTCGCCCACGAGCTGGCCGCGGTTGCGTCCCTGAGCATCGATCACAACGACGTGTTTAAGGCCGTCGAGGCCGTGCACCGCCGTTGCCGGGGCGCCTACGCCGCGGTGGCGATGATCACCGGCTATGGCATCGTCGGTTTTCGCGATCCCTACGGCATTCGGCCGCTGGTATTCGGCAAGCGCGAAACCGCAAAGGGCGCGGAGTACATGATTGCTTCGGAGAGCGTCGCGTTGGATGCTCTCGGCTTCGAACGCATTCGGGACGTCGCTCCCGGCGAGGCGGTGGTCATCGATCGCGACGGCAAACTTCACGCCATGCAGTGCGCCCAGAATCCGCAGTACTCGCCGTGCATCTTCGAGTACGTTTACTTGGCGCGACCGGATTCGATTATCGACGATGTGTTGGTCTACAAAGCGCGCATGCGCATGGGCGAGACTTTGGCGGAAAAAATCTTGCGCGAACGTCCGCGCCATGACATCGATGTTATCGTTCCCATTCCGGAAACCAGCCGCACCGCGGCGCTGCAGTTGTCGTATAAGTTGGGCGTGCCGTACCGCGAAGGTTTCGTCAAAAACCGCTACATTGCGCGTACGTTTATCATGCCCGGGCAGAAGATGCGCCAGAAGTCGGTGCGCCAGAAGCTCAATGCCATCGACTTCGAGTTCAGGGATAAGACCGTATTGCTGGTCGATGACTCCGTCGTGCGCGGGACGACCTCCAAGCAGATCATCCAAATGGCCCGCGATTCGGGCGCGCGAAAAGTCTATTTTGCATCGGCGGCGCCGCCTGTTCGATATCCGAATGTTTATGGTATCGATATGCCGGCCGCCGACGAGTTGGTGGCCCACAACCGCACCGAAGACGAAGTGGCCAAGGAAATCGGTGCCGACTGGCTCATTTACCAGGAGCTCGCCGATCTCGAACGAGCCGTGCGCCGGCGCAACAGCGCTTTGCAAAAGTTCGATACATCCATATTCACCGGCGAGTACGTTACCGGCGATGTGAACGAGCAATATTTGAAGGATGTGGGGTCAAAGCGGGCGGACACGGCGAAGTCGGCGCGCGAGAAAGATTCGCGCAAGGTCGCATCCATCGATCTGCACAATGTGGTGTAGCGGCTCGGGAGCGGACTTGACAGGGCTGCGCCCAAATCACGAAAATCTGCACGATGCCTGCGCGGGAGCCTGAGCACAGCAGGTAATACGAGGACGAATCGCGGTTGGAGCGGATTTATCCGCGATACGATGGAAGGCGCCGATTTGATGCAACAGCTTGCGGGCGCCCAATAAATTCAGCTAAAGCGCGCTCGTCTCGAGCCGCGGATGCTTTGCAAGAGTTTACATTTGCGGGAGAGATGACATGTCCGACGACAGCCCAGATGACTTCGGTTTCAGCACGCTTGCCACGCGCAGCGGACGCCACCCCACGCAGGAAGGGGAGCAGTCGGAACCGATTTTTCTTACCTCCAGTTACACTTTCGCTAGTGCGGCGGAAGCCGCCGCGCGCTTCTCCGGCGAACAACCGGGCAATATCTATTCGCGGTTTACCAATCCGACGGTGCGCGCCTTTGAAGAGCGACTCGCCAAGCTGGAGCGGGGCGAGCGCTGCGTGGCGACGTCATCGGGCATGTCCGCCATATTGTCCACGTTCATGGCGTTGCTCAAGGCCGGCGATCATATCGTGTCGTCGCGCGCCATCTTCGGCACCACCACTGTCCTGCTGAATCAATACATGGCGAAGTTCGGCGTCGAAACGACGTTCGTGCCGCTGGCGGACGAAGCCGCGTGGGAGGCCGCGATCCAGTCCAACACGCGCTTGCTCTTCTTGGAAAGTCCGTCCAATCCGCTGACCGAATTGGCGGATATCTCCCGCTTGGCCGAGATCGCCCATTCCGCCGGCGCATTGTTGGTGGTGGATAATTGTTTTTGTACGCCCGCCCTGCAGCAGCCGCTGGTGCTTGGCGCGGATGTTGTCATTCACTCCGCCACGAAGTTTCTCGACGGCCAGGGGCGCTGCATCGGCGGTGCGATCGTGGGCAGCGAGGAACTGGTGGGCAAGGATGTGTACGGCTTTTTGCGCACCGCGGGACCGACCATGAGTCCGTTCAATGCATGGGTTTTTCTCAAGGGATTGGAGACGTTGAAACTGCGCATGGACGCCCATTGCGCAAACGCGCTGGCGCTGGCCGAGTGGCTCGCCCAGCACCCAAGGGTGGAACGGGTGCATTATCCCGGGCTCGCCGATCATCCGCAGCACGCGTTGGCGTGTCGTCAGCAATCCGGCTTTGGCGGTATCGTTTCGTTCGAGGTGAAGGGCGGCAAGGACGCGGCGTGGAAAGTGGTGGACGCGGTGAAGATGATCTCCGTCACCGCGAACTTAGGCGACACAAAAACCACTGTCACCCATCCGGCGACAACGACCCATGGCCGACTCACGCCTGAGCAACGGGCGAGTGCCGGAATAAAAGACAGTCTGCTGCGGGTCGCGGTTGGGCTGGAGGATTTTGCCGATATCCAGGCGGATTTGGCTCGGGGACTTGGCGGCTAATAGATTCTTGGGCTGCGCGCCGAAATTGCATTCGCGAGTGCGCGAATCCAGAGTGGTTTGTCACGCGCGCGAAAGCCGGCCGTTGTGGGAGCGGTTTCTAACCGCGATTCGTCATCCGCCGCGTCGGCAGCGCCCATTCAATTCCGCAGTCGTTTGTCTCCGAAATCATTGGTTGCCGTTGCGCAATCGTTGCATTAGTCGATTTGCTCAGGCTTCCCTAAGGTAAGTACCTCCGGCATCCGCTATTCTCAGCGGTGAATTCGCTACATTCATGCTGCGGATTAATGCTTCGGCGGCAGTGTGGTTTTGACGAATTGAACACTTGGTTCAGTTGGTGTCCAAGTTTTTACGTCCGTGGTGAGGGTGCTCTTATGACGCGCTTCGGCTTTACGCTTGTGTTTATCTCCTGTGCGCTTGCCGCCGGCTGCGCGACACCCGTAACGGAATCCCCTCAGCGCGCGGACGCCGTTGGTCTGCGAAAAACCGTTGCCCATGATCAACACTTTCACTCGGCCAAAGCCGATCAACCTCTGCCGCCGGCGTTTGCCGAAGGCCTCGAGGCCCATGAATACGGCCGCTATGACGTCGCCCTCAAAACACTGATGCCCCTGGCGCAAGAGGGACTCCCTGAAGCGCAAGCGCTGATCGGCTACATGTTCGCCAACGGCGAAGGCGTACCGCGCGACGACGCGGTCGCCGTTGTGTGGTTCCGCAAGGCGGCGGAGCAGGGCAACGCCAATGGTCAGGCAAACCTTGGTTATATGTATGCCACCGGCCGCGGCGTGGCACGGGACAAAGACGAAGCCATGAAATGGTATCTCTACGCTGCCGAGCAGGGCAACGACGCCGCCCAGCAGAATCTGCTTGGTTTATTCAGCCGCCGTCCGGTGAATCTCGCCGGCACGACGGTCGGCATCGACATGGTCGAACAGCGCGCCAAAGACGGCGATCGCGACGCGATGTACGTGCTCGGCCACAGCTACGTCACCGGCTTTGGCGTGCGGCAGAACACAGCCACCGGCATGGAGTGGATCCAACGCGCCGCCACCCACGGCAGCGCCGCCGCTCAATATCGCTACGGTCGCTATTTGATGGACGGTAGTTATGGTCTGGAGAAAAGCGAGTCGCAAGGACTCGAATGGATAAACGAATCCGCTAAACAAGGCTACCTCGAAGCCAAGCAATGGATCGAGGAGCAGAATAAGCCGAAAGAAGAACAGGTCAGTAAGCAGACGCAGTAGGCGTTTTCGTCGCCGCCATCGTTGTTTGGCGCGAGTCCTGGTCCTCGCGATCCGTTGTGGGAGCGGTTTCCTACCGCGATTCTTCACCAAGTCAATCGCGGAATGATCCGCTCCCACAACGGCCGCACCGACTCTTCCAATAAATTCCCTTTGATCCCTCAAAAATCCTTCGCTGCGGCGTCATAGCAACCTGTGACGCTGCTTCATTGCGTCGCATTCCACACAATCACAAAAAGGGAAGCCTATGAAAAAAAGCATGGCCGTTTTGGGTGCGCTGCTTGCCGCCAGCGCATCGTCGAGTTTCGCGGTTACGCCGCCCAAGGGCAAACAGCTCGATGTCGACCCCACGCACTTCAAAAAGGGCGAGATCGTGGTGCGCGTCAAGGCGGGAACCAACATCAATACGCTTGCCGGCAGTCTCTCGTCGTACGGGGTAAGTAGCGCCCAAGGGCTTAAGTTGCCGAAGAAATTCCGCTCTTCGAAGCTCAGCAATTGGCAGGTGCTCAAGCTGGCACCGGGCCAGGATGAGAAAAAAGTCCTAACGCGGCTGCTAAAAGATAAAAAGGTGGAATTCGCTCAGCTCAATCATCGTGTCGTCGCCACGGCGATCCCCAATGATCCGCGCTTTGGCGAGCTGTGGGGGATGCATAACACGGGCGCGCAGGGAGTTGAAGATGCCGACATCGATGCCCCCGAGGCGTGGAACACGCTGACGGGCGGCGATGTGGTGGTGGCGGTGATCGATACGGGTGTGGACTACACCCACGAAGATTTGGCCGCCAACATGTGGACCAACCCCGGCGAAATTCCAAACAACGGGATCGACGACGACGGCAACGGCTTTGTCGACGACTACTACGGCTACGATTTCAGCGCCAACGACGCCGATCCCATGGACGAAATGGGCCATGGGACGCATGTGGCGGGCACCATCGCCGCGGTCGGCGATAACGGTGTTGGCGTTGCCGGCGTGAACTGGCAAGGCAAAATCATGGCGGTGCGTTTCCTCGACGCCGGAGGCAGTGGGTGGTATGACGATGCGGTGGAGGCGACGTTGTACGCAGCCGCCAACGGCGCACGGATTACCAACAACAGTTGGGGCGGTGGCGGGTTTGACGAGGCGCTCTACGATGCCCTGCGGGTCGCCCAGGACGCGGGCGTATTGACCGTCGCCGCCGCGGGGAACGACTGGAGCGATTCCGACCGGTTTCCTCTGTATCCCGCCGCCTATGACTTGCCAGGCATTGTTTCCGTCGCGGCCGGCACCTCTACCGATGAACTTGCCAATTTCTCCAACTGGGGCAAGGTGAGCGTGGACCTCGCGGCGCCTGGGATGGGAATCCTGTCGACTGTGCCGACGGACGTTTGGCTGGGTGATCCCAGTGGCTACATGTATCTCGATGGCACCTCCATGGCGTCGCCCCACGTCGCGGGCGCCGCGGCGTTGTTGCTGGCGCAGGACGGTTCGCGCAGCGCGATCGGGGTCAAGCAACTGCTGCTGCAAACCGTAGATACCCTTCCGGCGTTTTCAGGAAAGCTGGTCTCCAACGGGCGTTTGAATCTAAACAGCGCCGTGAATTGTGATGCCAGTCAAATCTCGCTGGTGCTCGGGGATCCGGCCGAGGGTTTCTTTGTCAAGCAATATGTCACGCGCACGGTCAGTGCGTTTGTCGGCGCCTGCGGCGCGACCTTGCCGGATGCTGCGGTGACGGCGAGCTTCTCCAACGGCGAACCGACGTTGCCGCTCTACGATGACGGTCTGCACGGTGACGGTGGAGCCGGTGACGGCTTCTACGCCAACACCTGGGAGCCATCGATCGTCGGCGACGTGACGGTTGCGGTCAATGCACAAGATCCCAATCTGGGCCAAGCGTCAGCCAGCGTCAGCGGTGTTGTCTACGATGTGTTGAACTACCGCATGGAAAGCGCGCCGTACGACTGGATCGATGCGACGGCCGGTGGAATCCTGATGTCCGGCGGTGACGATGATGTGAGCTGGCTGCCGCTGGAGTTCAGCTTTAACTTCTACGGCGTGCCATACAGCGAGGTTTATATCAGCGCCAATGGCTTCCTTTCTTTCACCGACTGGTCAATGGCCTTCGTCAACCCATCCATGCCGGATGCGGCATTGCCGAACGCGATTGTCGCGCCGTACTGGGACGACCTAACCGGCGCGACGGTATATGCCCTGACCGACGGCGTTGCGCCGTACCGTCGAACCACTATCGCCTGGTACAAGGCCAAGCACTATGACGCTTCCAGTGCGGGATCGATCGTTTTTCAAGTAAGCCTTTACGAAACGACCAACGAAATCGTCTTCCGTTACAACGATGTGGTGTTCGGCAACGCCAGTTTGGACAAGGGCGCGAGCGCGACGGTCGGCGTGGAAGATGCGACCGGCACGTCGGCGAGTGTGTTTTCGGTTAACCAAGCGAAACTCACGGACCAATCGGCGATTCGATTGTCGTTTCAGATTGGCAAAGTCGCGCCGGTGGCGAACGCTGGACCGGATCAGACGGTGAAAAGCAAAACCAAGACCGTGAGTTTGTCCGGGGCATCATCTAGTGATGTGGACGGTTCGATCGTGGCCTACGGGTGGCGTCAAATTTCGGGTCCCGCCGTGAAGCTTGCCAATACCAACCAAGTCACGACGAGCTTCAGTCCGCCAAAGGGAGTGAAGTATCCGGCGACGCTGGTCTTTGAGCTAACGGTGACTGACAACGATGGCGGTCAGAGTACCGATCTTGTTAACGTCACCATTGTTAAATAGCGGTGAATGAGTGCAGCGGTGCGCGCTTGCGCGCGCACCGCTGATTTCACCGGCGCAGTACAAAAAGAAACGAGCGCGCCGGAAGGGAGGGGCCGGAACGCTCGTTGGGGGAGGGAAAGGTTACGCGAGGGATGTTACGAACTCTCGCGCCAGAGTCGTGGACTGTCGTAGTCCGACGGTGGTTCGACTGGGTATGGCAGCCCGCCTTCGTGGTAGTCCGCCGCCGTTATGCGCACATCGATAGATTGAGTGTCGAAGTCCCGCTGATTGGTTACCAGGTCGATAAATCCCGCGTAGTTTCGTTTTGCGTTCATCTTCGTTACTCTCCTTCGCTGTCTTGGCGTGACGTTGGTTGCCTGAGAGACTCACTGTGACCGTTTCAAGATGCGTGCCAAGCGCCAAGCGCGCGGCCGTTGATGGTAACTGGCTGATTCTTCGTTTTTTGGGCGCGATGAGCGGGGGAAAACGCGATCCAAGGAAGTGCGTTATGCACCGTTTCTTGGCAACGATCGGGTGTAGTAGCGGTAGTCCGCGGTGGAGAGGCAGGGAGTCGTATGTTCGTACGCCGCCCACCGGTCTAGCGCGTCGGCGGCGTGCTTGCTCTGGACGCTATCTATCCGGCATTGTCGATTTTGTCGGCGTGTCGCCCGCGCCGCGCGCTGGCCGTGCTCCGTATATCCTCCGGCAGTGTTCACGCATGACCCTCGACGAGAATTCCGCCGGTCACGACATTCTTTTTGTTGATCGCTAATGCGGTGCTGGTTCGACCGAAGTTGCCGATTTCCCACGCACGGTCCTAAGTCACGACGAAGCAATGTCGTTGAAAGTTGCCATCTGCGACGGTGGCGTCCGAGGACAGCGTGAAGCCGACGATGGCGCCGTTGTTGTTGAGGGTTTTTGCGTATGGCTGAACGCCCGGCTTTGCCCAGACACTTACTCGCCGAGGGGTGATTGAAAAGTATAAGGGATAGTCAAAAAAGTCTGGCTTGAGGCGTCATCGTACCCTGAAAGCAATAAAGACTGTCCCAAATCTGAGGGTGGGGAGCGTTTGATCGGGTTCATTTCATGGGAAGCGGCGCATTGGCTGCGCGCGCTCGGCGCGGCTGTTGTCATCGTGATTGCCGGTTGCCAAGCAGGGGGAGAACTGGGCGATCCGCCGGCCGCACCGCAATTGTCCGCGGCCCCTGGCGATCGATCGATTCGGGTGGAATGGCCGGCGGTGGAAGGCGCCGGCGCATACTATCTTTATCGCCTTGATTCGGCGCAACCGACGGTACGGGCTGTGCAATCACGCCAGCTCGCGACGTCTCCGCTCGTTCTCGACGGTCTGACCAATGGCGCGACTTATTATTTGGGCGTGACCGCGATTGGCCAAGGTGGGGAAAGCGCTTTTTCCGAGATCGTCGAGGTCACACCCCAGCCGCCGCCAGCCGCACCGCAGAATGTCGTGGTTTCAACAGGCAACGGCTCGGTCGCGCTGCAGTGGGACGCGTCGACCGGCGCCCAGACATACCGCGTTTATCGACTGCGCGGCGGGACACCGACGGACGGCGATATCGCCGCGGCACCCGGTTATGAAGGTCTGAACAGTGCTGTCGAGTCTGGATTTGTCGCCGACGGCCTGGACAACGGCGTCGAGTATTCCTTTGTCGTCACAGCGGTAAACCAAAGCGGCGAGAGTGAACCGTCAACGATTGTCACCGCCACGCCGGGACCAATACGGATGCTCAGCACCGGGAAGCATCACGCATGTGCTATCGATAGTGAGTACCGGGCTTGGTGTTGGGGCGATAACGCTGATGCCCAGTTGGGTCAGAACGCTGCCCTGCTATCTCCAACGCCTCTTGAGGTGACCGGCGTGGACGGTTGGAGATTAGTGGCGGCGGGCGAGCGCTACACCTGTGGCGTCTCGCTTGATGAGGCGTTGATTTGCTGGGGCGGATCGGGCGGCCTGCAGATGGTTGCCGACGCGCCGCCGCGGACACGGACAACGTCGGTTGCCAGCTATTGGCGCAGCATTGCCATGGGGGCCGACAATGGTTGCGGCGTGCAGAGCGACGGTGTGCTGTGGTGTTGGTCGTTCGAATCGTCTCACAGCGGCAATTCGAGCAACGCCGCGCTGAAACGCATTGGCCTGAGCTCCGAGTGGTTGGACGTCTTTGTCAATGATCAGAACTGGTGCGCCCGCAAGCAGGATTTGTCACTGTGGTGCTGGGGCGAAAATAGTGTCGGTCAACTCGGCACTTCCATGACGGTTGCTTCCAATGTCCCGATCGCTGTGGCGCCGGAATCGCGATTTGTCCAAATCAGCGTCGGCAAGAGTGGCGAGCCGGATGGATTTACGAATGGCACTGGTTACTCCCACGTTTGCGGCATCGATGTCGACGGAGTGCTATGGTGCTGGGGTTTCAATCGCTACGGCCAGCTCGGCAACGGACAGACGGAAGACGGCAAGAGTCCGCAGCGGCTTGTCGGTGCAAAGCCATGGTCAACGGTCGCCGCCGGTGGGCATCACACCTGTGGCGTCCAAGTCGACGGCACTCTGTGGTGTTGGGGAAGCAACGAGTTCGGGGCGCTCGGACTGGAGCAGCGGGCTGATTATCTCGAACCAACTCAAGTCGGCCAAGACACCGACTGGCGGCAAGTGTACGCCGGGCTGCAGTTCACTTGCGCCATGAAAGCCAACGGGGCGGTCTGGTGCGTGGGGCGCAACAACTACGCGCAACTTGGTGACGGGGCCGCTCCCAGCGAGTCGGAGCCGTCGGTGGTCCTGGTCGATGTCATTGATTTCGCCGCTGCAGCAAGTGGTGCCTGCGCGGTGCGGACCGGCGGAACCACTTGGTGCTGGGGCGAAGTTGCGCTGGCGCGGGGGCGCGAAAGCGCACGGGTATTTACAACGGAACGGGCGCCAGCGCCGATCGGCGCACTGCCCGAGTTTGAAACCCTGTCCGCCAATCCAACATACGACGACGTGTGTGGCCGCGCGCGGGGAGGAGAATTATGGTGCTTTCGTTTGGCCAATCCGTCCGAGCGCTGGCGCAGCGATTTTTCCTTCGATTTGAAGGAACTTGCTCTCGGTCAGAGCGCTATATGCGCGTTGGGATCAGGCGCTAATTTGTACTGCGGGTTCGGCATCTATTCGATTTCCGAGCTCAGCCAAGCCTTGGCGCCGCTCGGAAAGGGTGTTACGTGGTCAAGCATCGCAGCGGGTTCCAGCTTCGCCTGTGCCGTTTCTGCAGCGGGCAGTTTGGAGTGTTTCGGTGTCGATAACGGGGGTGTTGTGGGTACGGGAGGAACGGGTTTCTCGCTGCTGGAGCCGATCCAGCTGATCCCGTTGTTCCCGGACAATGACTGGAAGGCCGTTGCCACTGGCTACTGGCATGCTTGCGCCATCGATGTCGCTGACGATCTGTGGTGTTGGGGTTCCGGCGACCGGGGGCAGTTAGGCGTCGGTCCCGATCCAGATTACAGCGTGCAGCCACATCGGGTCGATGATGGCCCGTGGCGCTTGGTTCGCGCTGCAAACCAAGCGACCTGTGCAGTAAAAGAGGATGGCAGCCTGTGGTGCTGGGGAAATCACGCGGTCGGTCTCGCCCATCCTGAGATGGCTTCAGGACGGTTCGCAAGGGTTGACCGTCCCCAACAAGTGGGCACCGCGACTGACTGGATCGACGTCGCCCTCGGTCAGGGTTTTGGTTGCGGCCTGCGCGCCGGCGGCCAGTTGCACTGCTGGGGTGTCAACAACCTGGGCCAAGTCGGCGACGGCAAAGCGTGGTCAACGGAGTGGGTACGGGTGGACTTCGCGGGGGAATAATCTAGATCGAGGCGCGAGCAGCATACTGAGTGTTCTTTCGTATAGTGCGCGACGCTTCGTGGGCTAGACACTACACCGGCGAGGGGTGCTCAAAAATTAAAACGACCAGTAAAAAACGTCTTGCTGTTGGCGTCAGTTATCGGCGTAAGCATCGATCGACGTTACTGAACTGAGGGTAGGGGTAGGTGAAACCGGATTTTCCTATTGGCGCTATGACGCAGGCGCGCGCGTTTTGTCGCGCGTCGCTGGCATGGATCGCTTTGCTCATTGCCGGCTGTCAGGCGGGAGGTGAACTGGGTGATCCGCCCTTCGCGCCGGAGATCGCCGTTACGCCGGGCGACCGCTCGGTGCGCTTGGAGTGGCAGCCGGTAGAAGGCGCCGGTGCGTATTATCTTTACGTCTCCGAACCGCAGCAAGGTTCGACGCCGCCGGCGCAATCGCGACGAATGGTCACGTCGCCTGCGGCTGTCGAGGGATTGAGCAACGGCACAACCTACTACCTGTGGGTGACATCGGTCGGCTCGGGTGGCGAGAGTAACGTTCAACAAGTCCATTCCGTCACGCCCCAACCGCCGCCCGCCGCGCCACAGAACATTTTGATTGCCACGGGCAACGGATCGGTCGCTCTGCAATGGGATGCCCCCGCTGGCGCGGAGACATACCGAGTCTACAGACTACGCGGAAGTCAGCCGGTGGAGGGTGACATCGCGTCGGCGCCTGGGTTGGAAGGCTCGAACAACGCCGCATTGCCCAACTTCACGGTCGACGGCCTCGATAACGGTGTCGAGTACTCCTTTGTGGTCACCGCGATTAATCAAAGCGGGGAAAGCGCCCCGTCGGCGATTGTGACGGCCACTCCCGGACCGTTTCGCTCCGTCAGTATCGGCGGCAATCACGGTTGCGTCATCGATGCGAAGGCGCAGATGTGGTGTTGGGGGTCCAATTCTAGCGGCCAAGTGGACGGCGCGTCGGGTGGGCGTATGCTGGAGCCGGTGCAGGTGGGTGGGATTGCCACATGGAAAACAGTCAGCGCCGGAGGCAGCAACACCTGCGGCGTCACTGCGGATGAATCCATCATGTGTTGGGGCAGTAACTCTGTCGGATTGACTGTGGTTGCGGAACGGCCAAATGGGTCCCGTTCACCTCTGCCCGAAGAGCGCTGGGTAGCCCTGGCCACCGGTAATGACGCCAACTGCGCGGTGCGTGGCGATGGTTCGCTGTGGTGCTGGGGGAACCTCAACGGGGTCAACAGCGGCCAGCTCACCCGGTTGGGATTTGCCAGTGATTGGGCCGACGTGGACGTGGGCGGCAGTCACTTCTGCGCCCGCAAGCTTGACTCCAGCGTGTGGTGTTGGGGTAACAACGATTCCGGTCAGCTTGGCACGGGCACGATGGAGTCGGTCGAGCGACCTGTGTCGATTCCGCTTGCCGGCAAGGTGAAAGCGCTCTCTACCGGCATGATCCATACGTGCGCCATCGACATGGACGACCAGTTGTGGTGCTGGGGCGGCAATGGGTCCGGCCAGATTGGGGTTGACCTCACCGATGGTGCGATTGCGCAGCCCAGTCGAGTCGGCGGCGGCTCACAATGGCGCGACGTTAAGGCGGCCAATGACTGGACCTGCGGCGTCAAAACCGATGGCACGCTGTGGTGCTGGGGTAACAATAGTTTCGGCCAATGGGGTGGCGCACCCCGCTTGACGGCGGCGGAAGACCTGGAGCTTATTCGAACCGTACCGGTGAGCGATGTGGCGCTTGGGCCACCCCCACTGCACGCTCACACTGTTCCCCAGCCGCTTCCAGCTTCCCCAGTTGACCACGCACAAGTACTCGGCGCTTGCGCCTCGTGCCACAACGGCACAATGGCCCCTGGAAAGCCCTCGCGTCACATCGCCACGACCGACGCATGTGAGGCGTGCCACACGACAGTTGCGTGGGTGCCGGCGCGGACCGGAACAAGTGTCACGGCTCGCAGTCTCGTGGCCGACACGCAAGCTTTGGCCACATCCGACGCCGGAGACGTCATCACGACGGACACCACACTTTCCCCGCGCCAAGTCGGTGCGGATGGCGATTGGGTCGCCGTGTACGCCGGCGAGCAACACACCTGCGCGTCCAAACGGGATGGAAGTTTGTGGTGTTTGGGCCGCAGACAGTCAGGGCAATTGGGGGTGGGCGGCGAACCATCCGCTGCGGAACCGCCGCTGGTGTTGGATGAGGCGCAGGCGTTGGCGTCTCGCGCTACCATGAGTTGTGCGTTGCGTCTTGATGGTACGCTGTGGTGCTGGGGCGATTTTTCTCGGGGCGCGAGCACCGGTACCCAGTTTCAAGTTCCCACTCTGGTCGGCGCAGCCGGTCGCTTCACCAAGATCTTTGGTGTGAGCGAAGGTATTTGCGCCTTGACCGCCGATGACGAAATGTGGTGCTTGGGCGGCAGTCTCGGTCGAGAGCCGAGCTATGCCAGTCTTAGCATGCGAGGAGCGCGGATCAGCGTTGCAGCAATGGCTTCGAGTGGCAACCTGTTTGGCCCCAGCGGCGTATGCGGCATCGATGCGGGCCGTCGGTTGGGTTGTGCCGCGGGCTTCAGCCAGGGAACCCGTCTGACCATTGATATCTGGAGTGATCTCATGGGCAACGGAACGGTCGTACAAGATCCGAATCTCGCTGCCGCCGTCGAGCCGGGACAGTGGCGTGACGTTGCCATGGGATACGACCACGTATGTGCAATTAGTGACGACGCCAGACTGTTGTGCCGGGGCAGCAATTCGGCGGGTCAGTTGGGTTTCTTTCGGGGCGACGCACACGACCCAAATGTTTTTTTCCACAGCGCGGACTTTATTGAGCCGATCCCAGCAGTCCAGATGCAAGATGTCGCCGCCGGCGACTATCACACTTGCGCAATTGGTGTTGACGCGGCCTTGAGGTGTTGGGGTTCGATGAGACAGTCTCTTCCAGCCGAGCCCATTGACCTTGTTGCGCCCGGTAGCGCGTGGCGCACGGTGGAGTCCGGTCCGACAAGCAATTGCGCTATCCAAGTCGACGGCAGCTTATGGTGCTGGGGCTCCGGTAGTTACGATTCCTCATATATGGTTACGCCCGCTTGGGCTGGCGGGTCCGCTGAACCGAAGCGCATCGGGATCTTAACGGATTGGATTGCCGTCCAGCCCGGTGATGGATTTTCCTGCGGCCTGCGCAGCGGAGGCCAAGTCCACTGTTGGGGTGTCAACAATCTGGGTCAGCTTGGTGATGGCAAAGCGTGGTTGACCGAATTCACTCGAGTGAAATTTCCTGATGAACAAGAATGAGGGCAGTATCGTGGTGAGCCATTTCGCGCTTCGTTGCGCCCAGTTGGCCTTTGGGGTGTTGATCACTCTGCTGTTGGTCAAACAGGTATTCGCTTTCGAAGCCATCGAGCCTTCACCCGGCACGCGCGCCATGGGTATGGCGGGGGTGTTCGCGCCGCAGGCCGACGACAGCACGGCGATTTGGTACAACCCGGCCGGGCCGAAGCACGGTCATGGCGTGCGGCAGGAAGTGTCCGCCGAACTCACCGATGCGGCCGCCCTCGAGATTCCGATGGCCGGCGGGGCGGTGTCTGGATTTGATAAGGGGGAAACGAGTCTGCGATTCGTTGGCGCCTATCGCGCCGGCATTGATCCGGACGACAAGCAAGCGACGGGATTCGGGTTGGCTTATTTGCGTCTCTACGACGCGGCGGTTTACGTCGATGCGCCGCGCAGCTTGTTGGACAGCACACCCTATGGTCGGGTGGAAAGCGTCTACCACCAGATCTCCGCGGCGCTCAATCGCAGTGTGTCCCACCGATTCACAGTGGGTGCGTCGCTCGATGTGCTTTGGACCGAAATTAGCTGTTTGGATTTTTCGCCATGCGTGGACAACGGACCGAACGGTTTTGGCGGCAGCGTCGGCGCGCTGTTTGACATCATCAAGACAGAAGAGCGTGCGGTCACTGCGTCCGCGATGTGGCGATCGGGGGCTGATTTGAGCTACGACAGTCTGCCGTCCTCGGGTGTCGGCACGGTGTTGGAGAATTTTCTGCCGGATCGCCCTGAGACGTTGTCCATCGGAGTTAGCGTGAAACAGCCCTTGAGCTGGGCTCACCTGAGGGGGAACGTGGTGTATGAGATGCGCGATTGGTCGGGTGCCGCCAGCAGCGATGCGCCGCTGTCGGATTACTCGGGATGGGGCGTGAGCGGCGAAATGATGTCGGCGCCCCAGATCGGTCGTACGCTGGCGCTGCGGCTGGGGCTGAAACAGATGCAAGCGGATGACGCCGGGGACGACGTCAAGGTGCTCGCGGTCGGCGTCGGTTACGGTTTTGGCGGACGGCACGCCGTGGACGCCGCGGTGGAACGCCGCGACGGCGGCGGCGCCGCGCAACAAGAAAACACCGCGTGGTCCGTATCCTATTCAATTCAGTTCTGAGGGGCGCTGGCAAATGACACGATTCACGAAATGCGGGCTGATTGTGTGCGCACTCTTTCCCCTGTTGGCGCAGGCGGGCAGCGAGGCGGCGTTGGAGTTTTTCCGCCAGGGCGAGGCCGCGTTTGCCGGGAAGCAATTTGACCAGGCAACCGATCTCTACACAAAGGCTATCGCCGAGTCGGCCCAGGATGGTGTGCTTGTCATCGGAACCGAGACGGTCGAGCGGACCGTGGGCGAGGGCCGATTCGCCCGCAAGGTGACGGCCGAATCGGTGCACGAAGCGGAGTACTTTCCCAATCGCCGTTTGCAGGAGATCACCCGGCTGCGCATTGAGGAGGTGCGCCGCCAGTCCCCGCCGGAGTTGCGGGTTACCTGGATGACTCTCAATGAGCCGACCCGCGACGATGTGCTCGACGGCGGTGAGCGCGGGGCCCTCGTCGTGACCGTGGAGAACACCGGAGTGTCCCAGGCGCTCGATGTATTTCTGGACATCGAAGCCGATGAGCGCAATGGACTGGAGTTTCCGCGCCGTTTGGATATCGGCAACATCGCACCAAGCGAGTCGTCCGTCGCGAACATCCAAGTCGCGGCGGCCCGTGACATCAAGAACGTCAGTCGCCAGATTCACATCACTGCCCGCGAGCGTGACGGTCACCCGAGTAATCGACTGACGGTCGCGCTGCGCACGCGGCCCCATGAACCGGCGCAACTGGCGATTTCAGATATTCAAGTCACCGATCTCACCGGCGATGGACAAATCGAGCCGATGGAAACAGTGTGGGTCACCGCCATGGTCAGCAACATCGGCAAAGGCGTGACCAATTCGTTGATCGCGCGCCTCGATGTGGGCAACAACGTGTTCCTGGGACCGGAGAACAACGAACCCCTGGTGCTCGGCGAGCTGTTTCCCGGTCAAGCGCGGAAGGTGGAGTTCTCGTTTCTTACCAATCGGCGTTTCGAAGAGGACCAGAAGATTCCGGCGACCTTGCGCGTGGTGGACGTCAGCGACACGCGCCATGCGGAAAAGGATCTCAGCGTGTATGCCCACATCCCCCGCGATAAAGTCGGCTTGTACGCCAAGCGCTCGCTCAACACTGGGTCCGTCGATGAGCCGATTCCGACCGCCGATTTTCTGCTGCCACGGCGCGCCGAGCGCAATCCCAATGCTGTCGCGGTGGTGATTGGCAACCGCAACTACGCCAAAGCCGGACTGCCGGCCGTGAAGTACGCTCACAACGATGCGCGGGCGATCAAGGAATATTTGGTGCATGCCATGGGCGTGGACGAGCAGAATATTCTTTATGTCGAAGATGCCACCGCGGCATCGTTCAGCGAGATTTTTGGCACCCACGATGTGTATGCCGGCAAACTCAACAGCTATCTCAAGCCCGGTGTTTCCGACGTGTTCGTCTATTACTCCGGCCACGGCGCGCCGGACTTGAATAATCAGGGCGCTTATTTCGTCCCCGTGGACGCTGATCCGGCCTATATCGCCATGAGCGGCTATTCGTTGGATTTGTTTTACCGCAACGTGGCCAAGCTGCCGGCCCGCGCCGTGACCATCGTGTTGGATACGTGTTTCTCGGGTAACACCGACGGCGGATTCTTGTTGTCGAACGTCAGCCCGGCGGCGGTTCGCGTCAAGACCGACGGTCCGGCCATCTCCAACGCCAACATCTTCACTAGTGCGCGGGGCCAGCAAGTGAGCGCTTGGTTTCACGAGAAGCGCCACGGGTTGTTCACCTATTACTTTCTCAAAGGACTCTCCGGGGCGGCGGACGAAGACAGCGACAAGGTCGTGACGTCGACAGAGTTGGGCGCATTTCTCGCCACAGAGGTCTCACATCAAGCGCGCCGCAAGTATGGGCTCGAGCAAGTTCCGCTGCTGATCGAGCGCCAGCCATTGAACATGGCGCGCTTCGGCGATTGAGGGGCGAGCGAAGGTCGCAATGGAGTCATCCTCGAATGCGTTGCCCCAAAGTGCGCCGCACTTGCTCGCCGACGAGACTGCGTCAGAGCGCGCTGGATCAGCGGCGGCGTCCCGCGTTGAGGTGAACCGCCTGGCCAATGGTTTGGTGCAAGCCAAGGTGGCCACGTTCTGCAAAAAATTCTGCTTCAATAATCGCCGTATTCACCGTTGCACCGTCGATCCGAAGTGGGGGCGCGGCGAGTCCACGGCGCCGTTGTGCGACGCGGGCAATGCCACTTATCTGTGGATGTTGGAGCAGTTGGCTGGCGAGCATCGCATCGTGGCGCTCGAGGCGAAGGGTATTTCCTCGCTTGAAGCCTATTGGCGCAAAGTCATGGGGTCGCGGCCGTTCTGGGAGCGTTTCAAAGATTGGCGGTTTGGGCGTCGTATAAGAGTGCCGGCTTACGTCAAAGCCCTCGATAAGGACGCGCATAAAGTGTTTTGGTTCATGTGTGATGGAGACGCCGCGCCGAACATCGCTCAGCGTGTCGGCCGTCCGGAAGCGGAGATCGCGCGGCTTGTCGGTCAGATCAATCGCGAACTGCAACGGCGCAACCATGCCGGGGTACCTGTTGTTCCCCAGACTGAATCGCTGACCCGGTGGACAGAGCATGATGAATCCGAGCAAGCGGAATTGGCCAGTGAGGAGATCGAACCGGACGAACATCTCTGGCGTCAGCATGTCATGGAGGCGTACGGCAGCCTGACCTGGCAAGAACAGTTTATCGTCGATGCCATGGTGGTCGACGGTTTGAGCGCCAAAGCCGTGCTCACGGCGCTGCAAGTGCAAAATATTCAGCTTGGGGAAGATTGCGATCCAAATCAGATGAACGTGCAATCCGTGTATTACTTCCTACGCAAGACCCTAGCGAAGGTGCAGAAAATCGCGCTGACGGTCGAGGAGAAGTCGGAATGATCACCCGTTCCCACCTCACCCGCGACCAACTCCTGGGCTTGTTGATCAGTGAGCCTGGCGTGGACGCGCAAACCGTTCGGCGCCATCTTCTCGATTGCGCCGGTTGTCGCGACCGCATGGCTGACCTGAACAAACTGGCTGGCTTCTTGAAGCAAGTCAACGACGAGTCAGTCGAAGCAGTTGCGCCTGAGCATCTTAGTGATGCTCAGGTGAGCGAGTATGTTTTTGGAGCGATGGATCCCGCGGAGCGCGACAGCGTGGACGCTCACCTCAAGTCCTGCGGCGCCTGCATGAAGCATGTCATGCGGCTTCGATCCCACCGCGCGGCGAATGAACTTGCGCGGGCCGCGGCGGTGTCGGAGGAGTCAAAGCCGAATGCAACAGTGACGGGTATTGGCGCGATTGCGCAAGCTAGAAAACAAAGGCCGATGACGATGGCGTGGAGCGGACTCGTCGCCGCCGGTGTCGGTGCGTTGGCGGTGTATGTCGGGGGATGGATGGCGGGCAACGATACGCCGCACATTGATCCTCTTTCCAACAACGAGCACGTAGCCGAAGTCACGCCGCCACCCATCGATTACGGGATGTTAAAAGCGCGTTGGCTGACGGCGCCAGTCAGCCAGAACGGTGTCGACTGGTACGGCGGCTTTATCGAGGCGACTGCGACCGGCACCGTCGACATGAGTAAGATGACCAATCGAGTGCAAGCCGAGATGGTCGCCGAAACCACCGCGCGGCATCTGGCGTATGCGGAGTTGGCGGAAATCATCGGCGGGGTTCGCGTGTCGGGCGGGACGTCCTATTCGGAGTTATTGCTCAAGACCAGCGACCTCAAAGTGGAGACGGACGGATTCGTGCGGGACGCCCGCGTGATCGCCAAGAAGGTCGAATGGGCGGGCAATGTGCCGAAGGCAACCGTGACCTTGCGCGTGCCGCTGGCCGGAAAGAAAGGACTGGGCGCATTGGCGGGTAAGTATCTTCGCCCGGCGGATGCGCCGCGCTCCGACCTGCAAGCGCTCGGATCGACGGCAGCATCGCGGATTGTCATCGATGCCCGCGGTGTTGGTTATGAGCCGGCGTTGAAGGTGGCGTTGACGGCGGGGCCGGCTGGAGAGATTGCGATCGATGACGTGATGTACCTGCCTGCCGCCGAGTATTCCAGTTTGGCAGACAGTGCCGCGGCGCTGCGGGCCCGGGCTGCCGCTGGAGCCGGGACCTTGCTGTTAAGCGAGCAAGACATCGACGCGCTGAGGCGAGGCAGTAACGCCGCCGTGTCGGTGGTGTTCTGATGGTTCGCTTCGGCATTGTGCTGTTGTTGTTGGGTGTGATCCTCGCAACCTCGTCGCGGGTCGGTGCGGAAATACGCACAGTCACTGTATCGGGTCGCGCGGTTGTGGCCGGGGAAACAACCCTCGATCAGGCGCGCCATGCCGCGCTGAGTCAAGCGCGGACTCTCGCGGTGGAGCGGGCCGCTGGCGTGTCCGTGTCCAGCGTTGCGCTCCTGCGGGATCAGCTGATGGTTGGTGAATTGGTCAAGACGTTTGCCCACGGCTTCCTGGTATCCGAGAGCAACGTCGCGTGGCGGGGCGGGTGGTCGGAGGCCAACGCCGGCGAACTGGGTTACCCCATCGTGGACATGACGCTTGAGGCCAAAGTGGACGTGCGCCCCAAGACGTTCTTCCGCGACTACGCCATCGACGCTTCGCTCGACAAGACGACTTATCGGGATGGCGAATCGGCGCGCCTGCAAATCGCCGCCAAGGAAGATATGTACCTGCTGGTAGTCAACTACACGTCAACCGGCAGGATTTTACCGCTCCATCCGTATGGCCCGAACCAGCCCAACCTGCTCAAGTCCGGCGCGGTGTTGACCCTGCACGGTGATGGCGCCGAACCGTGGGATGTGGTGCTGCGCAATTACGCCGGGCACGAACAGGATACCGAAGCATTCATCGCGCTGGGCTTTCCGGTCGATGCACTCACCCAGTCATTGACGTGGAGTGTTCTCTTTCCGTCCGGCAAGGAATTCGACTACGCCGAGTTCTTCGCCGCAGTTCTCAAACTTCCCGTGGATTGGATTGCCCAGGATACGGTGGTCTACACCGTGGTTCGCCGCTAGTGTAGTGCTTCATTCTGTTCGGAACTTATCTTGTTTTTGTAGGAGCGGCTTAAGCCGCGAAAAAGCCGCGACTCCGCCGATCGGTTGGCCCGCCTTCGCGGCCAAAGCCGCTTATATGGACCCGTCCTGTTTTGCAAGATAGCCCTCTTGTGATTGACGACGGGGTTGCGACTGCGCGCTTATATCCGGCCTGTTGACGGCGGGTT
>JAKACW010000040.1 GCA_021821045.1 Pseudomonadota bacterium
CCGATCTTGTCGATGTGCACGCCAAAAATGCTGAACGGTCCTTTGCGCCAGGGGTGAAGCGTCATGAGGGCGGACTTTAGCGCCTGGCGTTGTTCATCGGCGATCTCGCCGGCGTCGCCGACGGTCACGGTGTCCGACGCAAGATCGAAGTGCTTTGCCGTGCGCGCCGGAAGGTGGTCGAGAACGCTTAACCAGCGTGCCAGATCGCCATGGGGAGTATAAAGCTTTTCCTTCAGCGTCGCGGCAATCGGCGCGGTCCACGGCGACAACGGGGTTCCGGCTAGTCGCTGCACCGCCGACCCACAGTCGATCATTTCTGTGCCAACAGCGAAACAAAGTTAAAACACTGAAACCAGACGTCGACCGTGCGAAAACCCGCCAATTCCAAGCGGGCCTGGTGGGTGCTGATGTCATCGGGAATAAGCACATTCTCCAGCGCCGAACGCTTCTGGGCGATTTCCAAATCGGAATAGCCGTTGGCGCGTTTGAAGGCATGATGAAGTTCGGTCATGCGATTCTGACGCACTGCATCTTCGAAGAATATCTTTTCCGACAGCACCAAGACGCCGCCAGGCAGCAAACCGTCAAAGATCTTTTTGATCATCTCGAAGCGATCTTTCGGTTCGATGAACTGAAGCGTGAAGTTCATGACGACGATGGAAGCATGGGTGATCTCCGTGGTCATGATGTCTTCGCAGCGAAAGCTAACGTGGACCGGACTATGTTGTGTCCGCAGGTTGTCCCGCGCCTTGGCGATCATGGCGGGGGAGTTGTCCACGGCAACGATTGCGCAGTCGTCGAAAGGCAGGTGGCGGCGCATGGCCGATGTGGCCGCGCCCAAGGAGCAGCCAAGATCATAAATAGTGCTGCCGGGTCGGCTGTAGCGCTGCGCGATCACGCCCAGCATGGCAATGACGGTGCGGTAGCCGGGCACGGAACGGGAAATCATGTCGTCGAACACCCGCGCTACGGATTCGTCGAACTCGAATTCGCTGACGTAGTCCCGCGCCTGGGCGTAAATTCGGTCGCGGTCGTTGTGGTCGTTAGGCGGCATCTTTTAGAAGGAGGTCCTTTGCTTGATTGATCTTGGCGGCGAGATAGGTGGAGCCGCCGCGATCGGGGTGAAGCTTTTGCATCAGACGGCGGTGGGCGTCGCGAATCTGATCGGGTGTGGCGTCTTTCGCCACGCCCAAAACGGCGTATGCCTCATCGATCGTCATGCCCGACGGCGGCGCCTTGCCGACTCCGCTCCGGGACTGTTGAGCATGGGAACGCCAGTCTCCGCCGAAACGGCGGTCGAGGTAGGCTTCCAGCAGCGCCACGCTTTCTTCATCCTCGATGCGGCACTCGGCGAGCACTTCAAGCACGGCTTCCAGATCCAGCTCCTCCAAGCGTTGGCCCCGGTGGCGTCCGCCAAGCACCGTGCCTGTCAGCTGACCGCTGGCATGATCGAGTGCCATGCGCACATAGGCGGTTTCGATCTTGGACGATTGGCTGCCACCGGCGCGCGCGCCGCCCACCCCGGGGATCTGTGAAAACACTGATCGTAGTGATTGATATGAGCGCAGCAAAGCCAGCGCTCTCTGGGCGAAGGGCGCCAGACCGCCGAGCAGCGCGAACAGCCAATGCAGCCGTCCTGTGACGACCAACAGGATCAACGCCGCGCCGCCGCCATAGAGCGCCGCTTTCTTGATGGCTTGCTTGGTTTGCTGTGGCGGTGTGCGCTTATACCAGCGGTACACGATCGCCGCGATGATCAATACAGCGAGTACAATGACTAACTTCATCGGATCCGGTCACTTTTTGCAAGACGGGCTTATTTTAGCTTGTTTTGGGCTGACGGGTGGAAAGGCAGGCAACAGTATGGGGTTCTCGTTTGTGGGTTTTCGGCGAGGGTGGCTGCTGGGTTTAGTTGTGCTCCTGGCCGCGGGAGCGGGGCAGGCGCACGACCGTTCATTTACGGTGATGGGCGGCTATCAGTTCGGCGGCGAGTTCGAGGATGAGGCTACCGGAGATGAAGTGGAACTGGATGAGACGCCTAGTTTTACCGTTTTGCTGAATCTGCCCCACCAATTGGACACGGAATTCGAATATGTCATTTCCCGCCAGGCGACGTCGCTGCAAGCGTCGGGGCAGTTCAGCGGGAACGAGTTGTTCGACTTGGACGTGTACTACCTGCATGTTGGTGGTATCGCATTGGTGAATCCGGATCGGGTCGAACCGTACGTGTCCGGGAGTCTGGGCTTGACGCATATGAGGCCCAGCGATGCAGGACTGGACAGTGAAACCCGGTTCTCGTTGTCGCTGGGCGGAGGGGTGCGCGTGCCGATGGGCGAGCGGCTGGCGCTGCGCTTCGATCTGCGGGGTTTTGTGACGATGTTGAACGGCGGCGGGTCGCTGTTCTGTGCGGATGGCAACTGCAATGTAAGTGTCGTTTCCGACGGGTTTCTGCAGTATGCAACCAGCGCCGGGATCGTGTTTAGGTTTTGACCCGCTACCGAAAGGGCGCGACGCCCGAATACCACTGCACAAGGGTATAGCGGGTGCCGAAAGTGATGGGCGAAACCCGGTGCATGACGTAGGAAGGAAAGATAATCAGGTCGCCGGGTGTCGGGGGCAGCGCCCGGGGTTCGCGATCATAGAACAACTGCAATTCGCCTCCTTCGTACTCTTGCCGCGGGTTGAGGTGAATGACGCAGGTTAGCTTGCGCGTCGAATCGCCGGCGTCCATGTGCCATTCGAAGCGGTCTTGTTCGTTGTATTCGGTGAACTGCGCGTGCTCCCGCTCGCCGTCAAGCTTGAATTGCCAATTGGCGTCGTTCGCCTTAAGAACCGCGGCGTCGAGTTTGCGGTAGACGAACGCGCACTCCGGCGCGTCGGGCGGAAACCAGCCGAGCCGGCAGCGTCGCGTTTCGGCCGGCGCGCCGTAGCGGGCTTCAACGGATTGTTCGCCCGAATACTTGGGCAGCGCGCGGCCGAGTTCGATGACGGTTTCGCACTCATCGAGGGACAACACCTTGGGTATCACAACGCAGACGGGCATGTCGGTCTCGTCCTTTCGCGCGGTCAGGCGCTATTTCGATGGCAGCTGCTTGACCAGCGAATCCGCCAATTGGTGCTGCTCCTTGGAAAAGTCCTGCAACGCGCTCTTGCCGCCGACGGCGTACATTGCGACAGCGAGCAGCAGTTCGCGCAGTTGCGGCGCGCTTTGGCTGTCGAAACGGCTGTAGGCGCCGGAGGTGATGCGGGCGATGGCGCGGAAGGTAGCTTCGGCAACGGGGTCGTGGCCTTCTTGAAACAAGAACACGGGCACACCGAGCAGGGCAAGCTGTCCCGCGAAGTGTTCGAGCTTGAGGGGATCCTCTTCCACGCAATCGCCGACCAATACCAAAGCGCGCACCTTGTCGCGGCGCGTCTCGTCGATGGCGTGGCGCAGCACCCGTTCGATTTGGGTATTGCCGCTTTGACACATGACCTTGGTCATTTCACGTATCAGGGGCTCGGCGTGATCGAACCAGGGCGTGGCGTGAAATTCGTAAAAGCCGCCGTAGTAGCACAGCTGAATGTTGAGTTTGCCGATCTTGGCCGTTTCCAAAAACATCTCCGCTTGAATGCGGCTGGCTTTGTCCCAGGTTGGCGCGCGGCTGGCGGTGGCGTCCATGGCGAAGATCAGGCGCGCTTGCGATGCCGCACTCTTCGCGACGGGTGCCGACTGCAATTTTTCGAGAAAGTTTGACACGTCCTGGCGGGTGGACTTAGTTGGGACTTTTTTGCTGTCGTCGCTCATTCTTTTGACCCTGCTGTCACGAACCGCAATGTAGGAGCGGCTGCAGCCGCGATTCTTCGTTTAAATCGTGAAATGATGCGCTCCTACACGACGAAGCTGTTCGCCTCGTGGGAGCGGTTTCCTACCGCGATTTTTCGTCGTTTAGATCGCGCAATGATCCTCTCCCACAGCGCGATCGAGAAGTCACCTGTACCATCATGCCGCGCTGGACTCCGGCGGATACAGCGGCGGCAGAGCGAGTTCGGCCGGCCCTCCGCCGCGCTTTTTCGCAAAGATAGCCTCAACTCTAGCCAAAAAGTCCGCCTGGTTCCAGGCTGCCGGTTTGTCGGCGTAGAGCGCCCGGTCCAGCATGGCAATGGCTCGCTTTGCCGCTGTGTCGGATGACATAGCCGCCACGTCGCCGAGGTTGTTGAACTGTCGTTCCGGCCAATGCTGGCGCGCCCAGGACAGCAAGGCCGCGCGCGCGGCGATCGGGTCATTGGCGGCATACGCTTTCTTGAGCGCATCTTTGCCAGCGCCCCGGTTGTGCGAGGCGGCGTCACCGCCGGATTGTCTTTGTTGCGACGCGGAACGTCGACGACGATCGACAATCCACAGCGCGAGCGTCAGCAGCCAGGCGACCAGCGCGGCGATGCCGATCCACCGCCACGTGGGGTCGACATCGGTTGCGGCGGGCTTGGCCGAAAAATCCACCGGCTCCATTTCCATACCATGCTCAGCCGGTTCCGCATCCGTTTGCGGCGCGGGCGCCGCGGTGCCGGCGGGCGCCGCCGCGACGGTGATCTTGCGGCTCGGCACGACGGCGAACTCCTGGCGGTTCTTCTCCACGTTCCACCACGGGATGCGAATTTCCGGCAACTCGAATTCGCCGGCTTGAGTGGGAATGATGGCCAGCTTTTGCTCAGCCTCGCTGACCACGCCGCCGCTGTCGGCGCGGGCCTGTTTGCCGCTGTGATCGGGGTAGAGATTGGCGAACTTCAATTGCGGCGGATCCAACGGCGGCAATTGGGCTACACCCAAGCCCTGTGCTTGCAGGGTAAGGGTGCGGGTAATGGGCTGACCGACGGCGAACTTGGGCGGATTCTCTGACCACGACTCAGACAACGATACGCTGCGGGCCGGCAGCCAAGGTGAGCGTTGTGCGTTCGGCGGAATGGTCTTGACCTTGAGCGCGATGGACGGCGCGCGAACACGCACCGTCGTGGTGGGCTGCAGCAGATCGAACGGATCGTCGAACAGCCCGCGTCCGAACAGGCCGCCGCTGCGCTCTTGCGCGCGCGGATCGGGTACTTTGCCGTCGAAGTGCAGCCCCTCGACGGCGATGTCGCCGCTCTTTTGCGGGAAAATGGCGTAGCGCCGTTCGATCACCCGATAGCGCTCGGCGCCGCGTTGAGTCTCATAGGCGGTGTCATCGCCCAGCCGGTCCATCACGGCGTCCTTGATTTGCGGTTTGGATAAAGCGCCCTCCCGCAGCGGCACCCGGTGCAGCAGTCGCACGGTCAGGATCACCTGCTGCTGAACATAGGGTTCGCCGACGTCCACATCTGCTTCGAGAAACACATCTTTCTGCGCCGCGGATTTCGCGTTGGGCTTGCTCACGAGAATCTCAATGGGCTGGGTGGCTTCCTTGCCGAGCGCGAGAGACGGAATGGTCAATTTGCCTTCGCGTTTGGGGGCGAGCTTGATCAACCATTTGCGCGAACTGCTGGTGCGGCCGTTGATGATCTGGATCTGGCTCGACTGGGTGGTTCCCAGCACATCGAAGTCGGCATCCAGCGGCGCGAGGTCCGGCTCGGCCGCGCCGGTCGGCGTGTCAATGATGAGCGTGAAGGATTCATCCGCGCCGATGCGCGCGCGGTCGACCTGGGCGGTGACCGCAGCGAAGGCGTGGGACATCAAGCCCAGGCATGCCAAGCAGACCAGGAGAAACGCACGGATCCGTTCTATTACCATTTGGCGTCCTTGTCCCGAGCGCCTCGCGGCGCGTTGATGCGTTGGTGTTCGCGAGCGAATTTGCGCCGCAGCAAGCCGCCGGGATCGTCCGGAATCTGGCGCAGCCACTGTTCCGCCGCTTGCTGGGCTTCGGCTTGCTCGGTGGCTAGGGCATTCACTTGCGGTTGATCGGTGGCGCTGCCGGTCTGCTGGCCCTTGCCGGCGCCGCGCTGTTCGTCACGGTTCGTGGATTGACCTTTGTCTTGTTCCTGCGTGACGGATGCCTGCTCCTTGTCCTTGTTCGCACTGTCCGCCTGATCGGTCTGCTGATCGGCGCTTTGCCCGCTTTGGTTCTTGGACTGCGCGCTGTGGGTTTGCGGCGCGTCGCTGCGTTGACGGGTCCCGGCGGACTCGTTGTCGGCCGACGGGTTGTCGGATGCGGCGCCACCGCTGGCTTCGTCGCTCTGGGTTCCTTTTGCGTCGTCGCTGCCGGCGCTCGACTGGTTTTGAGTCTGCCCCTGATTTTGCCCGGCGCTTTGATCGGCGTCGCCCTGGGAAGATTGTTGCGAGTCCGCGCTTTGGTTGTTTAGCAACTGCTCGATGATCCGTTTGTTGAACAGGGCGTCCTCATGTTTCGGATCGCGCTTGAGCGCGTCTTGATAGGCCGCCAAGGCTTCCTGGTACTTGCCTTGCTGTGCCAAGGCATTGCCCAAGTTGTAGCGTCCGTCGGCGCTATCGACGCCCGTAAAGGCTTCCGTCGCGCGCGTGTAATCGCCGGATTGGTAGTAGGCGGTGCCTTGCCAGGCCGGATCGTGGGCGTACTCGATGGCTTTTTTCGCATCGCCTTGCGCAATCGCTTGCGCGGCCCGTTGGTCGTCGCGCAGCCACAGCGATTGCCAATCGAGGGCCATGGCGGGGCGCGGCAGGGGCAGGATGGCCACCACGGCAAAGGCGGCGACCCAGCCACGGCGAAACGCCAGCGCGGCGAAAGGCAGCAACAACAAAACCAGCCATGGGCCTTCGTCGCGCCAGCTGTCGGCGACCCGCAGGTGCTGTTGCGCCTCCTGCAAGGTGCGATTGGCGCTTTGGTATGCATTGACGATGGCGTCGATGTCGCTGTTGTCGGGGGCGAGGGTGCGGAACACGCCGCCGCCGGCCGTGGCCAATTGGGACAGTTCGTCTTGGCGTACTTGCGCGATGACGATCGCACCATTGGCATCCTTGAGAAAACCGCCGTTGGTCAGCGGGATCGGCGCGCCGTCGGCGCTGCCGACGCTCAACACCGATAGCCGGTGTCCCGCTTGGCGCAGCGCCTGCGCCGCGTCGAGGGCGGCTTGGCTGGGATCGGCGCCATCGGTGATCAGGATCACATCGGCGGAGGGTCCGCCGCCCTGGTTCAGCAGGCGCGATGTCTCCTGCAACGCCAGATCGACGCGGCTGCCCTGGCTCGGCATGAGTTCGGTGCCCAACACCGGCACCTGGGCGGCGATGGTCGCGGCGTCATCGGTGAGCGGCGACAACACATAGGCTTCGCCGGCAAACACGACCATCGCGGTTTGGCCTTCTCGGCTGGCGCGCAACAGATCGAGCGCTTTGAACTTCGCGCGGGCAATGCGCCGCGGCGCGACGTCCGTTGCATCCATGGAGCGCGACAGGTCCAGCACGATGACGCGGGTGTCTTGAGCGCGAAATACCGGCTGGGGCAGTTGAGTCCAGGTCGGTCCGGCGGCGGCGATCGAAGCGATGATCCAGCCGATCAGCATGACCGTCAGCGGCCAGCGCGCGGTTGGCGCGGCGCGACCGACCAGCAAGTGCGGCAGCAGATGGGAATCGCATTGGCCGGACCATTGATTGCTCGACCGCTGCGCCCGTCGCAAGCCGAACCAGATGAACACGGCCGGCAATATGGCGAGCAACCACAGTGGGCGGAGAAAATGGAATGCCGTTAGGTCCATTGCCGCTTCTCTCCCTTGTCGCCGGTGACTTCCGTGCGCGCCACCGCGGCGAGCGACGGGCGGTGACGCCAGGCGCTTGGCCAGCCCATGGCAAAGCACAGTATGAGTGCCGCGCCCAAGGGCCAAAAGTAGAGGGCGCGCATGGGCCGAAAAAAGTCGCTCTCGGCTTCGCGCGGTTCCAGTTTGTCCAGTTGACGATAAATGTCCTCCAGTCCCTCGGTGTCCTTGGCGCGGAAATAACTGCCGCCGGTTTGGGTCGCGATGTCCTGCAGCAGTTTCTCGTCCAGATCGCGGGAAGGGTTGATCATCTGCGTGCCGAGCAGGGTGGGCACGGCGATGCGTCGGGCATCGGATCCGACGCCGATGGTGTAGATGCGCACATCCATCGAGGCGGCCATGGCGGCGGCCTGGCGGGGGTCGGTGGCGCCGGCGGTGTTGGCGCCGTCGGTCATGAGAATCAACGTGCGGTTCTTCGCTTCGCTGTCCCGCAAGCGCTTGGCGGCCAGGCCGATGGCATCGCCGATGGCCGTTTCCTTCCCCGCCAAGCCGATGGTTGCATCCTCGAGCATTTCTCGCACGGTGCGCCGATCGAAGGTCAGCGGCGTCTGCAAATAGGCTTGGCTGCCAAACAGCACTAAACCCAAGCGATCGCCGACGCGCCGCTCGATGAAGTCGCTGGCAGTGGCCTTGACGACGGCGAGTCGGTTTACCTGTTCGCCCTCGAGCAGAAAGTCGGGGATCTCCATGCTGCCGGAAACATCGATCGCCAATAGCAGATCGCGCCCTTGCAGCGGCAGCGCGATGGGATCACCGACCCAGCGCGGATTGGTGGCGGCGATCACCAGCAGACACCACGTCAAGGTCAGCAGGGCCATGCGCTGCCAATGGCGGGCCAGCGTGCTGTCGTCGCGCTTCGCCATAGCGGCCACAGCGGCGTAGAACGGCACCCGCAGGGCGCCGCTGGCCGGGCTGTCGGCGGGACGCAGCATGCGCCGCAAAAGCCATGGCAGCGGCAGAATCACCGCGACCCATGGCCACTGAAATTCGATCACGTGGTTCTCTCCGTCACTTTCATGGTCGCAGCGCCGCCGCTAAGTTTTGCTCTTGGAAGATTGCGCAGCCAGCGCCGCGCGGCGGTCAACAGCGCATCCCCATCGACCTGGGCGTCACGGCGATAAGGCGCTTCCAGCAGGCTCTCGCGCAGGCGCTTGCCAAAATCGCCATTGCCGCCGGTGCTGTCGAGAAATTCCAACCAACGCTC
Organism: Pseudomonadota bacterium; assembly: GCA_021821045.1. Classification (GTDB taxonomy): domain Bacteria; phylum Pseudomonadota; class Gammaproteobacteria; order JAADHS01; family JAADHS01; genus JAKACW01. The sequence goes on from JAKACW010000040.1 coordinate 8,936, forward strand.
GCCGTGCAGGCCGCCGATGTCGCGGTTGGGAAAGGTGTTGACCGCGAAACGGCGCAGCAAAATGGACACCGCTTGGGCCAACTGCGCCCCGTCGCCGGAACGGCGGAAATTGCGATCGATCTCGTCAAGGCGGCGCAACGCGGCCACGTGCATGGCCATGGCGCGGCGTTGTTTGACGAGCCAAACGATTGCCGCGACGACCAACACCAGCACGACCGCGCTGATCCACCACCCCGGCGCCGGCGGCCACCACGACGGGGGCGGCGGCGCATGGATGTCGCGCAATTGGGCCAGCAGTTGCTGGGGATCGTTCATCGCGCTGCTGCCTTTCTGCGTTGTCCCGGTTGGAGGCCCGCGCCAAGGGCGCGAACGGGATCGGCGGCTGTCGGCAGCTCAATGAATTTCAAACCGAGGCGTTGTCGCCAGCGCTTCAGTTGTTCACAGCGGGCGTCGAAGCGCGCGCGATGCTGCCGGCGCAGTTCACTCATCGCGCTGTCGAGCACGGCGAGATGCTGGCCATCGCTGAAACTGTACAGCCCCGGCGGCGGGAGTTCTTTTTCCAAGGGGTCAAAGACGAGAATAAACGCCAGCTCGCAGTGGCGGTTGAGCTGGATCAGGGTTGTTTCCAGTTCCGGATGACGCTCGGCACCTTCGAAATCGCTGATGACGCAGATCCACGTGCCGGGGCGGGCGATGCGCTGAGTGCGTTTTAAAGCCTCGATCCAGGCCGGCTCGGCCGTCGGCATCGGTGCTGCAGCCGACATTTGCGCCAATCCGCGCAAGAAGCGCAACGTGCCGCGATGGCCGCGGGTGGGACGGAATTCGTGATGCTGAGCATCGGCGAACACCATACCGCCTATGCGATCGCCTCGTTCCGTGGCGGACCAGGCCAGCAACGCGGCGGCTTCGGCGGCGGCGACGGATTTGAACGCGCGGCGGGTGCCGAAATGCATGGCGGCACTTTGGTCGACGACGAGCACCACCGGCCGTTCGCGTTCTTCTTGAAACAGTTTGGTATGCGGCTGTCCCGTGCGGGCGGTGACGCGCCAATCGATGGTGCGAACGTCGTCGCCGGGAACATAGCGGCGGACTTCGGCGAACGCCATGCCGCGACCGCGGAACGCGGACAGGTCGTTGCCCGATCCCCAGGCGCGGGCGAAATCCTGGGGCGTGTAGCCCAGGCGCGCGGCGGGCTCGCGCAAGCGCATCAAATCATGGAGAGTGACGGTAACGCCCTGAGTCATGACCGGCGGCGGTTGTACTTTCTATGGGACGGGAACTTTGGCCAGCAACTCGCGCACGACTTGATCGGCATTGACGCCGTCGGCTTCCGCCTCGAACGACAGCACCAGCCGATGACGCAAGATGTCGGGCGCAATCGCGTGAATGTCTTCCGGCGAGACATAGTTGCGGCCGTTGAGCCAGGCATGGGCGCGAGCGCAACGATCCAAGGCAATGGTGGCGCGCGGGCTGGCGCCATAGCTGATCCATTGCGCGAGTTCCGCTTTGTACTTGCCTGCGGCGCGGGTCGCGCTGACCAACTGCACGATGTAGGTTTCCAGCGCCGCCGAGAGGTGCAGTTGCAGCACTTCCTGGCGTGCGGTGAAGACTAGATTTTGGGAGACCTGGCTCTTGCGGTCCACCACGGGCAACCTGTTGTCGCGGGCCTGTGCGCGCGCGAGTTGCAGAATTTTGTGTTCGGATTTGATGTCCGGGTAGTCGATGCGCACATGCAGCAGGAACCGGTCGAGTTGGGCCTCGGGCAGCGGGTAGGTGCCTTCCTGTTCGATGGGGTTTTGCGTCGCCATCACCAGAAACAACGGCGGCAGCGCATACGTATTGCGGCCAACGGTGACTTGGCGTTCCGCCATCGCTTCGAGCAGGGCCGACTGCACTTTGGCCGGGGCGCGGTTGATTTCGTCGGCCAAAACCAGATTGTGAAAAAGCGGTCCGCGCTGGAACTGGAACGAACCGTCGGTGGGGCGGTAGATTTCCGTACCGGTCAAATCGGCCGGCAGCAGGTCGGGTGTGAATTGGACGCGATGGAAGTCGCCTTCGAGGCCGGACGCCAGTGCTTTGATGGCAGTGGTTTTTGCCAAACCCGGCGCGCCTTCGACCAACAAATGGCCGTCGGCCAGCAGGGCGACCAACAATCGGTCGAGCAGGTGTTCCTGGCCAATGACCAGTTGTTCCAATTCTTTCTTGAGTTGCGCAAAGGCCGTTTGAGCCGGCGATATCTTTTCGGTTTTCGGCCCTTCGCTCTTGGGTGTGGCGGAGGTTTGGGTAGCAGTCATGGGCGATGTTTCCGGTGCGCGGGGCGGGCGCCGAAGCGTGCCCGCCCCGCGGTTTAATTAGTCGATTCGAACGTTGATGCGGCCGCCGCGGGCGCCGGCTACTTTGGGCAGCGTCACGCGCAGGATGCCGTTGCGGTATTGGGCGTTGGCTCGCGCATCATCCACCGCCGCCGGCAGCGGGATGGCCCGTTCAAAGGCGCCATAAGCGCATTCGAGCATGTGGTAGCGGCCGTCGCGGCTTTCCCGCTGCACTTGCTTCTCGCCGCGAATAACCAAGTGGTCGTTGATGACTTGGATGTCGATATTTCCAGGTTCAAGTCCCGGAACTTCCATTTTCACGACCACTTCATCGGGGTTCTCGAGGACATCGGCGGCGAGCAGCGCCCAGCGTGACGCGGAGCGCTCCACCAGCGCGTCGCGGCTTTCCACATCGCCGCCGGTGCGATGAATGGGGTTGAACTGGGTGAGCGCCTGGCCGGCCCGTTCTCGAATCTGACGCCATCCCTCGGTGACCTGATCCCAGGCGCGGCCAAGGCCGCTGCGCAGTTGTTCTAACGTGCTCATTGGGTTCTCCTTCTTACTGGCCATTAAATTCGTCTGCCCACTAGACGGGGCTGAGATCGTAACCCTATGAAATATCCGGGCTTATGCATTGTAGCACCGAACCTGACGGTCCGGGCATCGCCGCTGATAACTACGTTGCTACGACCGGAATACGGGGAACAGGGTTCCCATGCCGGGCCGCACGCCGCCAGGCCGCGCCGTCACCCCGGGCGGCCCTATGGAAATCCCAGCTCGCGCCTCGGATCAAAGGGCAGGGCCTCGGCGAAACGGCGATACGCATCGCGATCGCTTTCGGTGTGGGCCGGCGGCGTGACGATTGTCACCGCCACGTATTGATCGCCAGCGGGGTTCCCCGGCAGGCCGCGGCCCCGCAGACGCAACTTCTTGCCGCCCCGGCTGTTGGGCGGAATGGTCAACTCGACCGGGCCCTTTAATGTTGGCGCTTTCAGTGTGGCGCCCAGCGCGGCTTCCCACGGCGTGACGGGCAGGTCGAGGTAGATGTCCTTGCCTTCGGCGCGAAACCAGCGGTGCGGTTCGAAGCCGATCTCCAGGTAGAGATCGCCCGCGCCGCCGCCGGTGACGCTGGGAGTGCCTTGGCCGGTCAGCCGAATGCGCTGTCCCTCGGTGATGCCCTTGGGGATCTTCACATTGAGGGAACGGTCGCGGGTGACGACCCGCCCGTTGTTGTCGATTTCAGGAACCCGCAGCGTGATGGTGCGCGATGCGCCCTCGAAACTGTCTTCCAGGCGAATGAGAATCTTCGCTTGGTGATCCTCGCCGCGGGTTCGGAATCCGCGGCGCGCGCCGGCCTGTTCGAACCCGCCCATTCCGCCCAGGCCGCCAAACAGAGTGGAAAAGAAATCGCTGAACCCGCCGCCGTCGCCAAAGCCGGCGGAGCGGAATTCGAAGTTGGTGTCCCACCCTGGCGGCGGGCGGAAATCATCGCCGGCACGCCAGTGCGTGCCCAGGCGATCATAAGCCGCGCGCTTTTCCGTATCCTTGAGAACTTCGTAGGCTTCGTTGATTTCCTTGATGCGCGCTTCGGCGTCCGGTTCCTTGCTGACGTCCGGATGATATTTGCGCGCCAGCTTGCGGTAGGCGCGCTTGATATCGTCCACCGAGGCATCCCGGTTGACACCTAGAATCTGGTAGTAGTCTTTGTATTGCATAGCATCAGACGCAATGAAGATTCATATCACGGTTGGAAACCGCTCCCACAACAAAATCGGCTGACGTGGGAGCGGATCATTCCGCGATTCTCCCTTAGACAAGCACGACCCCATCGTGTGTCGTTTACCGTCCGCGACGAAACACCATGCTGTCGTTATCTACATCAACTTCGATCGTGTCGCCCGGCGCGAACCGTCCGCCGAGAATCTCCTGCGCCAGCGGATTTTCGATCATGTGCTGAATCGATCGCTTTAACGGCCGCGCGCCGTACACCGGATCGTAACCCGCCTGGCCGATTTTATCCAAGGCAGCCGGCGTCAGCACGAGGTTCATATCGCGATCTTTCAACCGGCGCCGCAGGTATTCCACCTGAATGTTGGCGATGGACATGATCTGCTCGCGACCCAGGGGATGAAACACCACCACTTCGTCGATGCGGTTGATGAACTCGGGACGGAAGTGCTGGGTGACGACTTCCATCACTGCGTTCTTCATGCGTTGATAATTTTCCTCACCGGCCATCTCCTGAATCATCTGGCTGCCGAGATTCGACGTCATGATGATCACGGCATTGCGAAAATCCACCGTCCGGCCGTGACCGTCGGTGAGCCGCCCGTCGTCCAGCACTTGCAGCAGGATATTGAACACATCCGGGTGGGCCTTCTCGACTTCATCGAGCAACACCACGGAGTAGGGGCGGCGGCGGATCGCTTCGGTGAGGTAACCGCCTTCTTCGTAACCGACATAGCCCGGCGGAGCGCCGATCAAGCGGGCGACCGAATGCTTTTCCATGAATTCCGACATGTCGATGCGGATCATGGCGTCTTCGGTGTCGAATAGGAAGTTGGCCAGTGCCTTGCTCAATTCGGTCTTGCCCACGCCGGTGGGGCCGAGGAACAGGAACGAGCCGTTGGGGCGATTGGGGTCCGCCAAGCCGGCGCGGGAGCGGCGGATGGCATTGGCGACGGCCTTGACGGCTTCACCTTGGCCGACCACGCGCTTGTGCAGCACCTCTTCCATGCGCAGCAGTTTGTCGCGCTCGCCCTCCAGCATCTTGGAGACCGGAATGCCGGTCCACTTGGACACCACTTCGGCGATTTCTTCCTCCGTAACCCGATTGCGCAGCAGCTTGGTTTTGGTCTGCGTATGTTGCGACGCTTCGTTCAAGCGCTTTTCCAATTCGGGGATGCGCCCGTACTGCAGCTCCGACATGCGTCCCAGATCGCCGGCGCGGCGCGCCGTTTCCAATTCCATGCGCGCGCGGTCCAGTTCTTCCTTGATGTGGGTCGAACCCTGGACGGCGGCCTTTTCCGATTTCCAAATTTTCTCCAGTTCACCGTACTCGGCTTCGAGTTTGCTGATTTCGCTTTGCAGATCGTTCAAGCGTTTCTTCGAAGCTTCGTCGGTTTCCTTCTTGAGCGCTTCGCGTTCGATTTTGAGCTGAATCAGACGCCGGTCGAGCTTGTCCATCTCCTCCGGTTTGGAGTCGATTTCCATGCGAATGCGGCTGGCCGCTTCGTCCACTAAGTCGATGGCCTTGTCGGGCAACTGCCGGTCGGTGATGTAGCGGTTGGACAACGCGGCGGCCGACACGATGGCCGGGTCGGTGATTTCCACGCCGTGATGAACCTCGTACTTTTCCTTGAGCCCGCGCAGAATCGCCACCGTGTCTTCCACCGACGGTTCATCCACCAGCACCTTCTGGAAGCGCCGCTCCAAAGCGGCGTCTTTCTCGATGTATTCGCGGTACTCATCGAGCGTCGTCGCGCCGATGCAATGCAATTCGCCGCGGGCCAGCGCCGGTTTGAGCATGTTGCCGGCGTCCATGGCGCCCTCGGCTTTGCCGGCGCCTACCATGGTGTGCAATTCGTCAATAAATAATATGATCTGTCCTTCCTGCTTGGACAGATCGTTTAACACGGCTTTGAGCCGCTCTTCGAATTCTCCGCGAAACTTGGCGCCGGCGATCAAGGCGCCGAGATCGAGCGACAGCAAGCGTTTGCCTTTCAGTCCCTCCGGTACTTCGCTATTGATAATGCGTTGCGCGAGTCCTTCGACGATAGCGGTTTTACCCACGCCCGGTTCCCCGATCAGCACCGGATTGTTCTTGGTGCGTCGCTGCAGTACTTGAATGGAGCGGCGGATTTCGTCGTCGCGGCCGATGACGGGGTCGAGCTTGCCTTGTTCGGCACGCTGAGTCAGATCGACCGTGTATTTCTCCAGCGCCCGGCGGGTGTCTTCCGCATTCGGGTTGTCCACCCTCTGACCGCCGCGGGCTTTTTCGATAACTTGCTCCAGCATGCCTTTGGTGGCGCCGGCGCGGCGGAGAATTTCACCGACTTGGCCCCGGTCGTCCACTGCGGCCAGCAGGAACAGCTCGGAGGAGATGTATTGATCCTTGCGCTGTTGCGCCAGCTTGTCGGTGAGGTTGAGCAGGCGGCCTAAATCGTTGGAGATGTGTACCTCGCCGGCGGCGCCTTGCACGCTCGGCAGGCGATCCAGCGCTTCGCCCAGTTGGGAGCGCAGCGCATTGACGTTCACGCCGGCATCCGAGAGCATCTGGCGTGTGTTGCCGCCTTCTTGATCGAGCAGGGCGGTTACAAGGTGCGCCGGCTCAATGAACTGGTGATCGCGCCCCACCGCCAGCGATTGGGCATCGGCCAGGGCCATTTGAAATTTGCTTGTTAGTTTGTCCATCCGCATGTGCTTTACCTCCGGTGGCCATAGAGATAAGGTGCGGCGCGACTAAAATCAAGAGTCGGAGTGCATTAATAGCGAATAGGTGGAATATTGCGCAGTATGGTCAGGGTTGATCGTTGCGCTGCAGTTGTTCCAGGCCAGGCGTGAGATGCAGCTTGCCCAGGTGATCGATAATGACGGCGTCGACTTCGGGATATTGCTGGAGCAAGCGCAGTCCATCCAGCGGCCCAAGCACGAAAATGGTCGTCGACAGGGCGTCCGTCAGCTGACCTCGCGGGCCGATAATGGTGACGCTTTGACAAGCGTCGGCGGGATGGCCCGTTTTCGGATCCAGAATATGGTGATAGCGCTGGCCGTTTTCCAGAAAAAAGCGCTCGTAGTCGCCGGACGTCGAGATGGCGCTGTCGACCAACGGCATGACGGCGATCATCTCGTCGGGGGAGCGGGGGTGTTTAATGCCGATCATCCATGGGCGCCCGTCCTTTTGGCCAAGTACGCCGCTGTCGCCGCCGGCGGTGACCAGTGCCGACGTGATGCCTTTCGCTCGGAGCAGCTCGATTGCGCGGTCGACCGCATAACCTTTGGCGATGCCGCCTAGATCGATGCGCACGCCGGCGCGCGCGTAGTGGACCGAGTGTGCAGTGCGGTTAAGGTGCAAGTGTTTGTAGTCGACAAGGGGCAGCTTAGCGGCAATGACCGCCGGGTCCGGGCGAACATGGTCGCGATAATCGTACAGATGGCCGATGGCGGCGAAGGTGATGTCGAATGCGCCGCCGCTTGCGGCCGAAATGTCGGTGGCGGCGCGGATCAAGTCGAATAACTCGGCGGGCACAGCTTGGGGCGCGAGGTGGGCGCTGGCGTTCAGGCGGGCCAGCGCCGTCTCTTCGATATAGGGACTCATCAATGCCTCGATGCGGCGCATTTCCGTCATCACGTCGGCCGCGCCCTCGCGGGCCTTGCGGTCGTTGGCGTCCCAGACCTCGACGTGAACGGACGTTCCCATGATGGGTTGGGTGTCTTTGACCCAGCCGGCGGAGACGGGGAGTGCGAGGATCAACGCGGCAATGGCAAAAATGGTCGCGAAAGGTGCGAGTCCATTGCGGGAGCGGCTTCCTACCGCGATTCTTCGCCCGACTCGACACGCGCGTCGCCTGCGATCGCGGAATGATCCGCTCCCACACGAGTTCGTCGCTGGTCGTGGGGGCGCATTCCTTGCGCGATTCTTCGCCCGATTGGCCACTGGATCGCGGAATGATCCGCTTCCACCGCGACGCAAACGCCGGACCAGTGGCACGCCGAGACCTTAAATCGCCTTGCCGCGCCCGATGCCGTAGTAGGTGATGCCTTCTTTTTCCACCAGCGCCGGGTCGTACAGGTTGCGGCCGTCGAAGATCACCGGATCTTTGAGCGTTTTCTTCAATGCGGCGAAATCCGGGCTGCGGAATACTTTCCACTCGGTGATGATGGCCAGCGCATCGGCGCCCTGCAACGCTTCCTGGGCGGATTTGCACAGCTTGAGATCGGCGCGCTCGCCGTAAATGCGGTGGGTCTCTTCCATTGCCTCCGGGTCGAACGCCTGCACCTTGGCGCCCGCTTGCCACAGCGCTTCCATCAAAACGCGGCTGGGCGCTTCGCGCATGTCGTCCGTATTGGGCTTAAACGACAGCCCCCACAACGCGAAGGTTTTGCCCTTGAGCTGATTTTTGTAATGACGCGAGATCTTGCCGAACAAGCGCTCTTTTTGTCGGTTGTTGACGGTTTCCACGGCTTGCAGGAGCGTGGCTTCGTAGCCGATGCCGCGGGCCGTGCGTTCGAGCGCCTGCACGTCCTTGGGAAAACACGAGCCGCCGTAACCGGCGCCGGGATAAATGAAGTGATAGCCGATGCGCGGATCGGAGCCGATTCCCACGCGCACCTTTTCGATGTCGGCGCCGAGCTTTTCAGCCAGGTTGGCCAGTTCGTTCATGAAACTGATTTTGGTGGCAAGCATGGCATTGGCGGCGTACTTCGTCAGCTCCGCGGAGCGGATATCCATGGTCACCAGGCGATCGTGGTTGCGATTGAACGGGGAGTAGAGGGCGCGCAGCAGTTCGGTTGTGCGCGGGTTGTCCGTGCCGATGACAATGCGGTCGGGCTTCATGAAGTCGTCGATGGCCGCGCCTTCCTTGAGAAACTCGGGGTTGGAGACGACGTCGAATTCGACGTGCGCCCCGCGGGCCCGCAACGTCTCGGCCACTTTGGTTTTGACTTTGTCGGCGGTGCCGACCGGCACGGTGGACTTATCGACAATGACGCGGTACTCGCTCATGTGCTCGCCGATGGATTTGGCCACCGCCAGGACGTATTGGAGATCGGCGGAGCCGTCTTCATCGGGGGGCGTGCCAACCGCGACGAACTGGAACAAACCGTGGTCGACCCCCGCTTTGACGTCGGTGGTGAATTTGAGACGTCCAGTGGCGGCGTTTTCCTTCACCATGGCGTCAAGGCCGGGTTCATAAATCGGAATCTGTCCGTTGTTCAGCATGTCGATCTTACGTTTGTCGATATCGACGCACAGAACGTCGTTGCCGACCTCCGCCAGACAGGTGCCCGTGACTAACCCCACATAGCCAGAACCGTAAATAGTGACTTTCATATTGTTGTTTCCTAGATAGAAGCGAATTCCCAAGGCCCCGAACGCGGCACAATTCCGTGGCGCATACCTTACCAGAAGCCGCCTTTTCGGTCACGGCCGGACGCTCACCATGTCGGTGTGATTTAGTGCTCGACGTTCAACTCGTGGGTCAGCTCGACCTTGCCGTCCTCGAACTCGGTTTCGAGCCGGACGCTGAAGCCCCACAGTCGGCCCAAGTGCTTCAAGACTTCCTCGGTGCTGTCCCCCAAGGGTCGGCGGCTGTGCTGGTAGTAGCGCAGTGTCAACGAACGGTCGCCCCGCCGGTTCACGTTATATACCTGGATGTTCGGCTCGCGATTGCCCAGGTTGTATTGATTCGAGAGCATTTGCCTTATGGCCTGATAGCCCGAATCGTCGTGGATGGCGGTGATCTCCAACTCGCGTTTGCTGTCGTCATCGAGAACCGAGAACAATTTGAGGTCGCGAATGACTTTGGGCGACAAGTACTGAGCGATAAAGCTCTCGTCTTTGAAATTGCGCATGGCGAAGTCCAGGGTCTTCACCCAGTCGGTATTCACCAGGTTCGGGAACCAGCGTTTGTCTTCATCGGTGGGGTTTTCGCACATGCGCCGGATGTCGGTCATCATGGCGAAGCCCAAGGCGTAGGGGTTGATGCCGCTGTAGCCGGGATGGTCGAATGGCGGCTGGAAGACCACGTTGGTGTGAGACTGCAAGAATTCGATAATAAAGCCGTCGTTAACCAGTCCCTCGTCGTAGAGCCGATTGAGCAGGGTGTAGTGCCAGAACGTGGCCCAGCCCTCGTTCATGACTTGGGTTTGACGCTGGGGATAGAAATACTGCGCGATCTTGCGCACGATGCGGACGATTTCCCGCTGCCACGGTTCCAACAACGGCGCGTTCTTCTCGACGAAGTACAACAAGTTTTCCTGCGGCTCGGGCGGAAAGCGTTCGGCGCCGGACTCGGCGGTATCTTTCGCCGCGATCGGTATGGTCTTGCGCCACAGTTCGTTGACCTGAAATTGCAGGTATTCTTCCCGTTCCGCCTGCCGCGCCTGCTCCTTGGCCAGCGACAAGCGCATAGGGCGTTTGTAGCGATCGACACCGTAATTCATCAGAGCATGGCAGGAGTCCAAGGTGAACTCGACGGCTTCCTGACCATAGCGCTCTTCGCAATGGCGAACGTAGTTCTTGGCGAACAACAGATAGTCGATGATCGCATCCGCGTTGGTCCACGTCTGGAAGAGGTAGTTGTTCTTGAAGAACGAATTGTGACCGTAACAGGCATGGGCGATGACCAAGGCTTGCATGGTCAGCGTGTTCTCTTCCATCAAGTAGGCAATGCACGGGTTCGAGTTGATCACGATCTCGTAGGCCAGGCCCATCAGTCCGCGGCGGTAATGCTTTTCCGTGGACAGAAACGCCTTGCCGAAGGACCAGTGGTTATAGCCCACGGGCATGCCGACGGACGAATACGCGTCCATCATCTGTTCGGCGGATATGACTTCGATCTGGTTCGGGTAGGTGTCTAACCCGTAACTGGCGGCGATGCGCCCGATCTCGTCGTCATAACGCTTGATCAGTTCGAACGTCCACTCTGAGCTTGTTGCGATGGGCTGGCGTTTCATGCGGCCTGCTTCTGAAAGAGTTTGCGAAACACGGGGTAGATATCCGAGATCGATTCAATGCGCTGCATAGCGAAACTGGCAAAGCGCTTCTTGACCGACAGGTACTCGTGCCATAAGTTCTGGTGCACGTCGGCGGTGATTTCGATGTAGGCGAAATACCGGACGAGGGGCATGACCTTCTCCATCAATATGTCGCGGCAAATCGGCGAATCGTCATTCCAATTGTCGCCGTCGGAGGCTTGCGCGGCGTAGATGTTCCACAAATTGGAAGGGTAGCGCTCCGCGATAATCTGGTGCATCAGATCCAGCGCGCTGGATACCACCGTTCCCCCCGTTTCGCGGGAGTAAAAGAAATCCTGCTCGTCGACTTCCAGAGCGATGGTGTGGTGACGGATGAAAACCAGCTCGATTTTGTCATAGGTGCGGGTCAAGAACAGATAAAGCAGCATGAAGAAACGCTTGGCGATATCCTTCTTTTCCTGGTCCATGGAGCCTGACACGTCCATGATGCAGAACATGACCGCCTGAGTGGTGGGCGAACGTTGACGAATGCGGTTGTTGTAGCGCAAATCGAACTCGTCGATAAACGGCACGCTGTTTATGCGGCGCTTGAGCGTTTCGATCTCGCGCTTGAGTTCGACGACGGCTGGTTCATACTCGCCTAGACGCAGCAACAGTCGCTCGAGGTCTTCCTCTTTCTCGTGCAACTTCTTGCGCAGCGGCGACTGCAGGGCAATGCGCCGGCTTAGCGCGCCGCGCAGCGATCTGACTACGTTGATATTGGAGGGGACTCCGGAGACGGTGTAGCCGGCGCGAACGATCTTTTCCGACTCCAATTTGGCCAGTTCGGTTTTGATCAAATCGGGCAGTTCGAGGTCTTCGAAAAAGAATTCAAGAAACTCATCCCGCGACAGTTCGAACACGAATTCGTCTTCGCCGTCACCCTGATTGCTTGCTTTGTTGCCGCGACCCTTTCCGCCTTTGCCGTCGGGGCGAGGCACGCGGTCACCGGTGACGAACTCGCGATTGCCGGGGTGGATTTGCTCGCGCACGCCGCCGTGGCCGTGATGAAAAACAGGCTCGGAAATATCCTTCGACGGTATGCGAACGTTTTCACCGTGCTCGATATCGGTGATGCTGCGGCCGTTAATGGCGTCGGCCACCGCGCGCTTGATTTGGTTCTTAAAGCGATGAATGAACCGCGTGCGATTCACCGCGCTTTTGTTCTTTCCGTTAAGGCGCCTATCAATGATTTGGGACAAGACGCTCTCCTTCCGTTCGGGGGCGCGTCACGGCTTTCGATGCCGTGACGCGTTCCTTCGCGTTAAGATGACTTACGAACCCGCAAGTACCATTCCGACAACAGCCGCACCTGTTTGTTGGTGTAGCCCTTGGCCATCATCCGTTGCACGAAATCCTCGTGCTTCTTCTGATCGTCGCCCGAGGCTTTGGTGTTGAAGGAGATTACGGGGAGCAGGTCTTCGGTATTGGAGAACATGCGCTTCTCGATCACCGTTCGCAGCTTCTCATAGCTCGTCCAGGTTGGATTCTTGCCATTGTTGTGGGCCCGCGCGCGCAGTACGAAGTTGACGATCTCGTTGCGGAAATCCTTCGGATTGCTGATGCCCGCGGGTTTTTCGATCTTCTCGAGTTCCTCATTGAGCGCCCCGCGATCGAAGATCTCGCCCGTGTCCGGGTCGCGATATTCTTGATCTTGAATCCAGTAATCGGCATAGATCACATAGCGGTCGAATATGTTCTGGCCGTACTCCGAGTAGGATTCGAGATAAGCAGTCTGGATTTCCTTGCCGATGAACTCGATGTAGCGGGGGGTCAAGTAGCCCTTGATGTAGGAAAGATATTTTTCCTCCACTTCCGGCGCGAACTGCTCCTGCTCGATTTGCTGCTCGAGGACATAGAGCAAGTGGACCGGGTTGGCCGCCACTTCGGAGTGGTCGAAGTTAAACACCTTCGACAGGATCTTGAAGGCGAAGCGGGTGGATAGCCCCGTCATGCCTTCGTCGACCCCGGCGTAGTCCCGATACTCTTGATAGGACTTGGCCTTCGGATCGGTGTCCTTCAGGTTGTCGCCGTCGTAGACCTTCATCTTGGAGAAGATGCTGGAATTCTCCGGTTCTTTCAGGCGTGACAGCGTGGCGAACTGGGCCATCATGCGCAATGTATCGGGCGCGCACGGCGCTTGGTTCAATGAACTGGTGCGCAGAAGTTTCTCGTAGATCTTCACTTCTTCCGACACGCGCAGGCAGTACGGCACTTTCACGATATAGATGCGGTCGAGAAAGGCTTCGTTATTCTTGTTGTTCTTGAACGCCAACCACTCCGATTCGTTGGAGTGAGCGAGAACAACACCTTCGAACGGAATCGCTCCGAGGCCTTCGGTGCCCTTGTAATTGCCTTCTTGCGTCGCCGTCAACAACGGGTGCAGCACTTTGATCGGCGCCTTGAACATTTCCACGAACTCGAGCAAGCCTTGGTTGGCCAAGCACAAGCCGCCGGAGTAGCTGTAGGCATCTGGATCGTCCTGGCTGAATTCTTCCAGTTTGCGAATGTCGACCTTGCCGACCAGGGCGGAGATATCCTGGTTGTTTTCGTCACCCGGCTCGGTCTTGGCAATGGCCAGCTGTTTGAGCATGGACGGGTAGCGTTTAACGATGCGGAACTTTGTGATATCGCCATTGAACTCATGCAGGCGTTTGACGGCCCACGGCGACATGATGGTGTTCAGATATCGTCGCGGAATCCCGTAATCGTCTTCCAATATGCGCGCGTCTTCTTCGGGCGAGAACAGCCCGAGCGGCGACTCGTTAACGGGGGAGCCTTTGATCGAATAGAAAGGAACATACTGCATCAGCGCCTTGAGCTTTTCCGCCAGCGACGACTTACCACCGCCCACCGGGCCGAGCAGGTAGAGCATCTGTTTCTTTTCTTCCAAGCCCTGCGCGGCGTGGCGGAAATACGAGACGATGTTCTCGATTACTTCCTCCATTCCGTAGAATTCGCGGAAGGCGGGGTAGATCCGAATCACTTTGTTGGAAAAGAGCCGGCTCAGACGGGGATCGTGCCGGGTGTCGATCTGTTCCGGTTCGCCGATTGCCATCAGCATCCGCTCGGCCGCCGTAGCGTACGCCGATGGATCTTTGCGGCAAATCTCTAGGTATTCTTGAAGGGTGTATTCCTCTTCCTTGGCCTCTTCAAAGCGACTTTGGTAGTGGCTGAAGATGTTCATAATGATCACCTCTCTGGTAACTGCCTGCCATAATTGGCTCACCCCTGCGGCTAGAGAGCGTGTTTACATCACTATCCGGCGGCGGCCAGCGCAAATTCCCTGTAACTCCAGACGTGCAAATTTCAGACCATTGACAATGCTATTCCCTTAACATGCAATCTTCCCTGATTTTCGTACTGTCCCATAGGTGTATCGGCCACATACATCAATGAGTGTAGTCCCATTCCAACGCACAAAAAATTGACTCTTCGTAACAAACTACCGCAGAAGCCCTGGGATCTGTCAAATCCGTGACGCAAAATGAAACAAATAGTAAGTCTTTAGGCTATGACAGGTAATGGGAGGCCGCGGTTCCACGTCGAGAACCGACAATGATTTGGCAAGCGTTGGAGGACTAGGGCAGCTTGCGTTCGAGCATTTCCTGCTCCGGTCGGCCGACTCCGAAGGCCAGCGTCAGGCGCATGAGATCGGGGAGAGAGTTGGCCTGCATTTTTTCCATAAACTTGGCCCGGTGCGCCTCGACGGTCTTGCTGCTTACGCCCAATTGGGCGGCAATGGTTTTGTTGGAGTGACCGGCAACGACCATCTCCATCACCTCGCGTTCGCGCGGCGTGAGCTTGGCCCAACGCATCTCGATTTCTTTGCGTTCGGCGTGTTTTTTTCGGTTGAGCGTGTCCCGCTCCAGAGCTTGCTGAACGCGGTCGAGCAGAGCTTGGTCGTTGAAGGGTTTGCCGACGAAATCCACAGCGCCGTTTTTCATGGCGCGCACTGCCATGGGTACGTCGCCATGCCCGGTGATGTAGATGATCGGCACTGAAATGTCGTATTCCTTCAGCCGTTCATGCAGATCCAAACCGCTCATTCCCGGCATGCGCACGTCGAGCACCAGGCATCCCGGGCGCAGGGGATCAAATTGATCGAGAAAACCACTGGCGGAGTCATAGGTCTCGACGTTGACGCCGATGGATTCAATCAGCCAGCGCAACGAATCTCGGACGGCTTTGTCATCGTCTACAACAAAAACTGTGGCGCGGTTGTT
Organism: Pseudomonadota bacterium; assembly: GCA_021821045.1. Classification (GTDB taxonomy): domain Bacteria; phylum Pseudomonadota; class Gammaproteobacteria; order JAADHS01; family JAADHS01; genus JAKACW01. The sequence continues at coordinate 24,210 of JAKACW010000040.1, forward strand.
CATGAGGGGGTCCTCCAAATTCAGACGGGCAGCGTAAATTGGAACGTCATGCCACGGTCTGGATTGCGTTTTGCCCAAAGGCGGCCTCCATGCGCTTCGATAATTGAGCGACTAATGGCCAAACCCATACCCATCCCCTCTTTTTTAGTTGTGAAGAACGCGTCAAAAAGCTTTTCCGGTTCGATATTCGCCGCGAGCCCCTCTCCAGCGTCGGAGACGGAGCACTCAACTTGGTTCTTGTCGTTGAGAAACGTACGCACCGCGAGCTCACGCTCTTCGGCGGGCGCGTTGGCCATGGCCTCCATGCCGTTGCGAACGAGATTGAGCAGCACTTGTTCGATCTGCACCATGTCCACATTCACGGTAGGAAGTTGATCGGTGAGGCGCAAACGCACGGTCACACCGTATTTGCGAATGTCGATCTTCGCCATGCTAAGCACTTCGCGAACCATGATGTTGGGGTTGACGTTTGTGCGCTGCAGTTCGCCCTTGCTGACGAAGTTGCGCAAGTGCTTGATGATCTCGCCGGCCCGCTGCGCCTGCAGGGTGACTTGTTTCATTGCATCGAGCAGCTCTTGCGGTTGCGACGCGCCGCTGGCAATGCGCCGCACGCAACCTTGCGTGTAACTCACGATCGCCGCCAGGGGCTGGTTGAGTTCATGGGCCATGCCGGCGGCCATTTCGCCCATGGTGCACAGGCGGGAGACGTGAACCAGCTCCGCCTGGCGCTGGCGGGCTTCTTCTTCCGCTTGACGCTGCTCGGTGATATCGATGCCGATGCAGATGACATAGGTGACGTTGCCGTCGACGTCGCGAATCGTAGTGTTCGACCAAGATATCAGCCGCTGCGCGCCCTCGCGGGTCAGCCAGTGGCCCTCATGCTCTATGCGCTCCTTGCCGGCAATGAGCTGCTGAAAAATTTGCTTGGTTTCTTCGATTTCTTCGGCGGGAACAAACACATCCCACAAGTACTTGGTCTTGATCTCATCGAAACTGTAGCCCGTCGACTTCTGGCAGCTGCGATTGAATTGTTCCACGCGGCCTTCGCGGTCGCACACCACCACCAGGGCGCCCGCGGTTTCCAGGACCGTCGAAATGAAGTTGCGCTCCTCGCGCAATGCCTTCTCGACCCGCTTTTGCTTGTTGATCGCTTCCTGCAGATAGCGATTCTTGGCGCGCACGTCCGCGGTGCGCTCCTCGACCCGCAGTTCCAGTTCAATATGGGCGCGGCGCAATGCCTCATCGGTTTTGATGCGATCGGTGATGTCCGTGATGGTGCCGACGTAACCGGAGGGCGAGCCGTCGTTGAAGCGCTCCATGACAGCTTGGCAGTAGACCCAGGCGACGATGCCGTCGGGGTGAAGAAAGCGAAACTCGGAGGCGAACGGTTCGCTCTTGCCGACGCATTGGCGCCATTGGGTCAGAATTCGCGTCCGGTCTTCCGGATGTATCGCCTTGCTCCAGCCATCGCGCCTGGCGGCGTCGGCCTCGACGTTGGCGATTTCGCTCCAGCGCTCATTGACGTAGGTGTAGTTGCCTTTGGCGTCGGTAAGGAAAAAGCCCACCGGCAGCGCTTCAGCCAGGGCGCTGTAGTGGCTGAGGCTGCTGTCGGCGCGCGGCAGTTCGCGTACGACGACAATAATCTGCTGCTGCAGGAACGGGATCAGCCGTGCCTCGAATACCGGTTCGCTTGCTTCATGGCCGAGCTCATAGCGGAATTGGGCGGTCTGCAACGTCTCACTGACTCGGGTTATGGATGTTCGAAACCGCTCGGCGATGTCGGGTGGGAACAAGGCAGCGATGTTCTTGCCAATCGGCGCTTCGCCGCTGCGATGACAGCGCGTCAGCTGGCCGGCATGGTAGTCGAGTACGGCGCCGTCGCGGGAAACGCGAAAAAAGCAATCGGGCAAAACCTCGAATACGGTTTGTAGTTCGGACGATTTTTGCAGATAGCCAGCGCGCGTTTTCTTCGCGTCGCTGATGTCGCGGATGATACCTAGAAGGGATATTTTGTCCTGCTCACCGAATCGATCGAGGACGATCTCAATGGGAAAGATCGAACCGTCCTTTCGAATTGCAGCAATTTCGCGGGCACGAGTCACGACGGATGGGGCGCTTGCCTCCGCCAATTGCCCGATGAGCGCTGTTTGCTCTTTGCGCTCATTTTCGGGCAGAAGCATGGATATCGGCTGTCCGATCAGTTCCCGCGGCGCGAACCCGAACATTCGCTCGGTTGCCGGGTTGGCCGATTCGATAATGCCTTCAGTGGACAGGGTGACGACTGCGTCGGGTGTTGCGCGCAACAATGCATCCAGACGCGCAGACGCGGACCCGGCGGTGCTCTTTGACTTGGCATCGCTGCTCATCAATGGCGTGACTGTCTTGCCTGGTATCAAAGAAGCCATGATAGCAATAGTGCTCGCTTTCTGTACGCCCGCCGCCGATTCTCGCCGCAGGAGCGGTTTCAATCGCAGTGTTTGAGCGCGGGCGCGCTATGTCTTTAACTTCCATCTACTGGTTGCATCTTGACCGTCAATGACCACAGGGTCAATAAGGAAAGCACGATGCCCGCATCTAGCCGAATGGAAATAAAACGTTGATTTGTAGAGACGATCCGTAGTGTAGATCGTGGGTTGGGGGGGTCAATACGTGAAACTGCTATCGCGCCTTTGTAGCGCAGACAGCCGGTCGCCGGAGTAGTAGGGTCTTGTTGGCCGGGGCGCGCCTTGGTGGGCGCGCCACTGCGAGGGGTTGCATATTGGCCGCGGCTGCGTTGCCTCGCCGGCGGATTGCCGGGCGACGTTACTTGCGTTGCAGGTACTGGAGTTTGTCCGGTTTGCCGTTCCACTCGTCGGCATCGGCGGGGGCGGGCTTCACCTCGGAGATCACTGGCCATGCTTTGGCCAACTCCGCATTGAGTTCCAAGAACTGCTGCTGATCGTCGGGCAAATCATCTTCGGCGAATATGGCATTGGCCGGGCATTCGGGCTCGCAAAGGGTGCAATCGATGCACTCATCGGGATCGATAACTAAGAAGTTCGGGCCCTCGTGAAAACAATCCACGGGACAGACATCGACACAGTCGGTGTATTTGCACTTGATACAGTTTTCGCCGACAACATAGGTCATTGCTTCTTCTCCATGCTCCGAAACAATCGAACGGAGCTTACTGAATCGTTGTTGATCGTTATGTTCACGCGCTTCCCCCTCGGCGCACGCCCAGCCTCGAGGGGCGCTATTTTAATGTGAAACCGGGGTTTGTCGCGAGTGGGTCGTTATTTGATTACTTATTCGATAGTTTTTTCAGGCGGTAGAGCCAATCAAGGGCATCGCGCGGCGAGAGCTGATCGGGATCGAGTTCCTTGAGAGCCGTTAATGCGGGATGCTCGGCTGCCTCGAAAAGCGACAGCTGGCGCGTGGTCGCCGTTTCCCGTTGCGCGATGTCATGACTGGCGTGTTGCTCGAGGTTCGCCAAATAGGCTCGGGCGCGCGTGATGACATGGCGGGGCACGCCCGCCAGCGCCGCCACCTGCAGGCCGTAACTCTGGCTGGCCGGACCCGGCTTCACGGCATGCATGAAAATAATGCTGTCGCCGTGCTCGACCGCGTCGAGGTGGACGTTGGCGGTCGTCGGCACGGTTTCCGGCAGCGCGGTGAGTTCGAAGTAATGGGTCGCGAACAGGGTGAACGCCCGCACTTTTTGCGCCAGGTATTCCGCCGTCGCCCAGGCCAGGGACAAACCGTCGAATGTGCTGGTGCCGCGACCGATTTCGTCCATTAGCACCAGGCTGCGCTCGGTGGCATTGTGCAGAATGTTGGCCGCTTCGGTCATTTCGACCATGAACGTGGAGCGCCCACCGGCCAAGTCGTCCGCCGCGCCGATGCGAGTGAAAATGCGATCGATGGGCCCGATGCGCACCTTTGCCGCGGGCACGAAACTTCCGACATGGGCCAACAGGGTAATGAGGGCCGTCTGGCGCATGTAAGTCGACTTGCCGCCCATGTTGGGCCCGGTAATGATCAACATGCGACGCTGATCGTCCAACTCCACGGAGTTGGGCACGAACGGGGTTTCGGCGGCGGCTTCGACCACGGGATGACGGCCGTCTTCGATTCGGAGCGACGGTTCGTCGCTGAGTTCGGGCGGGCACAGGTTGAGGGTTGATGCCCGCTCGGCGAAGGTGCACAGCACGTCCAATTCGGATAGTGCGTCGGCGCAGGCTTGCAGCGCCTTTAAATGGGGCAGCAGAGATTCCAGCAGCCCGTCGTAAAGCATTTTTTCCCGCGCCAGGGCGCGATCTTTGGCGCTGAGGGCCTTGTCCTCGAAGGCCTTGAGTTCCGGGGTGATGTAACGCTCCACGCCCTTCAAGGTTTGACGGCGTTGATAGTCCGCCGGGATGTTGTCCGAGTGAGTGCGCGACAATTCGATGTAGTAGCCGTGGATCTTGTTGTAGTTGACCTTCAGCGCTGCGATACCGGTTCGTTCGCGCTCGCGCGTTTCCAGGTCCAACAGGAACTGCCCGGCGTTCTCGCTGATGGCCCGCAGTTCGTCGAGTTCGGCGTCATAGCCCGGCGCGATCACGCCGCCGTCGCGCACCAGCACCGGTGGGTGCTCGAGAATGGCGCGGCACAGCAAGGCGTGAATTGCCGGATGTTCGCCCAAGCTGTCCCGCAGCTGCTGCAAACGCGGACTGTCCAGCGCAGCGACGTGGGCGCGCAGTCCCGGCAATGCCGCCAAGGTTTGACGCAAGGCGCACAGATCCCGCGGTCGCGCGGATTTGAGTGCCACGCGGGCCAGAATGCGCTCCAGGTCGCCGACCTCTCGCAACAAGGACTGGGTGGCGTCGTAGTTCTGATTGTCGAGAAGGGTCGAAACCGCGTGATAACGTTGTCGCAGCACATCATGTTGGCGCAGCGGGCGATTGATCCAGCGGCGCAGCATGCGGCTGCCCATGGCGGTGACGGTGCGGTCCAGCACGGCGGCGAGGGTGTGCTCGGTGCCGCCGCCGAGGTTTTGCACCAGTTCGAGATTGCGGCGCGTCGCGGCGTCGAGAAATACGGCCTCGTCGGTGCGTTCGACGCGCAGACCGTGGATGTGGGGCAGGGCGCTGCGTTGGGTGTCCTTGGCGTAATGCAAAAGTCCCCCGGCGGCGCCGATGGCCAGATGCATGTCGTCGCAGCCGAAGCCGGCCAAGTCCTGGGTCTTGAGTTGGCTGGTAAGTTGGCGCCGCGCGGTGTCGGCCTCGTAGTGCCACGGCGCCAGCATGCGCACGCCGCGCCGCTCGCTGTGCCACGGTGCGCCGTGGTAGATCTCGTTGACCAGCAACTCGGCCGGATTGATGCGGGCCAGTTCGTCGCGCAAAGCGGTCTCACCGTCCACTTCAGTCAGGCGCAGTTGGCCGCTGCTCATGTCCAACGTCGCCAGGCCAAAGCGCTGGTCGGCACCGGTGACCGCGGTAAGCACGTTGTCCTGGCGTTCATCCAGCAGTATCTCGTCGGTGACCGTACCCGGCGTGACGACGCGCACGACCTGGCGTTCCACCGGACCCTTGGCCTTCGCGGGATCGCCGATCTGCTCGCAAATGGCCACGGATTCGCCGGCGCGCACCAGCTTGGCCAAATAGTTGTCGGCGGCGTGGAACGGAATGCCTGCCATGGGAATGGGTTGCCCGGCGGACTGACCGCGCTTGGTCAGCGTGATGTCGAGCAAGCGCGCGGCTTTACGGGCGTCGTCATAAAACAGCTCGTAGAAATCGCCCATGCGGAAAAAAACCAGCGTGTCGGGGAATTGGCTTTTGATCCCCATGTATTGCTGCATCATTGGCGTATGCTGTACATTTTTTTCTAATGAACTCATGCCGTTATTCATCGCTACTTATTGATACACAATAATTTATTGCTTTTCCGTCGTCTCTTAAAGTCTCATTGAGTCTCACGAAATATCATCCAATCTCACGAAAAAGTGTAACTTGAAGTGTAACTTTTGCTGGTGTAACTTTTGTTGAAATCCAAAAGTTACACTTTTTTCCCATGCGTCGGACAAACTGACATCAACTCAAAGAGGATGCCAATGGCAACAGTGCAGAGTACCAAACCTCTATCTTCCAGGACAGTGGAGACGATGAAGCCGGGAGATAAGATTAAGGCCGACACGGGAGAAAATATTGGGTTGCGAGTGAAATGCGGGGCTACCGGAGTAAAGACATTTTTCTATCGCTATACCAGCCCGATCACCTCAAAGCTCGTTCAGGTGAAAATCGGCAACTTCCCGGAGACCTCCCTGGCCGAAGCGAGATTGAAGCTACAGGAGCTTAAACAAGTTCGCCGCCAGGGACACTGCCCGGCAACTGAGGCCAAAGAGGAGAAACGGCAGAAACGGGAGCAAGCCCAGGAATTGGAACAGGGACCAGTAGCGTCAGTTGAGAAGTCCTTCACCGTTGAGAATCTCGTAGAACTCTACCTAACCCAATATATCGAAGACCGGAAATCTCCAAACGGAAGAAAAATCGCCGGTGCACGAAAACCGAAAGGTCAGTCCGAGACGCGCAGAACCCTCTATGGCGATGTGATTCCCAAGTTGGGGGAGATGCCAGCAAATGCTGTCACGCGAAAGGCTGTGGTGGATATGATCATGGCAATTGTTCAACGCGGGGCAAATGTTCAAGCAGGAAATGTACTGAGAGAGCTTGCCGCCGCCTACGAATTTGCGATTGGTCTGGGCTATTTTTCAGATGAGTTTGCAAATCCGGCAATTCTCGCCAAATCAAGCCTCAAACAGGCCAAGGTGAAGCTTACCCATCAACGAGGAAAACGAGTCCTCTCTGATACTGAGTTGGCGACGTTGCTGAAATGGCTACCTGGCGCTGATTACACCGCAACACAGAAGAATGTTCTTCGATTTACCCTCTGGACAGGGTGTCGTACCGGAGAGGTCTGCAATGCGGCTTGGAAGGACATTGACTTGGAGAAACAGACGTTTCATATAAGGGAGAGCAAGACAGAGGTCGAGCGCTATGTACAATTGCCCCGCCAAGCGGTGGAATTCCTAACAACACTTCGCCTGACCACTGGAGACTACCTGTTCCCATCCCAGAAAACGCGGCTGCCTATCCAGCAAAAGCAACTAACCGAGCAGGCCTGGCGGATGAGGCAAAGCAACAAGATGGTAAATCTTCCGGCCTGGACACCTCATGATCTGCGCAGAAGTGTCAGGACTGGCTTGTCACGGCTGCAATGTCCTAACGAAGTGGCTGAGGCTGTATTGGGGCATTCACGTAAGGGGATTGAAGGGACCTACGATTTGCACCGGTACGAGGCGGAGTGTAGGCAGTGGTTACAGAAGTGGGCGGATCACGTAGACTCGCTTATTCGTAAGTAGTTCAGGCTCGATCTTACAATAAGTGTCAGGCTTCAACTGGCCGTGTTCGACCCAGAAGAGCCGTACACCCCGTCAGGGGTTCAACGGCAGGTAGCTGAGCCGACCGGCCGTACAGAGCAGTTTGTCACCGACAGCAGGTCGGCCGTGGCAGTCGATGGCGACCTGGCCCCGCTACATCCACAATGGGCAGCTCAGCCGTCGTTGGTAGGGAAGTCGGCGGTCCCGACCCAAATAATCATCTATGGGGACGAAGGCCGACAATGCCTTCGTTCGCGCGAATAGAAGCATGCACGCGGCATCGCGGTTTGCGTTAACCTAGAAAAATTGTGCGGACCATTGGGGGGCCAGTGAACTACTGCAACCTAAATCGACGGTTTTGTCGAAAGTTCAGGGGCGCGAAGTATTGTCGGCGAGATGAAGGACCACGATGAGTGATCTGACAGTACTCTGGAAGAGCCGGGTCGGGGCAATTCTTGGGATCGTTCGAGCTGGCGGAACAGAGCACCGTGAAGTCGCAAACATGGCCGCTCAGGTCGGCGCCGACTACCACGGCCGGTTCGTCATTGAACTGCTTCAGAACGCGAGCGACCAGGCGGCTTCCGCCAATCTGCACGAGAGCTGCGTAACGATCGTCCGCACTGGTGATTTCGTAGCGTTCGCCAACGAAGGCATTCCGTTCGACAAGGGCAAACTCAGCGACATCACCTCTCTCGGGCTGAGCAGAAAGAACCCGCAGGACGCGATCGGCAACAAGGGCCTTGGCTTCAAGTCTGTCTTTCAGGTGTCCGAATCACCCGAGATATACAGCGCCGCGTCATCAACCGAATCATTCGCCGATACCCCCGGGCTGATGTTCAAACTGTCGCTTGCTCCTTTCTCCAGCCAAAGCGTCGAAGACGCCATCCGGAATATGGTCGTCGAGCAGTTGCGGGATACGGATCCCGGTGCTCAACTCACCGTGGATCGGGCAATGTCGGAGATCAAGGCGGCGGCGCCGTTCAAGTTCCCGATTCCGCTCTCGACCAGCGAACTGAACAACCGCCTCGCGGACCTTGCCGAGCGTCCGACCGGACAGACCATGGTCGTGTTGCCTCTCAGAGAAACGCCGGAGGCGCTGACGACAGTCGATCATGCGATCGACGAGCTTCTCCGTGATGCCGGTGCGGCAATTCTGTTCCTCCCGTCCGTGTCGACAATTAGGGTGCTGGACCAAGTCAGGGGAATCTCACGGACGATTCGACGCGAACTCGCCAGTTCCAGGCGGCAGATCGATGGCGTCGGTTATCTTTCCACGGTTGTGACCACCGTTCAGCAGGAGGACAAAATCACCAAGCGTTCCTGGCGCCTGATCGAGCGTCGCATAGGGACCGCAGACGTTGTCCCTCCTGAACAGGCTGCAGGCGAGGCTGAAGCCATCAATCGCGAAGCCCACAGGCTTCCGGGTACGAATTGGGACACCGTGCAGAGTTCGCCTGTCGGGGTCGCCATGCCTCTGCCGATGCAGCCAGCGGCGGGGAGCTCGTTTCTGCTTGGAACCCGGGGTCGAATCTGTATCGGTCTGCCCACGAAGGATTCCACCGGGACTCCAGCTTGGGTCAACGCACATTTCTTCGGGACCATCTCGAGAACGGGCATTGACTTCGACGACAACGCTTACAACGCTTTTCTCTTTGCGGAAGCCGTCAGGCTTCACCGAGCGTTGATCGACGATCTAAAGGCCGATGAGGATGTCGAAATCCGACGTACTGCAACGCTCGCATTCGAGCGAGGAACTGGCCCGCTGGCAACTGCCCTGTATGCAACAGGCGGGCAGGCCAAGGGGGATGTCGTCCTCTCGATAGACGGAACCACGTTTCAGTCCCCTCACGACACCGTCTTGCCTGAGCCGACAGATGTGGATGCTCTTCTTCTGATGGTGCGGCAAGCGAGCGACCTTAAGGGGTTCGGTTTGACGCTCCCGGAGGTCGGGCTCACGCGAAACGCACGGCCTTTGATCGAGGCTCTTCTCGACGCCAAACCCGATTCCGCGAAAGTCGCGGCCCTGCTGCTAGATCGAGGTCGCGCGACGCTCTCGGTCATCGAGAAAGCCGCGCACGACCGCCGGGGCGATGGACCTGAATTTTGGGAGAAGTTCCTGTCGTGGGCAGTCCGTCGCTTCACGCTGGAGCAGTTATCCGATCAGCGACTGCTGCCCGTGGGCGGTCAAGCGATCGCCAAGCCCTCGGAACGCGTCTTCTTGCCCCCCTATCCGCGTAAGGCAGCGGAGGGGCTCGTCGATGAAGACGGCGAGATATCGGAGATGCCCAGCGAGTTGGCTGAGTCGCTGAAGTTCCTCGACGATACGGCGGTCGCGGTGCGCAAACCCGGCGTGCGCAGTCTCACAGACATCGCAAGCGTGCTCGCGCCTGACACAGGCAAGGGGCTTGTACGAAGCCCGCGATTGGACCATCTGATCAACGATGCCGTAGGACCCTTGATGCAGGAACTCGGGGAGGACGACGATTCGAAGCAGAGCGGGATAAGGCTATTGCGACAGGCCATCCAGTGGCTGTGGGCCCTCTCCGAAACCGGCAGGGATCGATTGACGAAGGACGCCTTGCGGGTCCCGGTTCAGAGAACATCTGCAGCCTGGAAATGGGTTCCACCGAGCACCACATACTTTGGGCAGGGATGGTTCGGCGATCCGACCGACCTGCTACTCAATGAGTGCTACGGGGAAAATTCGAGTCGCCTTGTTCTTCCATGGGAGGAGTTTTGCCTTGACTTCAAGGCGCCAAGCGACGACCGCGACGCTTGGATTGGCGCCCTTGAACTGCTGGGCGTCAGCAGATCGCCGAAGCTCATACGACTCCGCGGACCGCGCCCCGCTCCGTTCGTAATCCGGGGTAACTCGGAACTGACCATCGACAACGCCATTTGCCCAATCGCGAAGGCCGAGCCCTTCTGGCGAAGTTATCTCGAATTTGCCCGTCGACGCACGGCGCGCACCTCAAGCGGGCAGAGATTCGACTTCCGGTCTGTGGTCTGGGTCGATGGTCTCGAGCGAGAGAAGTGCCGACCGGCCATTCTCAAGCTGATGCTTCTCTATCCGCAGTCCTATGAACCGGAAGCGATGACGTTTCTGGAGCGTCAATATCGACAGAATGACGATGCCACCGCTGTTCTCTCCCTATGGGTGCACGCGATCCGCAGCAACTTTTGGAAGGTCATACCTACACAGCGGGGGGGCGCTTCTGTCGCAGATGCCTGGTTGCTGGATGCTCAACAGCGAGGATTGGCGCGTCGCCGGCTGGCGTTGCTTAACCAGGTAGAGGCTCCGTACGCCGCTGCCGAGCAGCTATTGCACGAGATCGGGGTCACCACTCTGCCCGCGGCCGCACCTGATCGGCTGATGCACGCTATCGGCAGGCTCGGCGACAGCTGTGCGGGCTATGACGCAGAGACACGTCGCACGGCTCTTGCTCTAGCGCAGGATCTCTTCTCCCACTTCCAGGCGGCATATTCGAAGTCTTCGACGCCCTTGGGCGACCTTAAGGCCTTCTTATTTCCGATGGAACGAAGAGGTGAGGCCGTAAGGGTGCGGGGCGACCAGATTTTCACTGCATACATCAATGATGACCCCGTGCGAGCGGGCTTTGTGCCTGGGTTTGCGGACGCACTCCTCTGGCCGATCGACATTCGTCAGGCCTACAGGCAGCTAGTCAGCGAGTTACAGCGCCAGCTGGGAGAGTCTGCCGTGGTATTCACGAGCTCCGCGCCAGTCGAAACCAGGTTCACCGAAGACCGCGTCCATAGACATGTGACCCTTCTCGAATGGCTGTCGGTCAGCTTTCCGCAGCACTCGGTTGCATGCGACCTTTCTTGTTTGATCGCCTACACGGGGCGAGAGACGGACCCCAATGGGGAAGACTTTAGACGCACATGGGCGTCGTTCGAGAAGGCATCCATCGTCTTTGGCACGTTTCCCGACGATTCCCCGACGCCGTACTTCTACGATCGGCAAACCGGCATGCTCCAGGTCGCCATCGACCTTACCGGCGCGGAGGTAGTCGAGGCGACTTGGATGCTCGTCGGTCAAAGCTACCACCACACTTGGTCCGCCTACGCCCGGGAACTCGAGCGGGACAATCCCGCCAAGTTCTTGGCAAACTGCCGAATCACGTCCGCTCAACGGGAGAACGTCGAGAACGCAATAGGCTTGTCGTCGACTGAGCGGTTCAGGCATATCAAGGCTGCCACCCTTGCCCTATGGCTTGCCCGTTTCCCAACGCAGCCGGCGACACTGTTCAACGAGGAGTGGGATGTCAATGCCCGAAGCGCCCAAGGGATCTGCGATTGGCTCAGCCGACCTGACCTGATCGATTCCTTTGCGGCAACCCTTGGGGCCTCCGAGGAGGAAGCGTCGCTGGCGATCATCGATGCCGCGGGGCTCCACTCAGAACACTGGCAGGAAGCCCGGCTAGCCCTTGGCATGGAGCGCTGGCCTTTCTCCCACAAGCTAAGAGCGTGGCGCACCGCGGTGACCGAGTTGGTTGCGATACTGCAGACCTGCGCCGCCAGGGCCGCCAGGGCTTCGTTGCCCGAGCTGCAACCCATCTTGCAGGACCCTCGACTTTCGACGCCCCCAGAGATGGTTGCTTACAGGTCGGAAGGGGAACACGAGGTTCTGCAAGTCGCGTTCGACCTTATGGAGGTCGTCCTAACCGAATCGCCTAATTCCTCGGGGGTTGAGCTTCTTCGCAGAAGGCTGGCGACACTGGTTGACCAAGCAGACGTGACGCTGGCTTCCGTTGACCTTGATGATGCTCCAGCGCGCGATGTGCGCGTCTACCGGGACGACGAGGAGGCGAAGCGGAGCCGAGATGCGCGAGCACGCTTTGATGGTGTGATGATCGTGACGTCCGCCTTGGCCAAGCACTTCGGCGAAAGCATCGCTACGGAGGACATCCGCTCCGACCAAAGAGTAGGCATGCTGGTCGATGGGTGGTGGGCCAACAGCTTTACCTTGCTCCCAGCCATGCAGCGTGTCTTGCAGGCCAGGGTCCCCAACAGTGCTCAGCGCATGTCGGACGAGCGCGTGTTTAGGGATCCCGCTCCAGCGAACGAACTGATGGATCGGTTCAAGGAGTTATCCGATCTAGGTCGCGGTGAGCCGGTTGCAGCCCCGAAGCGGAAAGTCACCGTCTTCGGGCAGGAGAAGACTGAAGACGACTTGGCCAGTGACCTGCTCCGTGGGACCGCCGGTGACATAGGGAAGATGCTTAGGGAGAAGGCGGCCGTGCGCCCGCTCGACCCGATCATCGACACGCGTGTTCGCGGCAAAGTAGTGCTGAAGCCAAAGACGCGAGAGGGCCGCGGTGGGGGCGGGGGTGGCGGAACTGACAACACGAAGGACAGAGAGCTCGTGGGCCTGCTCGGCGAAGCGTTCGTGTACGAGATGTTTCGCCTCGCGCTCCCGGGATTCGATGAGATGACCTGGAGGTCGTGCAACCGCAGCGCGTATGGCTTGGAGGGCGAAGGCAACGACACGCTCGGATACGATTTTCTCTATCGAGACATAGAGAACCGGCTGGGGGGCCGTGCTGACCGCGCACTTTGCTGCATCGAGGTCAAAGCGTCCTCTGGGAACGGCAGCGAGTCGTTTCCGATGACCGCCAACGAATGGGACAAAGCTCGCGAATGTCACCAGACGAACGAGTTGGTGTACATAATAGTGCGCGTTGCGAACGTCCGCGATGACCCGCAGATCGCTGACGTGATCATCGATCCGTTCGGCCTGCATGGGGATGGACAGGTCGCTGTCGTAAGCCGTGATATCTGGGTTTACGTTGGACAGCCGCAATCCGAGGGCGACGTGGTGGCGGGCGTGGGGCCGGTTGCGTGACAAGCGGAGTTGGCGCAACAACGCACTTTCGGAAAGGCCACGTGATAGGGCGCGCGACCTCATTTGACAAGGTCTATCGCTCGAGTCTGAGCTCAAGCAGCTTATTGGTGACAAACAATCACTCAAGCTGCCAGATTCTGCCGTTTTTCAATGAGAAGTTTTACCACGGCTTGAAGTTCCTCTGTTGTTTTCCCCGAGGCAAATGCATTTAACATGGTATCCACTTCATGGGCCAGCCAGCCGACAGAACGATTACCAAGGGAAACCCCGGGAGGGAACAAGCCTTCACTGATTCGACGATAGAGGGTCGCGTGACTCATCCCGGTTCGATTTAACACCGCTGGTTTTCTTTCGATTCGGATTGCGTGATGCTCAGACATACGCGATGAATACAGGCTGGTGTGCGATTGTCGGGTGCTTCATAGGTTCACGTGCTCCACCGTGCTTTGATACACAGTTCATACTAACGGTGAGTCGTGCGAGAAAAACCTGGGAAAGCGGGCAGACAGGGCCGGGCTTTCGTCATTGAAATCGCGCCGGTGCGTGTCGATGAGCGGCGGCGATTACAGATACTTTTTGAAGTACGTCACGCTCACAAGCACGGAGAGGCCTTGACGCTTCTGTCGTAAGTCTTTGGTGTGATGGAGTGGGCCAGGATCAGCGGGCACCGTGATCTTCGGGTACTGCAGAATGTCTATTACGCACCATCAGTGAAAGACCTGTCCGATAAGCTCGACTAGGCGACCCGGTTCTCCTGATGTTTCTCAGTCCAGGCGATCACTTCCTTGGCCTTCCACAAGGGTTGCCCGCGGCGTTTACTGCCGGCGACTGGCAACCTGATGGCCTGGGGAAACCCGGGGAGAGCAGTGATGCGGTCACGTACGACCGCTTCGGAGCGCTTCAAATAAGCGGCGATCTCTTTCACCGTCCATAAGTCCACCGTAATCGGGATACGCGGGGAAAGGTTGTTGATCGCATCCAGTAGTATTTCGATCTGATTCATACTTGTTCCATGGCTTCATCGTTTTCGATGCAATGATTGTATTGGCTTGGTCACAAGGGAATTAGGTCGAAACCCCGGATCCAGCAGTGGCTTTTCCGCGTATTTGTCGGTACGCGCCGTCCTTCCAACCGTCTAGTTCACACATACCGCTCGCAGCGTTACTAATAAAGCAGGAAAGCGACACTAGAGGAGCGTGCTTTCGGAGACGTTTATTTTTGTCCAAGCCACTAACATCCGCAGGGAAGAAATTCATGAAGGAGAAAGTAGTGAAAATCGAACTGTGCAGTGGCAACCAGCCGTATTTGAATCATGTTTGCGACATCGCATGTAAAGATCCCACTATCGCGTCGCTTCCGCGGGGAATGCTATCCAATCTGGCTTTTCTATAGGGTACCGCCAATGGCTAGCCAAGACTCTAGCGCCATGCAGGAACCGGGTACTCCTGACGCGGCCACAACGTTAAAGCTGGATGTGCGTCGTATCAAGTCCTATGAACGCAATCCGCGTCGTAGTGAGAATCCGGAATACGACCGCATCAAGTCCTCCATCCGGGCCGATGGCATGGATCAGCCCTTGGTGGTCACGTGCCGACCCGACGAAACCGACTACGTCGTCGGCGCCGGCGGCAACACACGGTTGCACATCCTTCTGTAAACGGCTCCCAAAACCCGCGTAAAAATGGCGGCAAGCGCTGCTGGGCCAGAGCGGCGGTATTTCCTACCCGATTCCCATGGACATAGAAAGGCGGTACGTAGACTCGGTCAGGAGCGGGGTGA
>JAKACW010000041.1 GCA_021821045.1 Pseudomonadota bacterium
CGCCAGAATGTAGCCCCGACCGAGCGCCCTTGTCGTATCCCATTATCGGTGCAGACCGCATACAATACGGGGCACTGCACCACAATAAGGAGGCCCCATGAAAACTAGACTAATTTTCTCAGCGGTGATTGGTGTTTTCGCGCTCCCACCGACCTATGCCGACGTCACCGTCCACCGCATCACTACGTTCAGCGGCATTGCCGGCATGGGCGCCAGCGAGATGAGCAGCACCGAGCACATCCAGGGCCTGAAAAAGCGCGAAGAATCCAGCCATCGATTTACCGGCAGCATACTCGGCCGCCTAACCAACGAATCCCGCGATGCCTCGATTTTTCGCGTCGATAAGAACGTCATCTGGCAGCTTGATCCGCAAGCCAAGCGCTACACCGAGCGGCCGCTGGATCAACTCGGCGCCGCGCTCGAGGAGAGCACAGCTCAGCAGGAATCCCGCCCTGAAGCCAAATCCGAGACGCCGGCGGAAGAATCGGATATGAAAATCACCCGCAACGAGGTTACGGTCAAGAAAACCGGCAAATCCGAGACGATCAACGGTTATCCGTGCGATGAGTATGTCGTCGAATGGATTGTCGAAGCGACGGACCAAACCAACGGCGCCAAGGTCGTCAACACCATGACCAGCGTCATGTGGACGGCCGAAGAAAAAGGCGACCTGAGCAAATTGCGTGAGGAGGAAACGAAATATACCCTGGCGCTGGCGGAAAAGCTCAATGTGGCATTGACCCCCGAAGATCAGCAGAAATTTGGGTTGCAGGCCTTGGGTGGACTTGTTGGCTCAATGGACACGGAAAAGTTCGCCAAGGAAATGAGCAAGGTCGAAGGTTACCCCATTGTGGTTGACGTGACTTGGCGCGCCCAAGGCGACGACCCGTCCCAGCAGGGCCAGAGCGCGTCATCCGGCTCGACGAGCGCGACCCCCGATCTAACCAGCATCGCTAAAGAGGTCGGCGGGTTGTTTGGCGGCTTGATGGGCAAACCGAAATCGGAACCCGCACCGGCCAAAGCCAGCGGCGCAAGCGACCAGGGCGGCGTCATCTTCCAGTCCCGCTCGGAGGTAACAAAAGTGGAAGTCACGTCCCTGGATGATGGAATATTCGAGGTTCCGGAGAGTTTTCAGAAACGCTAGGGCGTAGATGCCCTAGTTCGCCATTCACGCTGGGAGCGGATCGTAAAGAATCGCGGAATGATCCGCTTCCACCCGTGTCGATTTACGACAAACGGGATCACCCCGAACACGTCCTGGATTTTTTAATCCCAACCAAACGAAGCCGATCTCTGGAGCCACCCGGCGCGCCCCGCGCCCCGCTCGATTTCACCAATGCAATTTATTTCAATCGGCAACACTCGCGGAAGCCCATGAACTGTAACGTTTCCGTATCTGACCCGTCGAAAACTGCCGAATTTCTCCAACTCCCTTCCACGCAGTAGTTAATAAACAGGACGATGGGGCGACAACTATTAGTGCAAAGCCGCAACCGCGCCCCGACAAGTGACACCGACAACATCCAGCAGCGCCCCGCGCATGAAGTCTCAACAAAAGCACCGTGTGCTCCTAACAATTGTGCTCGCCTCAAGCGCGCTGCTCTGGGCCGCCGGCCTGTTCTTTGTCCATTTGCAACGCGACGCCAAGAGTCACACCGCCAGCGCGCTGGAAACCGTGCTGAGAACGACTCATCAAGCGTTGCGCTCCTGGGCGGACGCGCAGAAATCCGCGGTAGGCCTGGCTGCATCGTCCCCCAGCCTCGCCCGCCACACCGAGAACCTGCTGCGCGACGCTGCGAATGCCGAAACGCTTCGCGCCCACGGTTCGCAGCAGAAAATTCGCGCCCTGCTGCAGCGCTACCTGACGATGTTCAATTTCGAGGATTACTTCATTGTCGGCCCCGGCAATTTCAACTTGTCATCGATGGGGAACGCAACCATCGGACAAGAGAGTGCGCTGGTGGCGCGCTCCCATGTGCTTGCGCGGCTACGGGACGGCGACACCGTGCTGACTCTGCCGCAGCATGGCGACGGTCGCGGGCATGATGGCGAGGCCGATCATGCAAGCACGCTGTTTGTCGGCACCGCCATCCGCGATCATGCCGGGAAACCGATCGCGGTACTGGCGTTTCGCATCAATCCTCATCTCGACTTCGTCCGCCTGCTATCGCGCGGACGCCTGCGCGACACCGGCGAAACGTACGCCATGGACCGCCACGGCGTGCTGATCAGCGAAAGCCGGTTCGAACCCCGGCTGCGTGCTCGCGGCATACTCGCCGCCGGTCAGAACGCGATGCTGAACGTCGCCGTCACGACCACGGGAATGCTGGACGGAACGCCCACGCTGTCCGCCGCCGCACTGCTGCGGGGAGAGAGCGGCGCCGAACTGGAAGGCTACACCAATTACCTTGGCACGCCGGTAGTCGGCGCCTGGGTATGGGACCCTGAACTGGGCTTGGGGCTCATCAGCGAGATGGAAAAGGCCGAGGCCTATGCGGCGGTGTGGCGGAACACGCTGATTCTCGCCTTGCTCATCGGGCTGATGATCATGATGGTCGCGGGCGTCAACATCAGCTTCCAACGTAATCGTGAAAAAGTCACGGCCAGCCGGGAGCAACTGCGCCAGGTCATGGACCTGGTACCGCACATGATTCTCGCCAAGAACGAGCAAGGCGAAATCATCCTGGCCAACAAGGCCGCGGCCGACTTGCATGGCGTCGACCCGCCCGCCCTCTGCCGCGGCGCCAAGACCGCTGCACATTGGATCGCTTCCGCCGACGGGGATCCATTGCTCCGCGATCGCCAGATCATGGCCACCGGCGAACGACAGGTGGTTGCCGAAGAAACATTCGTCGACGCTCGCGGCGTCAGCCGCACGATGCGCACGGTGAGAATTCCGTTCGCGTGCAACAGCCGATCCAGTCCCGCGGTCCTGTACTTCGCCACCGACGTCAGCGAACAAAAGGAGACGGAGCGAATCCTGCGTCGCTACCAAACCAAGCTGGAGCAATTGGTGGACGAGCGCACGCGAGAACTGGCCGACAATGGCCGCGAGCTGCGCGAAAGCGAAGAACATCGGCGCTTGATTCTGGACTCCGCGGGCGAAGGGATTTTCGGCATCGGTTTGGATGGGCGCGCCACGTTTATCAATCCGGCCGCCGCGGACATGCTCGGCTACGCAGTGGACGAACTAGCGGGCCGGGCAGTTCATCCGCTGCTCCTGCACCATCGTGCGAGCGGCGAACCCTATCCGTTCGACCAAACACCTATCCATGCCGCAATGACCAACGGAACCGTACAACGCGTCACCGACGAGGTCCTGTGGCGCAAGGATGGCGTCGCGTTTCCGGTGGAGTACGTCGCGACGCCGATCCGCAGACGGGGCGAAGTTATCGGCGCCGTGGTGTCGTTCAACGACATCACTCACCGCAAGGAAGTCGAACGCATGAAGAGCGAGTTCGTGTCGGTGGTCAGTCACGAATTGCGCACACCGCTCACCTCGATTCGCGGTTCTCTGGGTTTGTTGCTGATGATGAAAAATGCTCAACTGCCCGCGCAAACCGAGGAGTTGCTACACATCGCTCACCGCAACAGCGAACGCCTGCTGTTGCTAATCAACGATTTGCTCGACATGGAGAAAATCGCTTCCGGAAAGATGGTCTTCGACCTGGGGCCGCAACCCATCACCCCCATAATCGAACAAGCCATCGCAAACAATCGCGCCTACGCCGATCAATATGGCGTGACCTATCGCTTGGCGCGAACAGCGAACAGCGCCCGCGTCAACGTCGATGGCGACAGACTGACGCAAGTGCTAAACAACCTGCTTTCCAACGCAACGAAGTTTTCGCCCCGCGGCGACCAAGTCGACATTGCCATCGATCGCCAGGACGGCCAAATCCGCGTGTCCGTCAGCGACCACGGCCCCGGCATTCCCGAGGAATTCCGCGAGCGCATTTTCCAGAAGTTCTCTCAAGCCGACAGCTCCGATACCCGCCAGAAGGGCGGCACCGGTCTCGGCCTGGCCATCAGCAAGTCCATTATCGACAAATTGGGCGGCAAGATCGGCTTTGACAGCTCCGTGGGCGCCGGAACGACATTTTACTTTTTGCTCCCCGAGGCGGCGGCGCCTCATGACGTCAGCGTGAAGTCCGTGGTGCTCGAGGCCATGGCGGAGGATTAACCGCCACCCCTCCGGTCGCGTTCGACGCCCCGGAACCCGTTAAGACTGCTTTAAGCTGCCGGCGATACGCTCTGCCTACCAGTGAAATCCTATTGCAGCAACCAGGGGGCACCATGAAAATCAAAACCACTCTTCTAGCCGGCATCCTCTCCGCCAGCGCGACCGCAAGCTACGGATTCCCTTTGACTTTCACCGAAACGCTTTGCACTATGGACGATCAGCCGCTGACCGAAAACGTGAATGAATTCGGCGCGCGCTTGATTCAGGTCAAGCGTCTCGAAACACGCGGCAGCGCCCACCGCAAGCACGTCGAGCAGCACGCCACCGAACTACTGAGCGCGTTGGACGACGCCACCCAAAACGGCAAGTGCTCGTCCGAACGGAAGACGCGACTTGAAGAAATCAAGGCGATGTTCGTGAAGCTGGATTAGTCGGCCGTCGCGAATAATCCACAGTGAGCCCGCGTCGGCAACGACGCGGGCTTTTTAATTTTTGCGCCCGCGATTCGATATACTTAATTATCGAAGAGCACAGCATCGATGAAAACGGACGACATCAAGGATCCTTACCACCGCACCATCCGCGAGCTTTCGGATCGGATCGTCGAAGCGCAGCAACCCATCCGCGTGCTCGATGCCATCAAATGGGACAATGGTATTCGGGATGCGTTTTTCGCCTCCGGCTGCAAGTCGCTGCCCACGGTCGACAAGAGCTACTACGCCGGCCGCCCCCTGGGCTACGATCCCGACGAAAAACGCCAGCAGTTCTTCGCCATCGAGCGGGATATCGTGCGCAAACTCGGGCAGTTCAATCCCGTCGGCCAGATCATGCAACGTATGTGTCGCGAGTACCAGATGGTGATTCGCATGCTTGAGGTGCGCGGCACACCCGAGTTCTCCAGTTTGTCCGAGGAACTGTACGGATCATCGGGCGACGTATTCCACAGCGGCGATCCGAACCTGGCCGACCTCGGCCAAATGATGAGCGAGACCTTGGGCAATCTCGATGGCAACGGCCTGTTGGCGCTGGAACCGAAAACCATCAACGCCGAAACGGCGGTGAAGATCCTTCAAGAGCGGCTCGATAGCGTGTTTCGACCGCTTGACGCCAGTATCACGGTTAAACTGAGCGACGGCATCATCGCCGACGCCGCCGCGGGCGCCGACTACATTAAAGTGCGCAATGACGCGATGTTTAATGAACGGGACTTGCGCATCCTTGAAATCCACGAGGGATGGGTCCATGTGGGAACCACCCTCAACGGGAAAAGCCAGCCGCTGTGCACCTTCTTGAGCAAAGGCACGCCCTCCGCGTTGACGACCCAAGAGGGGCTGGCGATATTGATGGAGATTCTCGCCTTCGCATCCTACCCGCTGCGCCTGCGCCGGCTGTCCAATCGCATCCGCGCCGTGCAGATGGCGGAATCGGGCGCCGATTTTCTCGAGGTTTTTCGCTTTTTTGTCAACCAAGGTCAAACCGACAGCGACGCCTACGGCAACGCCACCCGCATTTTCCGCGGCAGCACGCCGACGCTCGGCCCCTTCACCAAGGACCTGTGCTACAACAAGGGTTTCATCATGGTGTACAACTATATTCAACTCGCCGTGCGCAAGGGCATGTTGGATCGGATTCCCTTGCTGTTCCTGGGCAAGACCGTGCTCGACGACATGCGGCGTTTGGCCCAATTGGTCGACGAAGGAATTATCCGCCCACCGCTGATTCTCCCGCCCCAGTTCGCCGACTTGAACGCGCTTGCCGCGTGGATGTGCTATTCGAACTTCCTCAATCGCTTGAGCATGGACAAAATCGAAGCAGACTACGCCGGCATTTTTTGATTACTTAGGCGCGCGCTTCGATCCGATGATGTCGAAAAACAGACCCGACAAGACATTGAACCGAGCCACGCGAAAGATCAGCCCCCCCACCGACATTCGCCGCACAACCCGCACTTCCTTCAGCCGCGGAAGAAAGATCGCCGCCACGGTCAGGCGAGCCAAGGTGGACAGGGCAAAAACGCCGTAGAGTGCCGAAAGCCAAGTGAACGTTGTCTCGCCCAGAGTGATCGACGTCGGCAAGTGCATCGCCAAAAAGCCGCCCAGGATCGCGCCCGCGAACACGCCGATGCTGCTCATAACGTTATGAATGGCAAGAAATCCCACGCGCTGCCGCGACGGGATGAGATCGTAGAGAAAATTGCCGGCGCTCAGATTAAACCCGGCCCACGCCAAGCCGCCCAGCAGCTGGATGACCAGCAGATAGACGTAATCAGTCGAAAACAACCACATTGCAGGCAGCCACGGTATTACCCACCCCGTTGTGGCCAGAATCAGCCGATTGCCAAATGCATCGCTCAGCCTGCCAAAGAAGTTCAAGGTAAAAAACTGCACCAATACGACGGCGCCGGTATTGATGGTGAACTCGAGATACGTCCACTGCAAATCTCGCAGCATGTAAACCGTGAAAAACGGTGAGGCAATGGCGGTCGCGAATTGCATGAGCGCGAAAAACACCGAGAACCTAAACACCGGCGCGGCGCGAAATCCGCTCCAACCCGATCGGACCTCGGCTACATCCAGCACCGCCACGTGGCCCGGCGGATCGTACATGCGGCCAAGGTGATAGACCGAGATGATCCGACCGATGAGGGCAATGACAAACACGGTGACGAAACCCGCCGCGGTCTCCCCCTGAGCAGTAAATCCGTGCAGCAGGAGGCCGGCGCCGATCAGCGCAACGAATGAAGCGATGCTGCCCTGGCGCGTGCGCAACGCGAAGTACCGACCGCGCCGCCGCTCGGGAACCAACTCCCCCATCAGGCTCACCCACTGGGGAATCGCCAGATTCGCCGCGGCGAAATAAAATACGACGCCCAACATGAGGATAATTCCGGCGTATGCGGGAAACAGCAGCGGCAACGCGATAATCGGCAACCAAGTCAACGCCTGCAGCCCGGCGCCGGTCAGAATGATCCGCTTGCGCCGGTTGATGCGATGACCCCACGCCGCCGAAACCAGTTGCGCAAATGACCCCAGCAATGGCGGCAACGCAGCCAACCAGCCGATCATGGCCACGGACATATTGAGAAACACGGCGTAAGCGGAGAAATAGGCCTCGCCCGCCCCCGTCATGACGGCGTACGCCACGCCATCCCGTATCGAATGACGCAGCGACTTGTCTACAACGGGATCGCGTGAAAAACGGCGCATGCACTCCGCTCCCTGGCCCGGCTCGATGGAGATGGGAAAATGACTGGCGATTATACGAGACAACGTCGCGGATCATGCATTCGCACGATCGACGCGACCCACCCTGTTATCGGTGGCGCTGGGCGAAATATTAATCGCAACAGTGCTTCCTCCGTCGGAGGATCGGGTTATGATATGAAGGCATTATCCGGAAACCACGGCCAAATACGGGGCGAGAATTCCGGAGCAAGTCAAGGTTCGAGAACGTTACGCCAGCCCGGAAAATGTGATGGATACGCCGGAAGCCACCCCCTCTGCCGCCCCTGAATCCGAGTCCATATTGCACGACATCGTCGTCGCGTTGGAGCAGAATGATTCAAAGGCCGTCGAAAGCCGGTTTGCCACGATGCAAGGGGCGGAGGTGGCCAATATTCTCGAATCGCTCCCCCCGGGCAAGCGGGCGCGGGCCTGGGACTGCGTGCCGGAAAACCAACTCGGCGACGTACTGGCAAACCTGCGCGAAGGCGCGCGTTTGGTTCTGATCGAAAAACTCGACGAGGCCGACCTGGTCGCCGCGGCCGAAACCATGGAAATCGATGACCTGGTCGAAGTCATCGACGAATTCCCTCAGTCGGTCAGCGACGCAATCCTCGATACCCTCGGAGACGACATCCGCGACAAGGTCGAGACCAGCCTCACTTTCGAGGAAGGAACCGCCGGACGCCTCATGCGCTCCGACGTCATCACGGTGCGCCCGGATGTGCGTCTTGATACCGTCGCCCGGTATTTGCGCCTGCACAAACCGCTGCCCTCCCACACCGATGCGCTCATGGTCGTGAATCGAGAGGACATTTTTCTGGGCGTGCTGCCGATCTTCGACGTCGTCACCAACGACGAATCCGCTTTGGTCGGGGATGTCATGCGTCCGCCTACCGACAAGGTGCTTTCCAACACAGCGGACAAGGATGTGGCGCGGTTATTCGAACGGCGCGATCTGGTCGCAATCGCCGTCGTGGATGAGTTTGACAAATTGCTCGGACGCATCACCAGTGAAGAAGCTCTGGCGTTGCTGCGCCGCGAAGCGGACCAGGCGTTGATGAGCCGGGGCGGCTTGGACGCTGACGAGGATTTGTTCGGCCCGATTTTGCCCAGCGCGCAGCGGCGCGCGTTATGGCTGGGCATCAATCTGGCGACCGCGTTTCTCGCGGCATGGGTCATCGGCTGGTTCGAGGCGGCGCTGGACAAAATTGTCGCCCTGGCGGTGCTCATGCCGATCGTCGCCAGCATGGGTGGCATCGCCGGCAGCCAAACCCTCACACTGACCATACGCGGTCTCGCGCTGAATCAGATCGCCGGAAAAAATATCCGCTGGCTTACGTTTAAGGAACTCGCCGTCGGCGCGCTCAACGGTCTGGCGTGGGCGGTCGTCGTGGGCGCAGCCGCTTATTTGTGGTTTGGCAGCGAGCATCTAGGCGTCGTCATCGGCGTCGCCATGATCATCAACCTACTGGCGGCCGCCGCCTCGGGCGTCGTCATTCCCTTGATCCTTCACCGCATGGGCATCGACCCAGCCTTGTCGGGCGCAGTTGTTCTGACAACAGTAACCGACGTGGTGGGATTCATCTCGTTTCTCGGATTGGCGACAGTCTTCTTGCTTTGATCTGCTGCAATTCACCGCCCACGCCGTGGGAGCGAATTCCTTTCGCGATTCTTCGCCCGACCAGCCGCCGTCAGCCTTTCCCGCTGGGAAAACGAATCGCGAATGTGGTTCCCGCACCCGGGGCGCTTTCGACCCGGATGCCGGCGCCGTGGGCATCGACGACCTTTTTCACGATGGCCAACCCCAGACCTGTGCTCTTTTCGTTGCCCGTGGGCCGTGCCGACAGCGTTTGAAAGTCTTGAAACATTTTTGACTGATCCTCCGCCGTCATGCCCGGGCCTTGATCTTTGACGCTGAGTTCGACACCGGACGGATCTTGAGTAACGCGGATCAATACCTCGCGCTGCGGCGGCGAAAACTTAATGGCATTGCTGATCAGATTGTCGAGCACTTGGGCCAAGCGGTTGGGATCGGCGTCGACTTCAACGCTGGGCGGGACCTCGGTGAGCAGCACAATGCACTTGCGCGCCGCACCGCCCACGTGCATTCGCGCCCGTGTTCGCACGGCTTCCGACAAGTCGAACTTGCATTTTTTGAGGTCGAGCGATCCCGCTTCGATCGCCGAGACGTCGAGCAGATCATTGACCAGGGATAACATCTCGTTGCAAACACTGTAGATGCTGCGCAAGATCGCCACGCGTTCCGCCGCCGGCAGTTCAGCGTCTTCCGCAATGATGTCTTCAATGTACGAGCTCACGGCGGCCAACGGGTTGCGCAAATCGTGCGCCGCCATGCCAAGAAACCTGTTCTTCTGCGCATTGAGCTGCATGAGTTCCTGCTGCGACCGCCTCAACTCCAAATGGGTCCGCACCCGGGCGCACACCTCGTCATGACGGAACGGCTTGAGCACATAATCCACCGCGCCGAGTTTAAAGCCGTTTAGGATGTCCTGCGTCTCTGTCTTGGCCGTAACGAAGATCACCGGTATTTCCGCGGTCGCGCTCGCCGCCTTCAACCGTTTGCAGACTTCAAATCCATCGATGCCGGGCATCATGACGTCCAATAGAATCAGGTCCGGGTTCAACGAGGTCACCACCCGCAGCGCCTTCTCGCCGCTGGTCGCCACCGCAACCGTGACGTTCAAGGGCTGCAATGCCTCAGTCAAAACGTCGATATTGGCCGGCGTGTCGTCCACGATGAGAACTGTTTGGGTCACATTGGGTTTCATGACAATCCTTAGAACGCGTCCTTCCTGGACAGTAGATCGACCAGTTGATCCAAATCATAATTCTCGGCCGCCGCACGCAAGCGTTCGGCCAATTGCTTGCCGTCGGCGCTGACTGCGGCCAACTCATTGATTGCACCGCGCACTTCACCGATCAACCCCAATTCCGCAAATTCCCGAATACGGGCGACGGTTTCATCGGGCAGCACGTCCCAATTGATGTCGCCCGCCGCCGCCTCCGCTGGTGCAGTCGCTGTGACGCGCAGCGGCTTTAGTTTCAGCAGACTGGCGGTGATCGCAAGCAGCTCGCGGATATCGAAGGGCTTAGTCACCATCGCATCGCATCCGGCGTCGACGAAGCGCTGCTCATCGTGTACGAAAGTCGACGCGGTCAGGATGACAAATACAATCGATGCGGCCTGCTGTTGGCGGATCTGCGTGAGCTTGAGCAGCCCTTCCGACTCGACCAGTCGCGCATCGACAAAGACCACGTCGGGCCGGCGCTTTTCGATGCAGGCCAAACCTTCCTCCAGACCGGCGGCTTGATCGACCTTCAGTCCGGCCTGCTGCAGCAACTGGGTCAGCACGTCGCGGTTGGCGTCGATCTCGTCGAGGACCAATGCGGTTACGTCGTTCCATTCATATTCGTTGCTCGCGAGATAGCGTCCGGCCGCCTCGGCCGTCGTGGCCTCGATGGCAAGCGGAATGTCAAAGAAGAACGTGGCGCCCATGGGCGGATACGATTTGATCTGCAAGCTTCCGCCCATCAATTCGACATGGCGCCGCGAAATGGCGAGCCCCAATCCCGTGCCACCCATTTTGCGACCGTAGTCGGCTTGAAAAAAAGATTCGAAAATCTTTTGGTGCTGCTCGGGGCGAATACCCGGTCCGGTGTCCGTGACCTCGAACGCAAATCGTCCCGTGGCGCGCTGCTCGACCGTCAATGACACGTGGCCTTTTTCGGTGAATTTAACCGCGTTGCCGAGCAAGTTGATCAAGACTTGTTTGAGCTTGCCCTGGTCGCCGCGCACCCAAAGGCGGCCGTCGTCTTTCGGGCCGACGATTTGCCACACCAACCCTTTCTCCAGGCAGCGCAGCTCGAACATGCTGCCGATGTCCCGTATCAGCGCACCCAGATCGAACACCGTCTCGTGCAGTTCCGCCCGACCCGCCTCGATCTTGGAAAGATCCAATATCTCGTTAATGATGTCCAGCAGGTGATTACCGCTGCGCAAAATAACATTCACCGTTCGCCGGTGCTTGTCATCCAGGCTCGCGTCGCGGTCTAGTATTTGGGCATAACCTAAAACCGCGTTCATCGGCGTGCGAATCTCGTGGCTCATGTTGGCCAAAAACTGTGACTTCGCCTGATTGGCTTTCTCGGCCTCCAGCTTGGCGGCCAACAGCGCTTTCTCCGCGTTCTTGCGTTCGGACACTTCCTGCTCGAGCGCGGCAATGAGCGCGGTGGTGCGCCCGGCCATGCGGTTGAAAACGATGAACGCCGCGATGAATAGCGGCCCGGACAATAGCGCGGCGACAACCACCACCACCCAAGTCGTGTTTTGCACCCGCGTTTGAAACGGCTCGATATCCCGCGCGGCATGGACATGCAGCAGCGTAACGCCGCGATGGTCGCGCAGGCGATAGTCGGCGATCAAGTACTGGCCAAGATCCCGATCGCCGGGCCAGCGCTCCGAACGGAATTCTTCGTCGCCCCCATCATGCACCACCCGCAGTGGTATTCCCAATGCGTCCGCCACCTCGGTCAGGTTGAAAGCGGGATTGACCACCAGCAACAAGTAGCCACTCGGTCGAAAGGTGCCGACGGGAACCAACACCGCCATATGGGCGCGCCCGCCGTACGCACACAGCTCGGTGACCGATTTGAGACGATCCGTGCCGGTGCGATTGCGCGCCGTTTCCACCACGTGCGAACAGATGAAGTCGCTGGATCCGATCCACTCCACGTGCTCAGTCGACGCGGCGACGACGGCTAGATCGGTGTCCAGCACAAAAATTTTTTCGAGCTTCGCCAGCCCGCTGGTATTAAAATACTGATGGAACTGGTTGTTGAGCAGAGCGATCAGCGGCTGGGTATCGTGCGAAGTGCGTCCCTCGCGCACCAGTTCGCGTGTCTGAATCGACTTGGCGAAATCCAGCGCATGCTCTTCCAGCACTTGCAGCCGGTTGGCCACCGAAGCCCCGATCAACTCCGCCAAGGCCTGGCGGTGATTTTCGAAAGCCAGGTCGCGATAGGTGTTGGCGCTGATGAACAACAGCGCGGTTTCGCTGAGGGCGAGCAAGGCGATGCCGGTGACAAGCGTGAGGCGTAACGGCAAATGCCGCATGGGATGGGTACTCGCAGCCAGTATTAGACGTTACTAACATCGGCCGCAGCGGCTGAATCTCTTAAGGACCGTATAAAACCACACCATGCCCCCCTCTCTCCCCAGCATTACGCCGGCACTTTTCGCCCATTGCCGACCGGGATTTGAAACCGATTGCGCCAGCGAACTGATGGTCGCCGCCGCCGAAAACGGCTTCACCGTTGCGCCTGCCGCCGAGCGCACCGACGGCTATGTCGCGCTTACTCTGGACAGCCCTCAGGCCGCGACCAAAGTCATTGAGCAAATTGATTTTTTGAAACTCGCCTTCACGCGCCAATGGTTCATCGCCGTAGCAGAAATCGGGGATTTGCCCAGGGACGATCGGGTCGAGCCGCTGATGGAGGCGTTCCGCACCCTCGGCCAACCGGTACACGAGCTGTTCGTCGAAACCCTGGATACTGACGCCGCGCGCCCGCTGTTGCGCCTTTGCCGCAGCATAGAGGGCCACCTGCGCAACCGCGCTCAAAAAGAGGGCTTGCTGGCCGCGAAAGCGACCCCGTGGCGATTTCATGTCTGCTTTACCGCGACCGATCGGGCCTTTGTTGGACTCTCACCGATCGCCAACAGTCATCCCTGTCCGATGGGCATACCGCGCTTGCGTTTTCCCAAGGATGCCCCATCACGAAGCGCGCTAAAGCTCGAAGAAGCCTTGACCACCCTCCTGCCGCCGTACGAACGCAACCGCTGGCTCAAAGCGGGCATGACCGCCGTCGACTTGGGCGCAGCGCCGGGGGGCTGGACGTGGGTACTCGTGCAGAATGGCTTGAAGGTCACGGCGGTGGACAATGGCGCCTTGGCCGCCCAGGTCGCAGAATCGCCCCGAGTCACCCACCTGCACGCCGATGGCCTGCGCTATCGCCCGCCCAAGCCCGTTGACTGGCTGGTATGCGACATCATTGAAAAACCCCAGCTTATCGCCGATGTGGTTTTGCGCTGGGCGCGGCAAGGCTGGTGCAAGAATGCGGTGGTCAATCTAAAACTGCCGATGAAAACGCGCTACCCGATTTTGGCCAAACTGCTGCCGCCGCTGGTGCAATGCTGCGAGATCGACCACTGGGCCGTGAAGCAGCTCTATCACGACCGCGATGAGGTCACGTGCTTTCTGCGTTTCGAGCGCCGCAGCGAGCCGCGCAAACCGCACTGAGCGCGAGCGCCGATCGCGGAATGTTCGGCTCCCATCGAGAAATGCGCGTTAGTTGAGCTCGAAAGAATTGCGCACCTGCATGCGCACGTAGTTACCGGCGGGAAAACGCCAGCGAAACACCGCCTCGCGCATGGTTTCGAGAAACGGC
Organism: Pseudomonadota bacterium; assembly: GCA_021821045.1. GTDB lineage: Bacteria > Pseudomonadota > Gammaproteobacteria > JAADHS01 > JAADHS01 > JAKACW01. The sequence continues at coordinate 13,873 of JAKACW010000041.1, forward strand.
TCGCCGGCGAACTCCGCTGAATGTATGTCAACCGCGCTGACCACACCCGTGGGCTCGATAACCACAACCAGCGTAAAGATCCCCTTGTCAATCTGCGGATTGGAGGCCTTGAAGTCGCGAAATATGGCCCGCAGATCCCACTCGCGATTGTCGAACGCGATCGCCAAGTCGTTGGCCGTGCGGGTGACCGGCTCGGCGGCAGGCGGCGGCGCCGGCGAGACGGTCGGCGCAGACTCCGACGTGGCACAGCCGGCCGACAGCAGCAACACAGCCGCGAACATCCCGTAGAGAAAAAAGTATCGGAGCGTTTTTCTCATGCGTTATGGATCAAACCGTCCAGATCCGTGAATGGACCGCGCCTTGATTGACAGTGACCGTTTCCACCGGGGCCAGCGTGGACTCGTCAATGATGTCCACGGTGCCCGCTTCCGAAATGGAGGCGAGCATATAGCCATGGGCGGCGGACGCGCCCGGAACGAAACTCAGAAAACCGACGGGAGATTTAAACCTTAGCTCGGCCACTAACTTGAGCTTGGGCAGGGCTGTCAGATCAAACGCGAGCACGGCATCGGCCTTGAGGTGGACTTGCTGTTCCGGGCTGCCGGACACCGCGCCCGTCAAATAAAGCCGCGTGCCCTGCGGGTTGAAAAAGTACTTGCCAATGTAAATATCGGGCAGGGTCACTTGGTCGGTGATCTTGCCAGCGACCGGATCGAATACCGACACTTTTGCCAGCACGTGGGACGGGTCGGTCTTGCGATCGGCGCCGCGGGCGATGAAATAGCGGCCGTCCGGCGCGGCGAACATGTTGCTGTGGCCCTTCAGCCCGATGCGCTGTTCGATCTGTCCGCTGACAGGATCGATGACCGCCACCGTGCCATAGCCGTTATTCAAGTTATAGAGCTTCCCCGTCACACGGGAAAACGCCAGGCCGTGAGGATAGGCTTTGTTGGGAATACCCGCCGCGGACAGCGCGGCATCTTCCTTGTCGCGCTCGCACAAGTTAACCGTCGCCACAACTTTTTGGTAAGTTGCGGCGTCCGCCGCATCGTTGCCGATGAGATCAACGGTGCCATCATTCAAATTGCTGATACAGGCGCGCTTGGGCAGGCCGGGCGCTTGATCGGTCGGCGCCGTGAACGCCGCCTGGTGATGACCGCGGCCGACGCAGATGGTGGTCAAGTAGCGGGCGTTCGCGCTGTTGGCTTCGACGACCACGGAAACCGATGAGCCGCGATCGCCGCAATTCAACGTATCGTTGCCGGTTTCCTTTTCGCCGTCGTTCATGAACCAGTCTGCCCCGCTCGCCGGATCGGAATAAACGTGGGCGGGAAAAGTGTCAGGCGGAAATGTCGCGGCCAGATTGATTTTCTTCGTCTCGGGCTCCAGGAGGACCGCTTGCTTGTCCCGCGTGACGCCGACAAGAATCGGCTGGCGCATCGGACCCTTGCCGCTTGGCGCCCCCAAAGGCAGCGTCTCCACCCGCGTGCCGCCCGGACCGCCGAAGATCAAGGCAATACGCCCGGTCTTACGATCACCGGAATAATGGGCGACGACGAAATCATGGGGGTAGCGGACCGGCATTGTGATTTTTCCTCCCTGAAGCAGGGTGAACATCTAACCAGAAACGGCGCGGAGATGCAAAACGCAGAACTTCTGCCGAGGCGTGGCATGCCGAAACTCACGCAGCCGAAAACAAAAAGGCCGCGATGCAGCACCGCGGCCTTGTGTTTCGAGATATGGCGTCCCCTAGGGGATTCGAACCCCTGTTACCGCCGTGAAAGGGCGATGTCCTAGGCCTCTAGACGAAGGGGACGGAGACTGCTGCGATGCGGGCTAGGACTCCCGGCGACGCGAAGGTGTGCAAATTACTCGAGGCCCATTCTGATGTCAAGGTTTTGGGCCATAAACGTCGTTATTTTTAGTAACTTGCGGGTTGGGTGGTGGAGCTAGCCGGGATCGAACCGGCGACCTCTTGCATGCCATGCAAGCGCTCTCCCAGCTGAGCTATAGCCCCGCACGGAACGGTGCAATTTAATGGAGGACGACGGGACTGTCAAGCGCCGCCGGCCTCGCTTTTGATCGCGATGTAGGACAGTGCTCGGTCCAATCGGGCCAGGGTTTTGTTTCGGCCCAACAAGGCCAGGGTCACGTCGATGGGCGGCGAAACCGTACCCCCGGTGACGGCGACGCGCAAGGGTTGGGCGACTTTGCCCAGTTTCAGACCAAGCTTTTCCGCCGTCTCCTGCACCACGGCATGCAACGGCTCGGCTTGCCAGCCGCTCAGCGCGCTGAAACGGGCGCGCAGTTCCTCCAGCGCGGGCCGGGCGTCCACCGTCAGGTGCTTGGTCGCCGCCGGGTCATAGTCGGCAAAATCGCGATAGAAGAACACACTGTTCTGCGCCATCTCGACCAAAGTCTTGGCCCTCTCTCGCTGCGCGGTGACGACGTCGACCAGCGATGGACCTTGCGTGGGATCTATTCCGAGCGCGCCCATGTGGATGCTCAAGTGATGGGCGACGTGGGCGGGATCGCTCGATTTGATGTAATGCTGATTGAGCCACAGCAGCTTCGACGCGTTGAACGACGAGGCTGAATGATTCACGTTATTAATATCAAACAGCTTGAACATTTCGTCCAAGGTAAAAATTTCTTGATCGCCATGAGACCAGCCTAGCCGCACCAGATAGTTGAGCAGCGCTTCGGGCAAGAAGCCGTCATCGCGATACTGCATCACGCTGACCGCGCCGTGGCGCTTGGACAAGCGCGCGCCGTCCTCGCCCAGAATCATGGGAACGTGGGCATATTTTGGCGGCTCCGCGCCCATGGCCTTGAGAATATTGATCTGGCGCGGCGTATTGTTCAGATGGTCGTCGCCGCGAATGACGTGGGTGATCTTCATATCGAAATCATCCACCACCACCACGAAGTTGTAAGTGGGTGTGCCGTCAGAGCGAGAGATAATCAGATCGTCGAGTTCAGTGTTCTGAAACACCACGCGGCCGCGAATCATGTCATCGACCACCACCGCACCGTCAGTAGGATTGCGAAAGCGCACGACATACGGCGCGCCTTCCGGCTGATCCTTGCGGTGGCGACACAGGCCGTCGTAGCGCGGCTTTTCCTTGCGCGCCATTTGCTCTTCGCGAAGTGCATCCAGGCGTTCTTTGCTGCAGTAGCATTTGTACGCTTTGCCTTCCGCCATCAGCTGGCCGATGGCGTCGCGATAACGATCGAAACGCTGGCTCTGATAAAACGGCCCCTCGTCGTAGTCCAACCCCAGCCACGTCATGCCTTCGAGAATGGCGTTAACCGATTCGACAGTGGAACGCTCGACGTCCGTATCCTCGATGCGCAGAATAAATGTGCCGCCGTGACGACGGGCGTAAAGCCACGAAAACAGGGCCGTGCGCGCACCGCCGATATGCAGATATCCGGTGGGGCTTGGCGCGAAGCGGGTTCTTATGGTCATCGATTTTTCCGTAATGGTTCAGCCGGGTTATGCAGGGTGCCGTATTGTAGCAAGTTATTCGCCACAAGCAGAAAGGTGCGTGGTGAGCCGGGGAAGCCCCGACAAATTGTCTAAAGATCAAGGCAGCGCGAGTGGACCGCTAATCGATGGGAATCCGGATGGTGAATGTGGAGCCTTTGCCCCGCTGACTGACCGCGTCCACATCGCCGCCAAGCATGTTGCACAGGCGCTTGGTGATGGTTAACCCCAAGCCGGTTCCCTTGTACCGCTTGACGGTGGAGCGCTCCGCCTGGACAAACGGCTCAAAGATCGCTTCCAGTTTTTCGGCGTTGATGCCAATGCCGGTGTCCGCCACCGCGATTGTAATCCACCGCCGGTCGCCGATCTGCTCATCGCGCGCGCTGACCTTGATGCGCCCTTCGTGGGTGAACTTGCAGGCATTGCTCAACAGGTTCAGCACGGCTTGGCGCAACCGCAGCCGGTCGCTCACGACGATATCGGGATTGACGTCGAGGTCTAGCTCGATGACGTTGTTCTGCTCGCCGGCAACGGGACGAATGGTGGCAATCAAATGACGCAGCAGATTGCCCAACTGGAAAGGCTCTTTGACTATCTCGACCTGCCCGGTTTCGATACGGCTGATGTCCAGGATATCGTCGATCAACTCAAGCAAGTGCTTGCTCGATTTGTAAATCCTCTGCAAGTCCGTCAGCCAGTGGCTTTGTGAGTCTTCCTCTCGCACCTCATCACTCAAAATCTCCGTGTACCCGATGATGGCATTCAACGGTGTGCGCAGTTCGTGACTCACATTGGCCAGAAAATCGGACTTGGCATCGCTGGCCGATTCCGCCGCTTTGCGCGCCTCGATCAGCTCCGCCGTACGGGCCTCCACCGCCTGCTCGAGGTCGCGACTGTAATTCTGCATCATGGCATTGAGACGCCGGCTTTCGAGGGCATTGGCGGCGTTCATCAGAACGATGGACACCAGTTGCAGACTGACATCGGACAGCGCATCGTCGTTGATGTTGAGGATCGCGGCGCACATGCCCCAGACGCGCGAGCGCGCGCCGACGGTGTGCAACATCAGCGTTTTGCCCGGCTCGGAGAGCGCGGCAACGACCGGTCGGTTCTGTTGAATCGCCCATCCGAACGTCCCGTCGGCAATGGCGCCCTCCACGGCCGCCGCCAGCGCCTCCCGCGACTGGGCCGGCGTCACATCGACGAACTCGAAATCGAACTCGGCGTTTTCCGCCGACATGAAACCCAGCGCCTCCACCGGCAGCAATTGACCGATGTAACCGCGCGCGTCGCGCAAAATAACCTCGGGGTTCAGACCGATGTTGATGTTGGCTTGAAAATCGGCCAGCGCAGAAATGATGTCCGCCGACGACACGAACCACCGGTACATGCGCTCCAGATCGGCGATGCGCGACCGTGCTTGGGCCAGTTCTTTTTCCAAATCCAGAATCGTCGCCGTCATGTCAGTGCGCCCTTAGGATTTGACTGACGGCATTGTTGTATTGCTTGTCGACGAGCCCGACGATGGTCGAAAGAGCGCCCTCCGACAGACCCAACCGATCCCAAGCGCTGGACTCCAACGGCGGAACGAATTTTTCCCCGTTCGAGCCGAGCTCCAGGGCGTGACTGATGATATCGGCGACGTGAATCACCGCGACTTCGGCGGCATGCTGGGACGACTTGTGCGGCGCGTGGTGACAGCGGGCCATGTCCGCCAAGGCCGTGGGCAGTTTCCATGATTTCAACAGCAGTCCGCCGACTTCCGCGTGGTCGTAGCCCAGCAGTTCTCGTTCGGCGACGTGCAGCAAGGCGTCGGTCTCGGCGCAGTGTTTCAACACGGCGGCCTCGTCTCGGGGAATTTGGGCGTACGTAAGAAGCGAGCCGATGTCGTGCAGTAGTCCGCCGACGAAGAAACGTTCGACGTTGGGCTCCCGCAAATACGTCGCAATGATGCGCGCCGCCACGCCGGTGGCGATGCTGTGACGCCAAAACGATTCCATATCGACCAAGCTATCGGGAATGCCGCGAAACGATTCAATCACCGACGTAGCCAAAATCAGATCGCGCAATTGATGGGTGCCGATGACGGTGACGGCGCGGGAAATGGTATCGATACGCGAAGGCAATCCAAAGTAGGCGCTGTTCACCACGCGTAACAAACGCGCGGACAAACCGGCGTCCTCGCTGATTATCTTGCCGATGCGCGTCGCCGTGGACACGGGATCGTTGATTGCGGTGTCCACTTGGTAATAGATCGTGGGCAGCGTGTAAAGCTGGTTCGCCGAATCCACCAGTGCCTGCGCATCCCTCGCCATGACCTACTTACCTTTGAAAACTCGATCGAGACGTCTCAACGTGGCGATGTAGAACAGCTCCGCGACCGCGGAATGGGTTGAGTCCGCGTGACGAAACATGTGTTTCACTTGCTGCTGCGCCGCTTCCCATTGCGATCGGTCGACCTTGGCGATGGACAACGCTTCCAACTCCTCGCGGCTGACGCCCTCCACGTCCAGTTCCAACAGCCCCCAGGATTTGAGCACGCGAATGTGTTTGTCTTGAATCTGCGCGCCGGCCTTGAGCAGCACCCGGTTGTCGCCGGACAACGCATCGGACGCGAGAACCATGCCCGGCTGCAAGTCGTCGATCGATACCTTGCCCATGTTTCAACTCACGATGTTAGCGATCTACGACTCTGTGTCGGTAAGCCGGTAAAAAACTGGAGAAAATTACGGCTATATTCCGTAGCCGCGATGTGCCTTGGCGGGGGCGGTCAGTTGAGGTCGCGGCGGTCAGCCAGCTGTTGGCTCAGTACCGTGCGGGTTAGCTCGACCAGGGAGCGAACCTGCATCTTTTGAAATACCTTGGTGCGGTGGGTTTCGACGGTTTTTGGACTCAGACCCAGATCAAACGCGATCATCTTATTGGTCTTTCCGTCGATGAGCAGATCCATCACCTCGCGCTCACGGGGCGTCAGCGCGGCCAGTCGCCGATTGAATGCGAGCCCGGCATGGCGGCGCTCGGCATATTCGCTATCGCGGGCTATTGCAGCAAGGACGCTTTCGATGAGCCGCTGAGGCTCCAAATGACTCTTGTCCAAAAAATCCGTAGCCCCGCATTGCATCGCCCTCACCGCCATGGCCACGTCGCTGTTGGCGGACAATACGATGGCGGGCAGCCGCAGTCCCCGCTCGCGCAGCCGAGCCAAGAGATCCAAACCACTCATTCCAGGGAAGCGGATGTCCATGACCAAGCAGGCGGGACAGGTCGGTTTGTAGGTGTTCAAAAACACCTCGGGCGACCCGAACCATGCCACGCCGAGACCGACGCGGCCCAAGAGAGACGCCAGCCAGTCGGCCGTTTCACGATCGTCGTCCACAACAAATACCACCGCGTCCACGGCAGTCATCCTTGCTGTCCTCCACTCGCAGGGAACCGCTACCTCTATCCGGCGTTCCCCGTAGCTTCACTCCGGCTATTTCGGAATGATTTTGGAATCTCAGATAGTATCCTTGACTTGCTCTGTCGGGGAAAGGCAAGTGTACCTATCGCGAACGCCCTTTGGCCCCGTGCAGATAGCAGCATGATCCAATATCAATGCGAAAAGTGAAACGGTAAATTAATCCAGCGTCGTTTGCGGGCACCGCCCCAGCGACTCGCCGAATCCGAGATACGATTTTGGAAGCAATGAACTCAGTAGCCGTCGCGACAATCATTGGCGCAACTATACTGACCCTCGTTGGCGTCAATATTTTCCTCAACACCGAACCTAAGATCCAATCCGAGTTCGGCCGTAAGCTGTTGCTGACTTTTTTTGCCACAGGATACATGGCTTTATTGGTCGGCCTGGGCGCGGTTCTCGTCAATCATTCCTAAGTCCGATTTTCAGTCGACACCGGCGGTGGCTCGGGTCGTCCCTACGCCCGAATCCGCAGTTTTTTTCTCCTCTTAATCCACACTACCAATTCATCTTTCCCCGCCAAGGCCGTTAAAAACAACACGTAGGAAACCACCAAGGACAAGTCCGCGCCCATGCAGAGCCCTTCGCTACATCGGGTAATGACCCTCACCGTGCTCGGCCTCGGCGCGCTGGGCGTGTTGTTGGTCCTCGGCGCCGGCGTGACCTACCGTGAATTGGCGTACGAACACAAGTCCGCGGCGCTGCGCCAACTGATTCGAATCAACGCCGGCATCGCCCTGGAAGACACCTACGAGATCGCCGCCGATCTGGGCCACTCCGTTCATACAGGAAATCTCAGTCCGCAATCCCTGACCGATCCGGGGCGGACCGCCCTTATCAATGAGCTGGACCAGCACTTTCACCGCTATTTCGTCACATCGAACTTGTTGAGTCTGAAACAGCTGCATGTATTCAACGCGGACTACGAGCTAGTCGTCAGTTCCAGTGCCATGAGCCAATCAGCGGGGCAAACGTCACGCTTTTGCCCGAGCGCGCTGCACGCAGCCCGCGGCCGCACCGGCCCCGATCGCCTGCAAAGCGTGACCGCCCTGTGCAGCGTCGACCACGAACCCATCGTTACGGTGATCGTTCCGTTGGGCGGATTGCGCCCCTCCGGATTTCTGGCCGTGGTAGCGGACCCCCTCATCAACCTTGCCCAACTAGAACCCATCCTGGGTTCCCCGATTCGAATTCGCGCCGACGACGACCGCATCCTCTTCCGCTCCGGTCGCTGGCCCGCCGACGATGCCATGGATCATATCTTGATCAGCCGCTATGGCTTGGCGGAAACCGGCGGCGGCCGGCCGGCGCTATACATTGAGGCCGCCGCCGACGTAACCGCTTTCAACACCCAGTTGCTTAAGGCGATGTATGCCGTATTCGCATGCTCGGTCGTGCTGGTTCTCGCGGGCCTCGCGGTCGCGATGAGGGTGCTGCGTGGCGGCGTGACGGATCTCCGTCAGTTGCAGGACGCGGCCGAAGCGCTGGCCGAGGGCCGCTACCAAACGCTGCGCAACGCCCAGTACCCCGAAATCCGTGCATTGACCAAATCGTTCAACCGCATGAGCCTGCAAATGCGCATGCACCACGAACACCTCAACGAACTGGTGACCATTCGCACCCGGGAACTCGAAATCGCCAATGCGAAGCTGGGCGCCGACATGGACCGCCAGCGCGAACTGGACCGTATGAAGGATGAATTCATCGCCATGATCAATCATGAGATGCGTACCCCGGTGACGGCAATCAAGGGCGCGCTGGATCTCATGGGCTGCGGCAAGTTGGGGGAGGTGCCGCCCGAACTGAAAAATCTCGTGGCGCTCGGACGGGGCAACTGCGATCGTTTGCTGCGCCTCATCAACGACGTGCTGAACATCCAGCAGCTGGAAGAAGGCACATTCACCTTCGATCTACAGCGCATGCCGCTGGCGCCGATCGTCAAATGCGCCGTCGAAACGACCCAGCCCTTTGCCGACAGCTACAACGTCAAGTTCAAGCTATTCGACAATTTTCCCGGCGCGCACGTCCGATTGGATCGCGACCGCGCATTGCAGGTGTTCACCAATTTGCTGTCCAATGCGGCAAAGTACACCCGTCCGGGGGATGAAGTCGAAGTGCTGCTGGACCAGCACCGCAACTATGCCCGCGTGGCGGTCATCGATCATGGGCCCGGGATTCCGGACTCGTTTCGCGACAAAGTGTTCAGCAAATTCTCCCAGGCCAACGTGTCGAACACCCGACGGACGGGCTCGAGCGGCCTCGGGCTCTACGTTACCAAACGTTTGGTCGCGGGAATGAACGGCTCAATCGATTTCGAGACCGAGGAAGAGCGCGGCACGGCGTTTTTCGTCGACTTCCCCCTGGTGCCGCCGCCGGACGCGACGGTCGAAAAGGCTGAAGCGGAAACGGCGGTCGAACTGGAAGGGCAAGAATAGACCCGGCGGGCCTTCTCCCGCAACACGACTCAGCGAGGCGTCGCAGCGTCCAGACGATTGGCGTCGCCGTCCAAAAACTCGTCGCCGAGTTTGGCGCATTCAAAAACGCGGGTGACCGCAATGGGGCGCGGCACACCGATTTGCACTTTCTGCTCTTTCGCCATTCGGCGCGCCTCACCCATGTCTTGGGCCTCGTTGAAGACGATGTAGCGCTCGCCGTCCGCGCCGGCGACAAAGCATTTGAACTCCTCGGCATGAACAGCTGCGGACATTACGAGCAGGGCCGCTGCGGCAAAGGCGGGTAAAGCGTGCTTTTTCATAGTCTCACTCCCAACAATTTTCCGTCGGCGACTGATCGGTGCGGTTCACGGCACTCTTTGCTCCGACATGATCGATGGTCAGGTCGCCGCAGCGCTCGTCTGCAACCTGCGCGCCGACTCGTTTCGCCGTGATAAGAAAGGTTTGATTGGTGGGTATGGACGCGGATACTTCGTAGTATCCGTTTTCCGTAGGCAGCGCTTGCGCCTTATTGAAACCCAGCTTGGTCAAGTCATCGGTGTAGACGCCGTGTTCGGCATAGTATTGCTCCATGCGTCCCGCCACACTGATTAATGTCGCCACGGCCTCGGCGCGGCGGGTCTTCTGCACGGACGAAGAATAGCCGGAATAGCTCAACGCCACCAGGATCGCCGCCACCGCCATCGCCATGACCACTTCAGCCAAAGTAAACCCCGCGGCATGCCGGCGGGCGATGGGTCGCATGTGTGCCCTGGTTGTCATCGCCGCCTATTCCGCCGCGCGATACCAATAAGTACCCAAGGCCTTGAGCTTGACCCCGGTGCCGTAGGTGCCGGTAGCGCTGCCATCCACTACATCGCCCGGACCCATCCCGACGATGCGGATCTCGTCGTCGCTGATGTGGGGCGTCACGGTGTCCGGCAGCCGTGATCCGATGTGAGTGCTGCGGTCCGATGCTGTCAAGGACTGGTCGCTGGGATTCCAATCGTAAACCGCCGACGCATTGTGCAAGTTCACGCCGAACAGATATGCCGTGCCGCCCGCCGGCTCGCACAGGCTCTCGCTGGCATTGGGCACGAAGGAGGCAAAGAACAGCGTGCCACCCAGGGTGATGGAACTCGACAACACTTTCTCTCCGATGCGACCAAAAGAGATATACCAACCGGATTTGTCATTAAGAGCGGCCTGCGCGGCGCTGCGTTGCGCGAGCGTGCCCGCTTGAATCACGTTGCTGGTGGCATCGAACAGATCCGCTTCGGTTATGGTTGCCGGAACGGCAGCGCCGCCGGGCCCGTAATACGTCGAATTGATCGCCAAGTCGCGCAAGACATAAAAGCGATCCGGCGTACCGACCTCATTGGGATGGGAGCGGTTGCCGCTGCCGATCGACACCGCATCGTAGTTGATTACTCCATCGCGGGTCTGAACGACGTCCACCTGGTTAAAAAACCGTTTGTCGGTCGCTACGGTGTCCCCGCCCAAGGAGGCGAACTTGAACACCGACCAAGTGTTCTGGCTCGCGCCCGGCAACGAACTACCCGCCATATCCACGCGCCAGATGTTGCCGCCGGTGTCGCCGACATAAAGCCGATCCACTTTGCCGTCGCCGTCGGAATCCAAGGCGGTGACCGGCGCCGGAATGCTGTCTGTCATGTCTGAAACCGAATAGTTGGTCGAACTCCTCTCCGCCGGTGTCGCGCTCCAGACCAGCCGTCCGGTCACTGCGTTGACAACATAGATGCCCATACCTGCCTTGTCCGGTGTGCCGACGGTCTGACTATCCTTGTTGGTGTCAAAGCCACCGCCGAAAATCAACGCCGGATCGGTCAAACCCTGAACCTGCGCCACCACCGGCGTCGACCACGTCTGGCCCAGCAACTCGAACCCCGGCGTCTGATTGTTGATCGTCCACATCATCCGCGGCCGATCGGGATTCGATACATCGAGCGCATAGTAGGATTTGCCGCCGCGACCCATGCCGAAATACACATAGACCTTGTCGTCGGCGCCGGAAATCGTGCCATCGCGATTCTTATCCAAAATGAACGCCGTGGCGGAACCATCGATACCGTAGGGATGAACGACGGAGGGCGAATTGCGCCGCAGGACCTTCTGCAGCGGCGCCAATTCCCGCGGGATAAACGCCCAATCCTCGCGCCCGCTGTCGCCGCGGAACATGTGAAAAAAGCCGGCATTGGTGCCGAAGAGGATGCGCGTGTCCGGGTTGTCCTGAGTGGCACCACCACGCGCGCCGTAGTTGATCACCAAGGGCCGCGAGTGCAACGCATCGCCGAGAATCCACGGCCGCGTCGTCGTCGACTCCACATTGTCCTCGTCGTCGACGTCCACGCCCCGCGCCCAGGCCACGAGCTGCGCCACTTCTTGTTCATCGGCGGCGCCGAACAGCCCCGGTGTGAGATGTGTGTTGACGGCGGCGAACGGTTCCAGCGCACCGCCAGCGCCGGTATCGATCCAGATATCCCGCGTGCCGGGCGCACGTCGTTTCAGCAACTCGCCCACGCCGCCCTCGAGGACCGTGGCACCGTCGCGCGATCCGCTCCAGAAGGTGCGGGCGCGCTCGGCAATGTTTCCCGTGACCGGATCGGTGGCCGGCACGCCGTCGGCATCCACCAAGGCGCCATTTGCGTTCATGCGCAGCTTCTTCAAGTTGCCGTACCAGCGCGGCTTGGAGTCGGGCATGAACATGGAGAAGTAAACATCATTCAAACTGCGGGAACGATTAAAACTATTAACCGCCACCGTCGGCGCGGTAAACGTTGCAGTCGTGGACAGGATTTCCGCCACGGCGGAACGGAACGCCGAACGCAGCTGGTCGGCGTCGTCGGCCGAGTAATACGCACCGCCGCCGTTTCTCGCCGTCACATCCAGCAAGGAATCATCCACAGCGAAACCGATGGTATAGGTAACGATGCGCTGCTTGCCGTTGTTGTCATTGCCATCGAGGTCGCTGTTGTACATCCAGCCCGCCAACTCATCCAATCGGCTGCCGCGCATGGCGCCGATTTCCGACAGCGCGCCGATGGCGGCATCGGCGTCGATATCGCGGGTGGGTAAACCGTCCGTCATGAGAATCACGTAAGCTTGTTCACAATCGGTGAGGGGAGAAATATACCGACCGTTGCTTTCGACCGAGCGGTCGCGCGCCGGCGTGGCGGACGGATCGTCATCGCCATAGCGCACCCGCTGACCGGAGTAATACAAGTACGCTTCGTAAAGTGTTTCACAAAGCGGCGTCCAGGTGTCGGGCCCCAGTCGGTTGATCGTGTTTTTGATGTCCGTCCGGTCGGTGTCCGTCTGGCCTTCCGATATACCGCGCACGATGCGCCCACCGTTGCGCGGATTACGCCCGTCGCTGGCGTTGAAATTGTAGACGGCCAAGCCGAAATCGATGCCCGGATTGTCGTCGATCAGCTCGGTCACCACCCGCTTGGCGATTTGAATCCGCGATTGGCCGTCGTTGACCTCCGTGCTCATGGAACCCGAGTTGTCGAAAATGATGAGCACCTTGGGCCGCTTCTGGAAAGCCGGATTGGTGGTGACATAGATCTCCGTATCGTCGGCGGGCGCTTGGGTTGCCAGAATGGACAGCAGCAGCCCGCCGGCGAAAATCGAACGGGCGCGTCCGCGGATGGATTTGGCGGGAGCGCGCGCCGTCCACAGCCGGGGAATGCTCGCGATAAGCGCTCGAACCAAATGAATCATTGTCTTCAGTCTCCCCTTGCCCAGTCCGCCGTTCAGTACGCAATGACTTCCTTGCGCACACCGAAAACGACCTGAGTCTCAATTCCGGTGTTCGGCTCCTGATGAACACTGCTGACTTCGTAGTAATCGCAGGCCACTTTGTTGGCGCTGAATCCGTTGGGATTGCGAACACACGACACGCCGGCGTGAGCGATCTCGCTGCTGACGGCGATATCCGAAACGTCGGCGACCGGGTTTGCAACCGCCTTCAGTTCGCCGAATACATCCGGCTTACTCGCGCCGGTGAATGGATCATCCGCCGTACCCACCAAGGCGAGGGCTCCGCTGACGCCTGCCTCGGCTTTCTGGAAACCGTCCATCGTGCGCTTGGTGATGCCGGACACGCGCAGTTCAACCATGCTTCCCGACAATGCGGACGCGCCGATCATCAACAACAGGGTGAGAATGAAAAGTGCGATCAATAAGACCGAGCCACGCTCGCGGCGCCCCATGTTCATAATGCACCCTCACTGACGGCCAAGCGGCGATTGCGCAATGCGACGGACGTGTTGAACACCATCCGATGATAGCTGTCGCCGGGGGATTTGATTTCGATCGCATCGCCTAAACGGTAGGTCCGCGTGTCTTTGTAGGTCTTATCTTCCTGCTCCGATCTCACGAGCAGATAGACGCGCGCCGCTACAACTTGGGACCAATCGACATCGCCGGCCCGCAGGTAGGCGTCCACCGATCCATCGCCGTTGCTGTCCACGCCGAACTGCACGTGCAGCCGCTCGATGCCGACAGCCACTTCCTGCGGCTCGCTCCATTGGCCGTTGACCAGGCGCAACCTGTACAAGCTGGGCACGGCCTTTTCGTTGTCACGCACGTAGTAAATCGTGCTCTTGTATTCCCAGAACTTTCCATTCGGGAACTCTCCACCGGGCGTGTGGGTCGGCGCGTTCTTGACGTCGTCGAATAAGACGGCTTTGACGGGATTGGCCAGGACATAGGCCCTATCGGCTTTGAGCCCGGTCGCATCGGTCGGTTGCTGGGCAACGTGCTTGATCACCAATGCGTTGGAGCCGGGAATTGCATCGCTGATACATCCGAAGACGGAAGATGAAGCGACTTCCACGCTCCACAATGGCGCGGTTAGATCATAGCCGGCGGCATTACCCGAGCAGTCTCCCGAAATCGACCTGAGGGTTCCGCTGCGCTGCACGTCCGTCCCGGGCACACTGCCCCAGTAGTCCGCGTGGCGCAAGTCCTCCGCCAAGACGTTGAGCGCAAAGCGACCGTTCTCGTTGATCCGCATCGCGCGCTCGCTTTGGCTATAGATGCGCTTGCTCGAGACGAACATGTAGACTGCAGCGATCACCAACAGGCTGCCGACCACAATGGCCACCATCAGCTCGACCAATGTCAAACCGGACTGTTGGGAACGCTTGTTGATCAACGTCATCATCTTCACTTCACGAACGTATTCACAACGACTTGTCGCCGAAATTCGCTGGACTCGCCGCAGCTGTCGGTCACGCCCGGACCTGCGGCCGAGTCGGACAAAGGCTCGACACTGGACCACGACAGCACCACACTCACCCGTCCATCGTTGGTCGAAATGCAGCCGGCCGGGTTGACCAATCCGCCGACGTTTTCACCGCCTACCTGAACGCCAACACCGGCGATGGATTGCTCCCATGCCCACAGGTCGTGACGGGCCAACTGGAACGGTGTGCAACCGGCATCCGCGACACATCTCGGGCTGGGTTCGGCGCCGATGGTCCCACCGGTCAGAGGCGTGTCATGGTCGTATCCAGACAAACCGGCCGGATTGGTGCGCATCTTCTCAATGATTTCGTTGACAAAAAACGTGGCGATGAGCCGTTGTTGCGCGTCGTGATTGGCGCGCTGGGACGTGCCCTGCATTGCGCCGGCCACCAGGCCGCCAAGGGACAGAACTACGATCGCCACCAGCACTTCCATCAGGCTGGCGCCGCGAAGCGGGAACAATGGGTTAACTGGTCGAGATCGAATCATGGTGTAAAGTCATCGCGCGGATTAACCCGGGCTGGCACAGCTATTGACCCGATCGGCCACCCGTGGCCGTCCAACCGGCGGAATGTCGATCTGTTTGCCGAACGCGCTGCCGCGCTCATCGCACAGGGCTATGCGCACGGTGTTGCCGTCGTGATTGGTGCTCGCATCGGCGTTGAATTGAATCGCCGTCGCCGCGTAAGCGTTGGCGAGTACGGCGATTCCGCCTTTAATTTTGGATGTAACGCGCACCAGCGAGTCGCCGTCGTTAAATGTGCCATTTTTGTCGACATCGACAAAAACCAGCCAACCCTCCGTCCACTGGCCCGATGTGCCGCCGCAACGGGGCGCGCCGGCCGTTGGGTTGCCGCTGCGGCAGAGGACCACCCGCTCGCCCCGGCGCATGGCTTCGCTGCGGGCCAGTTGGACGTCGGAAATCAGCCGATTGACTTGGGTGGTGATGCGGTTGTTGTTGAGAACGTCGCGGAACGCCGGCAATGTCGCGACCAGTACGACGACGGCGATGGTCATGACGGTCACCAACTCAACCAACGTAAACCCTGCCTGCCGCGCATGAAGCGTCATAATAACCCTCGGTTTCGTTATACTTTTTCGCGAGCAACCCGCCACCGGCCTCGATCGAAGTCGGCTCGTAAATCCGTTTAGAGAGTGTATTATTGTGGGTCCGGCCGGTCGCGCTCTTGTTGTACTGCAAAAGGCCCATTCCGTCGGCGCGTTGAAAGTAAGGGCATTATACCCCGCCCGTCTCGTGGGCGAAAAGTCGCCAAATACACATATTTTTGTAAGAGATCGCCGAGGGCGCGAAGCAGTTTCACGCCGCCGGCCATCGAAACAAGGGTATAATTCGCCTCCCGTTTTTATACCGCCTCCCGGTGCGATACAGACTCAATGGCAAAGCAGAAAATCGGATTCGTCAGCCTAGGCTGCCCCAAGGCGCTGGTGGACTCGGAGCGCATCGTTACCCAGCTGCGCGTCGAGGGTTACGACATCGTACCCAGCTATCGCGACGCCAACCTGGTGGTCGTCAACACCTGCGGCTTCATCGATGATGCGGTGGCCGAATCCCTCGACGCCATCGGCGAAGCGCTGGCGGAAAACGGCAAAGTCATCGTGACCGGTTGCCTCGGTGCCAAGGGCGATATCGTGAAGCAAACCCACCCGGCGGTCCTTGCAATCACCGGCCCCCACGCCACCGAAGAGGTTCTGGAGCACGTGCACACCCACTTGCCGCCGCCGGAATACAATCCGTACACCAACATCATCCCGCCCGGCGGCATCAAGCTGACGCCCCGCCATTACGCCTACCTGAAGATATCCGAGGGCTGCAACCATCGCTGCACGTTCTGCATCATCCCGTCGCTGCGCGGCGATCTGGTCAGCCGGCCAATCGGCGACATTCTCGCGGAAGCGGAAAATTTGGTCGACGCCGGCGTGCGCGAGCTACTGGTTGTCTCCCAGGACACCAGCGCCTATGGCGTGGATATCAAGTACCGCACCGGCTTCTGGCAAGGCAAGCCGCTCAAATCGAACCTCACCACCCTCGCCAAGAGTCTGGGCGAACTGGGCGTGTGGGTGCGAATGCACTATGTCTATCCCTATCCCCATGTGGACGAACTTGTCCCATTGATGGCCGAAGGGACGGTCCTGCCCTATCTGGACATTCCGCTACAGCACGCCGCGCCGAGCGTGCTCAAAGCCATGCGGCGTCCGGCCAACGTGGACAACATGCTGCAACGCATCGCAAGCTGGCGCCGCGACGTGCCGAATCTCGTCATCCGCAGCACATTTATCGTTGGCTTTCCCGGCGAAACCGAGCACGACTTCCAGCAACTGCTCGATTTCCTGTCGGAAGCGCAGCTCGATCGCGTCGGCGCGTTCGCTTATTCGCCGGTCGAGGGCGCCGCGGCCAACGCGCTGCCTGGCGCAATTGCGGACGAAGTGAAGAAAGAGCGGCTGATGCGCTTCATGGCCCATCAGGCGGAAATCAGCGCCCAACGCCTCGCCTCCCGGATAGGTAATGTGGAAACGGTAGTGGTCGATGAGGTCGCCGAGGACGGCTGGATCGCCCGCAGCTACAGCGATGCGCCGGAGATCGACGGCTCCGTGTATGTGGAACCTATCGGCGAGGTGGAACCCGGCGACTTTGTTGACGTAATCATTACCGGCTCAGACGAGCATGATCTATACGCCGAACCGCTGACCGAAGAAAATCGCCAGTTCGTTACGCTGCAATAGGCGAAAAACGGCGGCTAATCGGGACTTCCCAAGTCTTCGCTCTGAGCGCCGACGGGTCGATGCAGTCGCCCGTTCAATTCGAGACTAATATCGTTGAACAACGTCCCGATGATCATGTGAGCGTGCGCATGATAGTAGCGCAGCTCGCATGCCACCGGTTCGTGGAGCGCGTTGCGGGAATGGGTTTGAAAATCGATCCAGGCCACCACAGGAACATCGTTGAGCGTTCGGTCGACACACACCCATGCGTCGTCGGTCAGCAGCATATCCAGGCCCCGCAGACTTCTTAAAGGGCAGCGCAGAGGATTGTTGAGCCGCAGCAGCGCCAAACGAATCTGATTGAACGTTGGAGCATCGACCACGCCGGCCATCCGTTCATAAACCGGAATATCGTTCAGGCGGCTTTTGATCGAGGACATGGCCCACCTCGCTCGTGCAGGAACACCTGCCTTCAATTATGGCAAAGGCAGGACTAATTGCAAACCGGCTAGTCCGCCTGCCGTGACAGCGTACCAAGCCATTCGATGACCAAGGCTCTCAATTCGTCCGGATTGGTGTATTGGCGCAGCGTCACGACAAAGGGATAGTCCATCTTGAGTTGAAGAATATTCGACACGTTGACGTCGCGTTTGCGGATGGCCGGGTTGTACAATCCCAGCACAGGCTTGCCCTCATGGATGAAGCGCATCGTATTGACGCCCGTTCCAAATCCGGCTTCGTCGTATCCGAATATGGCGGCGCGGGCGCGGCGTCTCAACCGGGCATCGAGTTGCAGCATGAACTCCGTCAGCACTTCTTCCTTGTCGCGTCCCTCGTCCTTTTTACTGGCCCAATACAACGGCCAGTCCGGATCGTAGTATTCGATCGGATCACAGACTAAACGAGCGAGTTCCTTGACGTCCTTCTTGGGAAACTTGTCGCGGTAATATTGGAAACGCACATCGTAGCCGAGACCGGACGTATCGAGAACTTCGATCACCGCCGTTTTAAACTCCCAAGTGGTCTCGGAGGCATACATTCCCTTGCCGCCAACAAAACATGGAATCATGCGCTCCCCTTTGTGTTGTGTGTGCTTTCAACTTGCCACAGTCTTGCCCAGCTGTTGCGCAAAGTAAACCGTCGCGGTCCGCATCTGCCCGGCGCGATTTTCATGATTGTATGCGAATGGTAATGGACAAAGAGCCGCGCAGATAGCGGAATCTGATCGTCGATGGAAAAGAACACGACCGGAGAAAGGGGGGAACGTGCATCGGGACGTATGCGACCCACGGCGTGGTGAGGATGGGTTCACATGATTGCGGCCGCATCCGCCCCGATGCACACCTACAGGCTACTGTTTGATGGACTCTTTAACGTTTAGCGCGCGCGGAGCCGGCGCGAACAATATGTGGGTAGTGCGTCCGGCTATTCCGTATTGGTCGCTGCGCGCTTCGAGTCCCAGTGAAGCCTGCGGGAACAAGTGTGGAATAATCCTTTCTGGGCTACAGTAACATAGTCACCGAAACATAAACAAAAACCCGCTAGCGCCGTTGATATGGTTGAGCTGCTGAGCGGAAAACGGAAACAGACACTTGATTATGGAAAATCTGTTAGGCCGTATCGGCGGAGCGTTCTCCGCCTTGGTATGGGAAAGCGACTTGACCCGCGCATCCCACGCCAAACTCTGGCTGATCCGCGTCCTTCGCGTCATCGGCGCGCTGCACCGCGAACTCTCCCGCGGGGAACTGACCTTGCGCGCAATGGGCCTTGTCTATACCACGCTCTTGTCGCTGGTGCCCTTGCTCGCGGTGAGTTTCTCTGTATTGAAAGCGTTCGACGTCCACAATCAAATCGAACCGCTGCTGAGCAACTTCATGGCGCCGCTGGGAGATAAGGGCGTCGAAATCACCGCCAATATCATTAGTTTCGTCGAGAACATGCGGGTCGGCGTGCTTGGATCTCTCGGTCTGGCCGTATTGATCTACACGGTTGTTTCACTGGTGCAGAAAATCGAGAACGCGTTCAACAGCATCTGGCACGATACGCCGACACGTAGTGTCCTGCGGCGCTTTTCGGACTACCTAAGCGTCATGCTCGTGGGTCCGGTTCTGGTTTTCTCCGCCATCGGCTTGACCGCGTCCATGGTCAGCAACCGCTTGGTTCAGAAGATTTTGGCGATCGAACCCTTCGGCACCGCGTTTTATCTTGCCGGGCAAGTCATGCCCTATGTGCTGATCATTGCCGCGTTCACGTTTGTTTACATCTTCATCCCCAACACCAAGGTTCGTCTGAGCAGCGCGCTGACCGGGGGGGTTATCGCCGGAATATTATGGAAAACCGCCGGCTGGGGTTTCGCGCTTTTCGTGGCGCACTCGGCCAAATATCACGCCATCTACTCCGGCTTCGCGATCGTCATTATTTTCATGATCTGGATTTACGTAAGCTGGTTGATTCTTTTGTTGGGCGCGCAGATCTCCTTCTTTCACCAAAATCCGCAGTTCCTGCGTCAGCACGTCGAAACGCCTCGCCTGAGTGCTCACGTTCAGGAGTATCTCGCATATTGGCTGATGCAAAAAATCGGCGCCGCGTTTTCCCGCGGAGAAATGCCGCCCCGGTTGAGCGAACTGGCGCAACGTGCGCAGGTTCCGACCGATCTGCTGTACGAAGTGGAGGGTGCGCTCAAACGCGAGCAACTCATTAGGGAAACCGCCGATGAGCCTCCCGGGTTGGTTCCGGGGCGAGATCCCGACACACTGACGCTTGCCATGGTTCGACGCGCCATACGCACGGCTAACGAGGAAACGTTCACGATCGATAAGCACGCCCTCGGCGACGCCGCTTTGGAAAGCATTATGCAGGAGGTGGATGCCGCCGCCGATTCGGCATTGCACAAGCGCACACTTGCATCGATCGTTGAGTCACCGACCCGCCATGACGCGCCCGACGGCGCCTAGAAAATTCGGCAAGGTGCATTAATTGAATAAGAGATGTCGTTCTGCTAACCTGCGCCCACGAGCAGATTTATTTGGTGGATGGGCTTGAAGTCGTTCTGGCGTAAGCGCAATTCAGATTCCTCGCTGGCTTTTTCCCGCATCTCCTTGCGTGCGACCGCGTGCGGTTTTTTCGTGCTTGTTTTGGTTGCGGCAATCCCTGCAATCGCCGCGTCCAAACTCGAAGATCACTTTGAATCGGCTGTCGTTCTGGATGCGACGACCGGGGAAGTGCTTTACTCTCATCAGCCCCATCAGAAAGTCATACCGGCCTCTTTGGTCAAGCTCATGGTCGCGCTGATCGCCGTCGAGCGCGCCCAGCAAGGGCAACTGGACTTAAACGAGAAACACACCGTAAGCGCCGCCGCCAGCCGGATCGGCGGACACCAGGTGTTTCTTAAACAGGGCGAGGTCTTCACCCTCGAGGAGTTGTTGAAAGCGGTCATCATCGCCTCGGCCAATGACGCCGCCTACGCCGTCGCCGAACATGTGGGCGGAACAGCCGATCGCTTCGTAACCTTCATGAACCAGCGTGCAAAACAGTTGAACATGCGCGATACGGAGTTCCACAACGTCCACGGCTTGCCGCCAAACAAAAGGAAGGGGCAAAAAGACAATATCAGCAGCGCCTACGATCTCGGTGTCCTGGCGCGCCATGTCACCAAGTATCCGCTCATATTGCAGTGGTCATCGACGCGCCTGGACTGGTTCCGCGACGGAACGTTTCAACTGCTCAACACCAACCATCGCTTTCTGCGCGACGTTAGCGGCGCGGACGGTCTCAAAACCGGTTACCATCCCCGCGGCGCGGGATTCAATCTCGTCGGCACGGCGGTGCGCGACGGCCGTCGCCTCATCACGGTCGTCATGGGTTCGCCAACCTCGAAGGATCGCTTAAAAGCCGCGACCACCTTGATGGAAAAGCAATTCACTCCCAAGGCCACCTTGCCATAATCGGGCGCCAAAAATCCTTTCCTGCAACACCTTCAAACATCAATCAACTTGTCGCTACTCATAGCGAGCACACGCATTTCAACCACGGAATTGGTAGGGCCTATCGCGAAATGTCCAGCCGCATTCACGATTACATTTGGACATTTGCCAATCAGGGCACGTTGCCGTCGGATTCGGATCAGGAACGCCTGAGGAAGGCGCTGCTCACCCTCATCGCCAGCGGGATCGCCATCCTCGCCGTGTTCTGGGGCGCGCTATATGCGGTTGCCGGCTATCCCCGCTCCGGCGCAATTCCGTTGACCTACGCCGCGACGTCAATCCTCACCATCTCGTTCTATCTGCGGACAAAGAAATTCGAGTTCTTCCGTTTCAGCCAGTTGGCGTTGATCGTAGTCCTGCCCTTTTTGCTGCAAACCAGTCTGGGCGGTTTCGCCAACGGCAGCGTCGTCATGGTGTGGGCGTTTTTCGCGCCGCTGGCCGCCATGTTTTTCTCCGATAATCGCTCCGCGTTTGGCTGGCTGCTTGCCTTCCTGGCGTTGACGGTCCTTTCCGCAGTGCTTGAAGTCACGATTCTCGATAACGCACCCACCATGAGCAAGTCGCTGAACACGATCTTTTTCGTTCTCAACATGGGCTTCGGATTCGCGGTGATCTACGTCGTGCTGCTCTATTTCGTGCGAGATCGCGAGCAGTCCCACGCCGTCGCGCTCAAGGCCCGGGAAGAAGCGATCGCTTCCAAATCAGCGCTCGAGCAGGCTTACAAGCGCTTGCAAGACAACGAGGTGAAGATTCGCGAACTGATGTTGACCGACCCGCTGACAGGGCTGCCCAATCGACGCCATCTCGATCAACGCCTTGAAGAAGAGGTGAAACGGGTCCGACGCTTCGGTCACAGCGTATGCATCGTGATGACGGATTTGGACTACTTTAAAGCGGTGAACGACACCTTCGGCCACGCGGTGGGCGACGCAACGTTGCAGATGTTTTCTCACATCCTGCAGGACAGCGTGCGAACGGTCGACTTCGTGGCCCGTTACGGCGGCGAGGAATTCGTGCTGCTGCTGCCCGAAACCATGATGGACGGCGCGACGCAGGTTGCCGAACGTATCCGGCAATCAACGGCGGAAAAGGTCATCCCCACGACGGACAGAAAGTTGTCGGCGAGTTTCGGCGTAACCAAGGTTCGCGGCGATGAAACAATCTACGACGCCATTGGACGTGCCGACAAGGCGCTATACAAGTCCAAGGAACAGGGGCGCAATCGCGTGACTTGTGTGTCGTGACTGCGCGCGATGAGGCGGCCGCGGCTGCAAGTCGGACGAAGAATCGCGGAATGATCCGCTCCCACAACAAGAACTCTCATCACTTTGGGAGAACTGTCATCCCTTTGGAAGAACTCCCATCCCTGTGGGAGCGGATCATTCCGCGATTCTTCGTCGACCTTCACTCGCCGCTGTAACCGAGCCGGCGCGAAATCCGCAATGCCGCTTCGCGCAGCGGAACGATCCACTCGTCACGCCGCCGTTCAAGAGGCGCCGAGATGGACAACCCCGCCACCGGTTCGCCCGCGGAATCGCGGATCAAGGCACCCAAACAGCCTACGCCCAATTCCGCCTCTTCGTTGTCATAGGCAAAACCCCGCTCAACCGCGTCGTGTGTTGTCCGCACTAACAACGCCGCGTCGGTAATGGTGTTCGGCGTATAGCGCCGCAATCCGCTGCGCTGAGCGTAGCGCAAACACGCTTGTTCGCCGTCGCCGCCCAGCATCAGCTTGCCCACCGCGGTAACATGCAACGGCGCGCGGCTGCCAATCACCTGTTCGACGCGCATCATGCGGTTAGGCGTAACGCGTTCGATGTAAACCACCTCGTCGTTTTCCCGCACCGTCAAATTGACCGTCTCGGCCACTTCACTGCGCAATCGTTCCATTTCCGGCCGAGCGAGCGAACGCAAATCGGTGTCCAGGCGAACTCGGCCGCCGTAGCGTAGAAACGTCGGCCCCAATCGATAGGCGCCTTCGCCGTCCCGCTCCACCAATCCGTGCTGCTGCAGCGAGGCCAAAATGCGAAAGGCCGTGGACACATGCAGCCCCGTGTCCAACGCCAGGACCTTCAGATTCGGCGGCTTTTTGGCCTGCGCTACGGTTTCCAACAGTCGCGCGGCGCGATCCAGCACCTGGATGCCGGATGAACTTTCCGCCCTTTCGCTCTTGTCCCGTTTGGTTGCCATAGGAACTCGCTTAATTTTCACAATGCGGGAATAATTACATATTGTGAAATCCGTGGCAAGCCGGTATCGTAAATCCCAAGTAGATCCCTAGGAGATTTCGCCGTGACCGCAACCATCGCCACACAACTCGCCGACGCCACCACCAAGGCGTCGTTTATCTCAGGAATTCAGTACCTTGGGCAGGCGCAGTCGGAGCTTGACCGCTACGGTGCCGCGCCGGTTATTAAAGAGGGCGAGAGTCGGGTCGCGGATTCAACCGCCGTCCAGGCCGCCTATCAAACCCTGCTCGCCGCCGATGCCCTGCGCTATCTGATGTTGCAGATGACCGGCGAAAAGGCTTCCGGCCATCCGGGCGGTTACGCCAGCGGCGCCGAAGCCTATGCCGCCCTATGGATGCTCGGGCACAAGAACATGGTCACGGAAGTCGGTCACCACGCGCCGGGCTTTTACAGCGCGTTATTCCTCGACCGCTCGTTGGAAGCCATGGGCATACACACGGTGAGTGACCTGCGGGCCCGTTTCCGCGAACGCCACGGGCTGCTCGGACATTTGTCCGGCGCCATTCCGGGCGTGCTCGCCCCCGCGGGGCCGCTGGGACAAGGCCAGCACTTCGCTCTCGCCGGTGCCTTGCTCAATCGCGACAAGTTGTTCCCAGTGAGCATCGGCGACGGTGGATTGGGCGAACCGTACATCATGTCGGCGTTCCAGCATTTCCTCACCGCCTATCCCGCCACGACCAATTTCCTACCGGTGCTGATTTGGAACGGCTACAGCCAGGAACATCATTCCATGGTCTCCACCACCAATAACGACGAGATGATCGCGTATTGGAAAGCGCATGGTTTCAAGGAGGTCATCTTGGTCGATGCCCGGGACTACGCCGACGCAGCGAACGTCGCAACTTACGCCGACAGCACAGCCTTCCCCATGGCCAACCGCATCGCGTTTACATCGCGCGTACTTTCGGCGATGGACGAGGCCGCGGGAAAAGCCATGTCCGGCACGCCCACCTGCTTCATCATCAAGCAGCTCAAGGGCGCCGGCGTGCATGCCCGCGGCTCCAAGTCTCACAATCTGTATCCGGGCGACACCCTCACCGCAACCCACATGGTCGATGCGATGAAGCAACGGGCGTTGCCGGAGGAAGCCTGGAAACTGGTGCGCACCAACTTCGCCCGCGCAGGCGGTGGCCCCGCCGCGCAAACGGTGGTCACTGAACTAGAGCGCAACATCGCCGAACTCGCGCCCCTGACCTTGACCCATCATGCGGTAGGGGCCAACGCGGTGCCGTCCACCAGCATGGGATCCCTCGTGGCCCAGGTCGGCACGCAAGACGCGGACTACATCGTCACCAACGCTGACGGCAACGAAGCGTCCGGCTTGAAAGTCATCAACGACGCGTTGAAGATTCGCCACCCGACGACGGATCCGCTTTACAATCAGCACCCCGACGGTCAAGTCTACGAGCCGCTCAATGAAGACGCCTGCGCCGGACTCGCAGCGGGCTTGGCGCTGTTCGGTTCGCGCGCCCTGTGGCTGTCTTATGAAAGCTTCGCCATTAACGGCCTGCCGATCGTCCAGACCGTGGCGCAAGCCATGGCCGAACTGCGGCGCAAAACGCCGTCCTTGGTCTGCATGTACACCGCCGGCGCGCTCGAGCAAGGCCGCAACGGCTGGACCCATCAGCGTCCGGAAGTGGAAAACTACTT
>JAKACW010000112.1 GCA_021821045.1 Pseudomonadota bacterium
CAGACAACCGCCCCCCACCGCGCAACAATTCCCTCAACCGGCACGGCGGGGGACCAGTGACAAACAAGAACAACAACATCACCGACGACACACTCCCGCGAAGTCACACGCTTCGCAAGGGACGTCACTCCGACCGTGACCGGCCATATCTATTGACGAGCGTCACAGATGAACGTGAGCCGCTTTTCCGAGAGTGGCAGCTCGGCCGGTGTGTGGTCGATGAGTTTCGACGAGCACATGAGTCGGGGGATGTGCACAGCCTGGCATGGGTAGTAATGCCGGATCATTTTCACTGGCTGGTGACTCTTGGAGACAGCGAGCTGTCTTCGGTTATGCACCAAGTAAAGCGGCGCAGTGCAGTTGCTATCAATCGCTTGAGAGGCCACGGCGGGCGTGTTTGGCAGCCGGGATTTCATGATCATGCGGTGCGTAAGGAAGAGGACATTATTGCGTTGGCGCGTTACGTGGTAGCCAATCCGTTACGGGCGGGGTTGGTTGACCGAATCGGTGATTATTGCCTGTGGGACGCCATATGGTTGGGGCAGGATGAGAAACCTCGGCCCGTTGCGGGAGCGAATCCCTGTGGGAGCGGATCATTCCGCGATTGAGTCGGGCGGTGGTGATGAATCCGGCGAAGAATCGCGGTAGGAAACCGCTCCCACAACAGTGGTGCTGTGGCCCATTCCTGTTAGAGCGGATCCCTGTGGGAGCGGATTGTTCCGCGATTGAGTCGGGCGGTGGCGGCGAGTCGGGCGAAGAATCGCGGTAGGAAACCGCTCCCACAACTACGCGAAGAATCGCGGTAGGAAACCGCTCCCACATCAAGACTGCTTGTGGCGTCGTGGAAGTGGATCATTGTGGGAGCGGATCGTTCCGCGATTCTTTTCTTGCCGGCTTACTTCCGCCGCGGCGCGAGGGTGTCCAGACTGCGCAGCGCCCAGTTGTCGCGCAGCAGGCTTTGAATGTCGGCGGCGGTGACGCGGTCGAAGGCCGCCATGTGCTCGTCATGGGAAACGGCGTGGCCGAGGTAGATCACTTCCCGCGCCATGCGCTCCATGGCGATCTCGATGTTGCTGCGCTCCACCACCAGGTTTGATTTTATGAACTCGCGGCTCACTGCGAGCTCATGGTCCGTAAGCTTCCCGTGCACCAACCGTTCGATACACGTCTCGACCGCTTCGCGCAATTGCTGGTGATTGTTAGGTTCGCAGGCGGTGGAGATGGTCCACAGGCCGCAGTCCGAGTACAACTCCAACTGGGATTGAATGTCGTAAACAAGGCCGCGCTGTTCGCGAATCTCCTGAAACAGCCGCGACGACGTGCCTCCGCCCAGCAGGTGGTTGGCCAGCACGGCGGTGTAGTAGCCGGAGTCGCCGACGCGGGGCGCCGGAAACGTCCACAGGAAACAGGCGCGATTGCTGTTGTAGTGCAAGTCGTCTTCGTGCTGGCGGTATTCGGGCGCGGTTTGGGTCGGAAAGTCGCCCTCCGCCACGCTGCCAAAACACTCCGCAACGCTGGCCCGCAGTTCATCGTGGCTGATGCCGCCGGCGGCGATGATCCAGATGCGCCGTCCGCACAAAATGGATTGCAGGTACTCATGAAGCGTTTGCGCGTCGGCCTTTTTTAATTGAGGCACGTCACCCAAAATCGGCCACGCAATGGGATGACTCGGCCAACTGTTCTGTATGGCCCTTTCCTCCAGCACTTCCTCGGGGGAGTCCTTCACCATGGCCATCTCTTCGAGAACGACGTCTTTTTCGATGCGCAGGTCATGGTCGTCGAAGCGCGGCTGGAACAGCATCTCGCCGAACAGCGAGATCAAACGCGGGACATGCTGATTGGGCACGAACGCGTGCAGAGCCGTCATCTCGCGCCCGGTGTGAGCGTTGACTTGCCCGCCCATGCGCTCGAACTCGACGGCGAGGGTCGAGGCGTCCATGGACTGGGTGCCCTTGAAAAGCAAGTGTTCCAACAAGTGGGCATAGCCGCACTGCTGGGGTTGTTGGTGGCGGCTGCCGTTTTGCAGCCACACACCGACCGCGCTGGCGGGTGCATGGGGCAGGTGTTGGCTGACTACGGTGACTTGGTTGTGGAGAACTGATTTTTTGATCACGGAAGGGTCGCAAGTTTAAGAGTTAAGAGCATTGTAGCAGAGAGGGGAATCGCGGTAGGAAACCGCTCCCACATTGGTGTCGGAACAAGAGTTGTGGGAGCGGATGATTCCGCGATGGGGTCGAGGGGAAGAATCGCGGTAGGAAACCGCTCCTACATCGGTGCCATGGGAAAGGTTGTGGGAGCGGATCATTCCGCGATGGGGTCGAGGGGAAGAATCGCGGAATGATCCGCTCCCACAGTGACCCGCTCCCACAGTGATCCGTGAATCGCTCCCACAAGAAGCGTTATGGGCAGGTGCGACAAATATCGATAATCAACCCGATTGTTTCGCGGGCCACGCAGCGGCTGACGGTGGTCTGATTGCCCGCCACATCGGTGCCCGTGAAATCGATCACCGCCTGGCTATCCCGAGCAATTCGCACCGAATGTGCCCAGGTGCCCGAGGCGGTGCCGAAATTAGTGCCGTCGGCGCTGGAAGACGCCATCCCGCTCAGGTTGTCCTCGGCGGAAAGGCTCACCACGCAAGATTGCGTCGCCACATCGAAATCGTAACTCGATCCGATGGCAAGCTGAGGCGGTGTCTTATCGACCGTAACGCTGATCGTCGCCGATCGGCCGGCCGCACCCGTGCCGTCCGTTGCTTCGGCTACCAGGGGATAAACGCCGTCGGCCAACCCGGCGACGCTGATATCCGCCTCGGGTTTGCTGGCATTCGCCGCGGGATACGCGGCATCACCCATGAAAAACGTCACCGACTGCACAGCCGAGCGATCGGTCACCCGTGCTCGGGCGCGGAAATCGCTGTTGAACACCGAACCGTCGGCGGGCGATTGCAGCTCGACTTCCGGCACGCTGTTGTCGATCGTCACCGAAATCGACTTCGTCTCTTTGCGGCCGGCGGAATCCGTCGCCGAAACCACAATGGTCAGCGGACCGTCCGGATAATTCCGCGTATCCCACGTTCGCGTAAACGCAGGCAGATCCGTGATGCTTTGCGGCGCGTCACTGCCGATGACGATCTCCGCCGACCCGACGCCCACCGCATCATCGATGCGGCCCCTGATCTCGCTGTTGCCGCTGACCACTGCGCCATCGGTCGGCTGGGTCATGCTGATCGCCGGTCCGCCGTTGTCGATCACAACCGACACAGAGCGCGACGTCTGATGGCCCGCATCGTCGGTCGCCGAAACGCTAATGGTCAAAGGACCGTCGGGGTAGTTGCGCGAGTTCCAGCGCCAGGTGAAGTCCGGCAAGTCCGTGATGCGGGTCGACGGCTCATCGCCGAAAGCGATCCGCGCCACGGCAACCGCGACGCCATCGGTGATCTGGCCCGTCACTTCGCTGTTGCCGCTGATCACGGCGCCCGCGGTGGGCTGAGCGATAGCAACCGCCGGCGCCGCGTTGTCGACGATGAACGTGAACGACACCTCGCGAACATTGCCGGCGACGTCCTTCGCGACACACTTGACCGTGGTTGAGCCGTCTTTGAGCTTGGTGGTGTCCAAGGTCTTGCTCACGGTCGATTGATTGGTAACCGAATCCTGCTTCGCGCCGTTGACCCACAGCTCAATCGTTCGAATGGCGTTGGCGTCGGTGGCCGTGGCCGTCCATTGCAGGTTGCCCTTCACCGCGGCACCGTTGCTGAACCCCGAAGTTTCCAGAGTGGGCGCCGTGTTGTCGACGATGTACTCGACCGTCATCTGCTCCTCGCGACCGTCGATGATGTCGACGTTGACCACGAAGTCCCGCGCGCCGTCGGCCAGCTTGGTGCTGTCGATCAACACCTGAGGCGCGCTCAGATCCGTAAACGGCAACACATCGCCGTTCTCCATCACCACTTCGGCGGCGGCGATGCCCGTGGGGTCGGCCATGGGCACGGACATGGAGAACGTCTTCGACACAACGGATTGCGGTGCCGGCGTCACGTCGCCGAATGCGAAATCGACGTTGCGCACGTTCAAACTGAACTGAACCTGCTTGCTCACCGCCAGCCCGTTCGCCGCGGTAATGGTGAACTGATGAACGCCGTCGCCGAGGCCGCGCGTATCCAACACATGCTGAATGGACTGCTCCGCGCCAAACTGCGCAATGGTTGCGCCATCCAGCGCCAGCGTCGTCGCGCTGATGCCGATAGGATCGAAAATTGTCGCTTTGATGGTGACGTCGCCCGCCACCAGCGCGCCGTCGGCCGGCGATATCTCGGTGATCGTCGGGCCGTCGCCGGCGAAAAACTCAACATCGCCGCCGCCAAACAACGCCGCCGCTTCCGCCTGGGGCGAAAGGCCTTCGAACACTTGCGCCGCATTCAGTCCCGTTTGATTGCGCGCCGACTGAACGAATCGCGCCATGGCCAACGGCAGCTCTTGAATGTACACGTCGCGGGTAATCAGCACCGAGCCCATGTTCAACTGCCCGCGCGCGCCCTGACCATCGAGCACGCCGTCTGTGGCGATGTCGTCAAAAGCCAACTGCGCGAATTGAATGCTCCGATACAGACTGTGCGGCGCCAGCGCCTGCCGCTCGTTCGCTTCGCGGGTCCATTGGGAGATCCCTGCGGCGTAAAAACCGTAACGCAGACCAGCGGTCAACGCCGCACCGGCCGCCGACCCGTTGGTGGCTTCCACGGGTTCCGTCGCGACGATGTCGATCAACGAGAACGCGGAAACGAGACGATTGGCCTCATCGATGCTCGACGCGACGCCCTGACCTTGAGCGATCAAGAACCGCGCCAAACCGGATGCCAGATGGGTGTAGTAGGTCAGCGAAATAGGTTGGGCGCGGCCCGGCTCGTAATTGATAACGGCTTGCAGACTCTGCCCATCGGCCAGGCTGACAAGAACGCCGCTGGCCTCCTCGACATAGCTCCCGCCGGTCACTTCCAGCAAAATCGGACGCGCGCGCGTGTTGATGTCGAGACCGTAGAAACCGCTGGTGTCGGTGGACGTCTGCCCTAACTGTTCACCCGGCACGCCGTCGTCGAAGGCGCGGACAGTTACGGTGCCGTTAACGATATGGCCGTCAAAAGCAACGCCGGTGAGCTGACCCGCGGGCCGTTCCGGTGGAATGCCGCCACCACCGCCGCCGCCGCACGACAGCAACAACGTCGCAACCAACGAAACAACAACCGAGAAAACGATTCCGCGCGTCACCACAACTACCCTACCTTTGCCACGGCCTGACTTGGGCCATGACTTATCTTTTTAAAGTGCCAACGATTCGATCTGATGAGCCAGGATCTTCACGTCGTCTTCATTCACCTGCTGAAAGAACACCAACGTTTCCGTTGCGTTGCCTTTCTCATAGGCGTTGATGAACTTGAACATGTACTGCCGGCCGCTGAACATGGTGTTGATCTGAGTATCCTTCAGGCGCCACGTCTTGAGCGGGCCGAGCTTGGCCTGCACCTCCTGCAGACGCGCCTTCCAGGCGGACTCGGGCTGGGCCTCGAAAAAACCCTTGCCGTAGAAGGTCAACGCTTCGTCAAAGTTGGCCTGCTGGACCGCCTGCCAATACTTCTCGGCCAATCCCTTAACGTGCTCGGTGCTGGCTTGCGGTTTGTCGCAACCGGCCAGAACAAGCGCCGCCATCAATATATATATGAGTGAAACAAGTCGATTTGCCATGATCATGATCTATTCGTTCGAGGTCGTTACTTTATCGCTGCGGGCCGATATCTTATCATCTCTTCTCAGCGGTGGCCCCTGTCGCCCACAGCGTACAGTTCTCTGGGCTTAACTTGTTGAAATCGAACCCTTTTAACCGAGAGGCGTCTATGATCTTCCGCCAACTCTTCGAGCCCGCATCGTCCACCTACACTTATTTATTGGGTTGCCCGAAAACCCGGCAAGCCATCTTGATCGACACGGTGCTCGAAACCTTCGAACGCGACCGCGGCGTGCTGGCGGAACTCAACCTCACCCTCGCCTTCACGCTGGAGACCCATGTCCACGCCGACCACCTCACCAGCGCCCGCAAGTTCAAGGCACTGGCGGGCAGCCGAGTCGCCGGCCCCGCGCTGGCCAAACTCGCCTGCTACGACATCGGCATAGAGCATCGCAAACCATTGACGGTTGGCACCATCGAGGTGATCCCTCTGTTCACACCGGGACACACCGATCATCACTACTCCTATTTGGTCGACAGCGGCACCCACAAAATGGTATTCACCGGTGACGCGCTGCTCATCGACGGCTGCGGTCGCACCGATTTTCAAAGCGGCAACGCGGCGGCGCTCTATAAGGGCATCCACGAAAATATATTCAGCTTGCCCGACGAAACGCTAGTGTATCCAGGCCACGACTACAACGGCCGCTGGGTGTCGAGCGTCGCACAGGAGAAAGCCCGCAACCCGCGCCTCGGCGGCGGCAAGACGCTCGCTCAGTTCGTTGAAATAATGAACAATCTCAACCTACCCAAGCCGCGCATGATGGACTTCGCCGTACCGGGCAACGAAACCTGTGGTCAATGCCCGCCCAATGTACCGCCGGAACTCAAAGCCCCCTGTGAAATTGAAGAAAAACGCCAGGGTTGAGACGGTGTTTGGGGGCGTATAGAATTCGGCAAGAATCGCGGCGTGGCTGCGGTTCTTCGTGGGAGCGGATCATTCCGCGATTGACTCCACTAAGAATCGCGGTAGGAAACCGCTCCCACAAGTAGGAGCGGATCACTGTGGGAGCGGATCATTCCGCGATTCTTAGTAAACCATCATTTTAAAAAACAACAGGCGCGGCCTAACCACGCCAAGAGGGAAAGGACTCCTAATGAACGCAGCGCGCTTTATTCTTGTTTTATTACTCTCGTCTGTATCGTTTTTCAGCCACGCCAAGATCGTCGCCGAACCCGTCGAGTACGCCGCCGGCCCGGCCACGCTCAAAGGCTTTCTCGCCTACGACGACAGCATCAAAACCAAACGCCCCGGCATACTCGTCGTGCATGAATGGTGGGGCAACAATGAATACGCCCACCAGCGTGCCCGCATGTTGGCGGAGTTGGGTTACACCGCGCTGGCCGTGGACATGTACGGTGAAGGCAAACTGGCCGAGCACCCCGACGACGCCGGCAAATTCGCCAACGCCGTCGGCGGCAATCCGGAACTGGCCAAAGCCCGCTTCCTCGCCGCGAAAGAACTGCTCTCCAAACATGACAGCGTCGACAACGGCAACATCGCCGCAATCGGCTACTGCTTCGGCGGCGGCGTCGTCCTGGGCATGGCCCGCATGGGTGTGGACCTCAAGGGCGTCGCAAGCTTCCACGGCAGCCTCGGCACCGCCACCCCCGCCAAACCCGGCGACGTCAAAGCCCGCGTGCTGGTCATGAACGGCGCCGACGATCCCTTCGTCAAACCCGAACAGATCGACGCCTTCAAAAAAGAAATGGACGACGCCAAGGTCGATTACAAGTTCATCAACTACCCCGGCGCCAAACACAGCTTCACCAACCCCGGCGCCGATGAAGTGGGCAAAAAGTTCGACATGCCGCTGGTCTACAACAAATCGGCCGATGAAGCCTCATGGGCCGAGATGCAGATGTTCTTCAACAAGATCTTCGGCAAGAACTAACACCCTCGACGTACCGCAACGCTCGTCATCCCCGCCCCCACTTAGGGGGCCGGGGATTCCTCGAAAACCACCCACTCCCACCAGCGTAAATATCACTTTGCGAGTTTAAGTATTCGCGGCGTACAATCCGTTCATACGTGCAATTTGAGTGGCGGCGTAGGGCGGTAGCGTGGGGGAAAACAAGCGGTTTAGCGCATATGCGACGTGGAATTTTTATTTGTGGTCACTTGCTAAAACTTTTAGGCGAGTAGCGCGAATATTTTTTATTTTAAGTACGCATCTAAATGACTTTTGGGCGGCTCAATGACCTACAGTGTCGCGGAGAGGGAGACAATCGGTCTCAGCATTGCTTGGGACGCCATAGATAGCTTAGTCAATCGTGCCCTCCTCGATCTAAGCCACGCCTACGCTCATCCGGAAGCAGCGACGATTGGATTTCCGACGATGATTCACCGTGATCTCTTCCTCGTTCGGTTGCTGGACTTTTGCAAGGAGCCTGGCGAATCGGCGCTGACAGGTGTTCGGGGTTCGTGTCTGGGTGTGCTAGAGCAAGCGTGTAAGACTCTTTCCTTTGATATTGCTGGCAGTTCCGAAGAATTGGTTGAATCAACCAACGCGCTCTCCGGTTGGCTCGGTGCTCAAACGACGCTGAAACTGTGGTTGCCCTCACTCAACGTCGAGGCAGATCTGACTGTTCCAAGGCTGCAGTTTCTTTTCATCGCCGGAAATCAGGCCAAGCACAACGTTTCCCGCCTTACGGCTGTGTCCAAGGCCATCACAAAGATGCTAGACGAACACGGACACACAGTCCCCATAGAACAGATTCCATTGGCACTTGATGACCTCAGGGCGCATTTGCACGAAGACTATTTCATCTACTACGGAAGCTGGTTGGCCGAGTTACTTAATAACGTTCGATGGGGCATTTATCGATACCTGCTGCCTACTTTTGAATCGTCCCATAGTCGCGAGCCGAACGGCGGAGTTAGCTACACGTATAAATATCCAAAGGAAATAGTCAGCGAAATCCCGAAGCAATGGTTCTGGAGGCTGATGAATCAGTGCAGAAGCCAACCATATGTGAAACCGTTCAACGTGTCAGAGT
>JAKACW010000001.1:0-91197 GCA_021821045.1 Pseudomonadota bacterium
CGATCCACTGTTGGCGCGGCGCCTCATGACCAAACGAACCCACTTCGCCCTCGAATATCTGGCCTTCTGTCAGCGACATGCACAACCTCCTAGGACCGCATATGAATTATAAATATAGGGTTGATGACAAAACCGCGATCACGCAAACGCTCGGACCTAAGGAACCTTTGATTGACTCCAAGCAAGGCGTCCAAGGATCGGAAAGAAGCAGTCAATCAGACATCTTTTGATTCAGCGAATGGCGATCACGCTTCAAAGCACGCCCCCTTCGTTGGGGGCGGACTCGGCAGACCCTACTTGTTGTCTGAGCTCGAGCACGCGCTACAGTAGCACAGGGCCTCGATTGTTTTGTGACAGTTTTGTAACAACGCTCGAGGCGAATGTAAACGGTGTTCCCAACGCCGGCAGCGTGTCGCGTAAACCACTGATTTTCAGATATCGCTCCGTATACATAGGACACTGCCGTCGTGGCCAGCCGTTGGGTCAAGAATTCTCAAGCGAAGCCAACGTCGTGACCGCCTCCTCGCGCCCGCTAAATGGCGTTTCCGCTTGAACCGCGTCACCCAGATGCGCCCGCGCCTGATCCAAGTTCCCCTTCCTATAGTGAGCCATGCCAAGATGGTATTTCAGAAGGGCGGATGACGGTACCAATCGCAACGCCTTTTCCAAACTGACGATGGCGTTATCGAAATCTCCGCGATGATAGTCCACCCAACCCACCGTATCCAGCACCGATGGATCGCCGCTGGCAGCAAGAGGCTCAACCAGCTCCTTGGCACGGTCCAATTCCGCGCGACTCGGCTCTCCCACCGTCGTCAACATCGCTAGATTGTTGCGCGCAACGGCTTCATCCGGGTGCGATTTCAAGATGGCTTCATATTCGTTCCTGGCGGCCACGAAGTCTTGCTTGCGCGCTTCGTAAAAGGACGCCAACGCATAGTGAATCTTTAGATCACCGTCCGTCGCCTCGATCCCAGATTTCAGCGTCTTTAACGCCGCCTCGTCGTCGTTTCGCTGAAGCTGAATTCCGGCCATATTGAGATGCGCGGTCGCGAACTTCGGGTTTATCGCTATAACACGCGCGAATCGTTTCGCCGCTTCAACATAGTTCTTCTCGGCAACCAGCAACTCGCCTTTGGCATTGAGCGCTATGAAGTCGTTCGGGCTCGTCTTGATTACCCCGTCGACCACTTCGTGGGCACCTTTCATGTCACCTTGGTCCGCCAGTGTCTTCACAAGCATCAAGAATGGCTCGACAGCACCTGGATTCTTCTCATGGGCCGCTCGAAGCCCCGCCACTGCTTGGCCTTTTTCGCCCTTTGCCTGCGCAAGCAACGCCCCGTAGTAGTCCGCCACCCCGGTCTTGTCATTGTTTCGGCGAAGTTGGTCTATTGTCGCTTGGGCCTCATCAAACCGCTTGTCCGCAATTAGATAGGTTAGCAGCAGCTCCGTTATCTGGCGGCTTTCCGGCGCAGTCTTGCTCGCCAACTTCAGCTCCTCGATCGCGGCGTCCTTCGCATTCGCTTCGGTGTAGAGGCGCACTAGCTGTAACCTGCTTGCCGTGTCCAAGGGCGCCACGGTGAGCAGCTTCTTGAGCGTGTCGATGGTCAACTCTCGCTCGTCGTTGGCGAGATGCGCCTTAGCAAGGTTGCGCAATGTGCTGGCCGATTCGGGCTCATCACGCAAGATCGCTCGTAAATCAGCGATAGCACTCACCGGATCGTCCTGCGCCAAGTAGATTGCCGCGCGCAGCTCCAGTGCGCTTCGATCCCGGGTGTTCTCCTTCACTACTTCATCAAGGAGTCGCTTAGCTTCCGCAAGCTTCTCTTGCCCAACGCGGAGTTTGGCCAGTTCCACACGCGCCTTCAAACCCGCCTGGCTCGTCTTGTGGCGATCAACGAGCTGCAACAAAACTTTTTCCGCTTCCTCACCGCGCTTTTGGGATGCGAGAAATTGCGCGCGACCAAGCTGCAATTCCCAGTTCTCGGGCTCTCGGCTCAACATCGAGTCAAACTCCTTTTCCGCCAGTTGCGGTTCACGCTGTTTGGCCAGAAAATCGATCAGGACCAGCTTCGCAGACGTGCTGTCCGGAATGGCAGTGACCATGTCGCGCAACACGGTCTCCGCCTCATCAAGCCGCTTTTTGCCGGCATAGTATTTCGCAAGTCGAACGCGATGCTGAGTGTTTGCGGGATCCGCGTCGATGGCACCTTTGACCGCAGCAATCGCTTCGTCGTCGTCACCGGCCCGTGTTGCCACGTCGGCCAGAACGAGCCACAACGTCGAATCCTCAGAATGCGTTTTAATCGCGCTTTTGACCAACTCCATGGCTTGGCTGTATGCCTGCTTATTGGTCAACATAGAGACGTAGACCAGCGTTGCATCGAGGTTGGTGGGATCCGCCATAAGAGCCGCTTTCACGTCACGCTCGGCGCCTTCCGCATCGCCTCGTCTCGATTTCACTCCAGCGCGAACCGTCAAAGCGATCGAATCGCTGGCACTCACGGCTAGAAGTTCATCCGCCAAAGGAGCCGCCAGATCGACGGCACCGTTGCTAAAATATAGCTTCGCCAAATGCCGCTTGGCATCCACGTGCTGCGGGTCGAGTTCCAAAGTCTTACGATACAATCCCACTGCGGAACGAACATCACCCAATTTTTCGAAAGCTTGGCCCATATTGTAGTTGGCAGACACGTGCATTGGATCCATTTGAAGCACATTCTTGAACTCCACCCGTGCCTTCTCCAGGTCGCCGTCAGCAAGATGCTGCATTCCACGATCGAAGTGCTTGGTCAAGCGCTCCTCTTTTCCGCCACACGCGCCGACCGCGACGCTCAGCGCAATGACGACGCTCAGTGGTGCAAGCTTCTTTAACAGCATGATGAAAATCTCCAATTGTTACGGTTGCAGAACGCCCTGCATTGCAAAAGCCGAAAAAGCCACCGAAGAAAAGATGCGAATCTGCAGAGGCTTGAGCCCGCTCTCGTGCAACACAAGTTCGATCGCATAAAAGACAACGATCAACTTGGCGATAAACTCTCCATACTGAACCTGGCTAAGGAATGCTCCCGGCAAAGCCGGGATGGCGAACGCCGCGAAAATCACCAGGAAATCAAGCGGCGTCATCTCGAAACGGCGCTGTACCGACCAGCGGAATCCGACAATGACTGCCAGCGCAAGAAGCACGAAATAGAGATCGAAAGCCTGCTTGTGTTGATCGAAAATATTGAACCCAGTTTGCAGCGCGAACACCACCAAGGCACCGAGAAGGTAAAGCGCGGTCCGTTCGAACCAACTGAGTTCATCGGAACCCCGTTGGACCAGCAGCACGAACAGCACGACGACCAATACGAAGATGCCTAGCGCAGCCGTGTCAGGAACTGCTGTTCCAACAACCCCGACCACGGCGGTAATTAACGCCAAGCTAAGGGCTGCGGCGCGGCCTGAAGCAGCCGCCAGCCACCTCGTAAGCCTTGGCAGAGACACGCCAAAGAAGATCGGGTCGCCAAGCGAGCTACTCTGCTCGTGCTCCGCCCGCCGCCAGCCGAGCGTCAACGGAAAATGGATCGCGGTCAGCACCGCAATTCCCGTGCCCAAGAAGGTAACAATAACGGTCAAGTCAGACTCGAAGCGCAGGTAGTACGCCAGCAACACGAAACCGGACTGGACAATATAGGCCACAAGCACCGCTTCGCTGTGGTGAAAACCAAGATCAAGCAGCTTATGATGCAAATGGTTCTTATCGGGCGAGAACGGCGACCGACCGGCCCGAATTCTCTGCACCATAACCGATGCCGTATCCAACAGCGGCCATCCCAGCAGCATCAGCGGCAAGGCCGGGCTCAGGGGCGCAGTTGGATGTTGAGTAACCATGATCGCCAAAACGCCCGCCGCGAAGCCGAGAAACTGGCTTCCGCCGTCACCCATGAATATCCGAGCGGGATGAGTATTGAAGCGCAGAAATCCCAGAATACTGCCCACAGCAGCCAGCGCGATGAAGATTACGGTCGCATTCTCCGTCACGAAGGCCAATACCGCCACCGCGCCAATGGACAACATGGCCGTACCGCCCGCCAAGCCGTCCAATCCGTCGCTCAGGTTTATGGCGTTGGTCACCCCGAGAAGAAAGAGGACCGTCAGTGGGACGGTGAGAAATAGCGGCGCCGATCCATCTCCAAACAGCGGCAAAGTATTCGCCATGACATGACCGTATCCGATGACGACGGCCACCGCGACGGCTTGGCCAAAGAATTTCAACCGATAGTCAAGGTTGGCGCGATCGTCCCATAAGCCAAAGCCGAGTATGATCAAGGCACCGATCAGAAACGCGACCACCTCTCGCGCAACGGGCAACCAAATGACAATCGGCACCAGAGCCCCGACAACGATCGCGATCCCTCCGATGCGGGGCACCGCTTGGGTATGCACCTTGCGATCGCCGGGCATGTCCACAAACTGCCACCGCTGCGCGTTGCGTATAAGCGGTGGAATAAGCAGCATCGTTACGAACATCGCCATCAAGAAGTTGAGCAGCAGAGCCACAATGACTCCCTTCAGCTCGGGATATACGGATCGAGTTCGCGACCGACGTCCGTGGCAAACTTGGTAAGCAACTCGTCAGCCGATTCAACGTCGCCACCAGGAGGGATAACCGTCGTAAGCCGCACTAATGCGCCATCGGAACGATTCCGCGTCAGAGAATCCCAGAACAAGTACCACTTCACCAGATATTCGTTGGTTACAACACGCCCTCGTTGCTGAAACCAGTAGTAGACGAGTTGTTTCTGCTCGCCCTTTTCAATAAGCGCCCGATTAACTTGCAGGGGCGCGCCACCCGGACCGGCACCAGGAACCTCAATTTCGTTAAGATCGCTGATGCGCCAGCCGCCGCCGGGGATGCATGAGCGCGGCGAGTGGACCGATTGACCTTTGCGCTGGGAGCCATAATAGGCGACGTATAAATTGACGGGCTGGGGCGACCCGCCGAGCCGATAATCGGCCAGCAGGTAGTCGTCGAATTTCAAAGCATCTACATAGATCTTTTCCAGCCGTCCGGCTTCACCGCGCCAAGACGCAAAGTTCCCTGGAAAACCAATGAACTCGGCGCGCTGCGGCATCAGCTCCGTGCGTTCGGGCTTGACGACCATAAAGCCCGCGATAAGCGCCAACAACGCTATCCCTCCGACCAGGGGTGACTGAATTGTGCGGGCCTGGACATTGGCGGCCGCTACCTTGGCTGCCGAGATCGGCGGCAAACCGAACACGCCGCGAAACGGCTTCCTCGTGCCCACGAACGTCAACAACCACATCTCGAAAAACAATAGGGACGTGCACGCCATAAACACGACCCAGCCTTCGAAGTCGTGCAAGAAACCCTCGGCCATCTCGGGTCCCCACCTATCCACGGTAACCCCGATAACACCGATACGAAAGCTGTTCATCAGCACCGTAATGGGAATGGTCGATAGAAACACGACCAAGCGCTTCCAGAACTCAACTCGGTATAGGTACGCGGCAATAAAGCCAAAGGTCATCAGCGGAAACAGATAGCGCAGCCCGCTGCAGGCCTCCACTACCTGGAGCTGGTAGGCTCCAAGGTCAATCACGTTTCCTTCCGCCGAGACGCTAATGCCCAAGAGGCGAATGACTGCAACGCCCAAGTCCGATGAAACCAGCTGCAGCTTAGCGGACAATCCCTGGTACAAAAAGTCCGGCAATGGAATCATGAACGCGAGAACGAGCAACGGCGCCCACAGCGAGCGGAACGCCCGCCAACCAAATGCGGCAAGAACAAGGCCAACGACGACCACGAGGAACGCGTAATGAACAACAATATAGAGCGTGGCGAGTTCTCCCACTATGAGCAAAAACGCGCCCATTAGCACTATCGCAAAACCGTACCACGTGCCCTTGAATTCAATGGTGCGCAAAAAAGGCCACTGCTGCCAGACAAAAAACAGGGAGACAAAGGGCACAAGGTAACCGTAGCTGTACTCCTCGGAGCTACCCCATTTAGTCAGCAGAAACCCCAGCCCGTCGGAGAACGTCACCCCGACCAAGGCGGCAGCAACGAGCAGCGCTGTCCACCACGGCCGCGTTTCTTTCCATATGGTCGAAGTGGACGAAAGCGCTAGGGTATTCATTTTATATCAATCGGTTACGAGCTTATTGCGCTCTTTCATTGTGAGTGGGAGAGGCTATCAGGCATACGTGACAAACGTATTACACCACCGACCAGCAGGAAGATTGAGATTGCGCAGAGCTAGCGGACTGAGCACGCATAGACCGCGTCAAGACGCCGCTTCTCACGAGGAACGCAACACGGTCAACTTCTCCCGCACAACTCGCATCGCGAAAAGTGGCAATGCCGTCTGTCGAATGAGTCGCGCGGGCTGCGACAGCAATCGATAAAGCCACTCAAGATTCAGCACACAAAACAATTTCGGCGCCCGACGGACCTTGCCGGCCAACACGTCGAAGGTGCCGCCCACGCCCTGGCAGACCTTGACCTGTAGACGATGCAGATACTTGCCCATCCACAATTCTTGGCGCGGACTACCCAAGGCGACAAACAGAATTTGGGCGCCTGAGTTGTTGATCGCTTCGATTACTTCATCCATTCGGCTCTCGGGAACGTAACCGTCCTGCGCTCCGACAATCCTCAGGTTCGGATACAGCGAACGCAAACGGGCCTCGGCCACACGGTTTACCTCCGGCGCAGCACCGTAGAGATAGACTGTATAGCCCTTTCGCTGCGCCAAGTCACAGATTGCCGGCATTAACTCCGAACCGGGCACTCGCTGCAATCGTTTGTGCCAGAGCAAACGGGCCGCAATCACGGCGCCTATTCCGTCGGGAATAAGAAGTCCGGCACCCTGGATTGCATGCAGCAAGTTCGCGTCATGGCGTGCCTTCATGATCTTCTCGGGATTGACTGCGATGATGGCGCGGGGGCTGTCGCCCTGCACCAGCGTATCGACTGCTTCAACCGCCGAACTCATGGTTACACAGTCCATTGGCACACCCAAGATGTCAACGCGATCCGGCATCATTCAACACCTCCCTAACCCTGTGAATGTGGGCCTCCTCGATTCGAGTATCCTGTTGCGGCTCGCCGAGCCGCAACACTGTCAAGAACTCATGGGGCAACTGCCCCGTGTACTCCATACGTACTACGCATGCTGCGGACCGCTGGCCGTACGAGTCGGACCGCCAGCCGACCGTTTCATCACCTTGCGCCCGCAATAGCGCTGTCCGTCCTCCGCTTAGCGCAATACGGATTCGACCGTCGCTTGCGCTCACAATCGCGCCGTCAGTGTCTTCCCGAACGGGCAGGCCTAGGTGCCAGTTCAACTCAAGACGCCGCACATCCGAGCCAAGCAGTCGGTCCAGAACGATGCACGTTCCGCGATCCGCGTCCCAAAGAACGGCACGGCGATGAATTACACCGATACTTTGATACCCATCGTGTTCAGCGGCGAAGGCCACAACAGATGGATCGTTCACACTCAGCTGCAGATACCGCGCGCTATACGGCCGCGACCACATGAATGCCGATTCCTGTCGTGCTTGATCCGCTCCCTCGACCACCACAGTGTTGTGTGCTCGCGTGCTGCGAAAATACCGACGCCAGCGCATATCGCCCGTGTAGGTGTAAGTTCCGGGATCCACAAGTACGGCCTGCCCCCCCACTTTTAAGACCAGCGACAAGGCGTCCGCATGGCCATGTCCGCACGAGGGAAACATACCCAGAGAG
Organism: Pseudomonadota bacterium; assembly: GCA_021821045.1. Lineage (GTDB taxonomy): Bacteria > Pseudomonadota > Gammaproteobacteria > JAADHS01 > JAADHS01 > JAKACW01. The sequence continues at coordinate 7,757 of JAKACW010000001.1, forward strand.
CCATGATCGAAGATAATCTCGACGGGCTCCTCCTCACACATGGAATTGATCAACGTGTAGCCGGACTGTTCGAATGTCGATACGGTGTTAGGCGTCCGTGAGTTCGGCCCGTGTCCGTCAGTTTCCGCGAAGGCCAAGCGCAGATAGGGAGACAATGCGTAGCCGCCGTCACGATCTCCTATTTGGGGCAGATCCTCTGGCGCGCGCGAGAAAGCGGTCAAAAAGCGGCGACCCCGCTCAACCGCCTCGGCAACTCCTTCGGGCACACTTTGACCGACATGCCGCAGCAACCGCTCCGTCAAACCAAGCAGGTCCACCACAAACAACAAGTACCAGAACGCCTGCTCAATGCTGCCCCCGTCGGCCAGTATTTGCCTGCGCGCTTCCTTGTCGAGGATTTCCAGTCCCCGCTCGCGCCACAACGCGGCTTCTTTGAATTCCGGAAAGAGCGTTCCCGCATAGACCAAGCCAACACACTCGGCGATGGTGTGATTTCCCGCAGAGGAGTGCAGAGATAATCGGCGGAAAATGAAGCGCGCATGGGACTCCATCAGAGCCGCGACACGACCCCAAATGTCCTCCTCCGCCGGAATATGGTTCCGCGCGATATCGAAGGCATAACAAACGGACAAGATCCTAAGGCCGCATTCCATCGCTGAAATGTAGTGCACACCGATAAACGGGGGGTTCTGTTCATACCACGACGTGAATACGTCCTTTAACGCGTGAACGGCATCACGCGCCCGCTTTCCCTCGGTGGAGCGCGCCGTCAACGCCAGCGTTACCATGTCCTGCAAGCGGCCCGGCTCCCACACGAGCCTAACGTCGCCGTATGCATTTCCCTCACGGTAGGGAATGGAGGCGAAGAATGTCCGCGGCCAAACCTTGCCCGTATCCGGCGCCACATGCCAAGCTGAATCACCGCCGTGCCACGACCACGCGCAATTCATCGCACGGCCCCGTCCCGCCAACAACTCGTCCACGGCTGCCGCGGCGGGATCAAAGTCCCACGGCAACTCAGGGACTTGCGACGTTTGCGACCGGCAAAACGCATACGCCGAACCGCTCCGCGAGCTGCGAAAAGGGCTCGGAAGGATCATCTGGCGGGCATGCATCTGCTTGACGACCAATTGCTCGCCGACGCGGTGCATAATCTCCGCCGGCGACATGACGCTGAGCCGCCTCACGTACCAATTGATTCTGTCCAGTCCCGCCAGCATCGGATCGTTTTACCTGAACAATGTTTCAGAAATTCGATCTACCCCGCGGCTTGCAACTGGGCGGCCAGGGAATGGTTTCGCTCTGCCGCATGCTCACGAACGAACGGCAGGCGAATCGGCTGCTTCTGCCGCAACGACTCAATTACCGCAAACGTCGCCAATGTGGACGCGTAAATGTCGGTGAACGGAATCGGCGGTTCAGCTTTTCCAGCGGCTGAAGCCATGAAAGCGCTCACCATCGCGGCTTGTCCCTTGTCCTGATTGATTAGAGCGTGCCTCTTTGCCTTCCCCGCAAAGGTTTCTATTTCCTTGAAATCCCGAATGATCCAACTGCACCCCGCTTGGTAGACTTCAATGTACTCTTTGCCCATTGCCTTGGATCCGTTGGCGAAATAGCACACGGTACCCACCGAGCCATTGCTAAACGTCAGCGTAATGGTCAGCGTGTCATGTATCTTTGCCGGATCCGACAGCGCCGACGCATAGACTTCCACCGGCTGCGCACCGGTCAACCACAGTTGGAAATCGATAAAGTGGCACACCTCGCCGATAATCCGCCCCCCGCCAATGGTTGGATCCTGAATCCAGGAATCCGGCGGAATCGCGCCGGCATTGACGCGATAGATGCAGCTAAGGGGGACGGCTTTAAGCTGAGCCTTCATCTGTCGTGCTAACGGCGCGAAGCGACGATTAAAGCCGACGCAAAGTACCCGCGCACCGTCGCGGCCATTCTGCGCCAGTTCGTGCAGTGCCGCGATTTCGCCCAGTTCTTCCGGAAACAAGCAAAGCGGCTTCTCCACAAAAACGTGCTTGTTGGCCTCCAGCGCCCGCTTGACATAGTGCGCGTGGGAGTCGTGGCGCGTGGCGATAAAAACGGTGTTGATGCGCACGTCCTCCAGAAGCGTCGCCTCGTCCTTGGCACAAAATTCGAATCCATACCGCTCGGCCACCGAGCGAGCGCTTGTTCCCGAGGCCGTCAGCACCGCAACCCTCGCCCCTTCATCAGCCGCCGGCAGATTGGGCAGCAGATTGCCCATCGCGTAGCTGCCCGCGCCAATAAACGCCACGCCGACGCGCTGCGCCGTGGCCTTGCGAGCAGGGCCCACTCGAATGGTTTCCAGCGTCAAAGGCTTCTCGACGTCGTACCGGATAAGAATACCCAGGTACGGCTCTGTGCGCCGAGTAATTAAATCATAGGCCTGGGGGGCGTCCTGGAGGGCAAAACGATGTGTGGTGAGATACTCGATATCAATCTTGCCGCTCTGTACCATCTGCTGAAACGCCTGCATGTTGCGCCTTTCAGTCCAGCGCACGTAGCCGATCGGATAGTCGACGCCCTTCTCCTCGTAGTTCAAATCATAGCGCCCCGGTCCGTAGGAGCAGGACATCTTCAAGTTCAATTCTTTTCGATAGAAATAGGGATCGCGATCAAATCCCGTTGGGACCGCACCGACAACCACGGCCGTACCGCGTTTTCTCAGCACTCGTCCGGCGAAGTTGATCGGTTCCAGACTGCTTGTCGCCGCCGTGATAATCACGGCGTCGACCCCCGCGCCGTCGGTAAACACATCGATGGCTTCAGCGGACGCCGGCGATCCGCTGCGCAGCACCAGGTCCGCGCAGTGCTGCGTCGCAAGCGCCATCACCCGTTCGTCGAGATCCATACCAACCACACGCACGCCGGCAGCCCGCAATAGCAGGCAGGTCAACTGACCGAGCAGCCCCAATCCGATAACCACGCAGAATTCGCCCAACCTCAAGTCCGCCTGTCGAACGCCCTGCAAAGCAATGGCGCCCAGCGTGTTATACGCCGCCAAATCCAATCGGGCGTCCCGCGGCAGCGGAACAACGAGATTCTTGGGGACGCTGATCAGCTCTGCGTGATTGGCATATCCCACACCGGCGCAAGCAACTCGGTCACCAACGGCAAAGTCCGTAACGTCGGGCGCCACCGCCACGACCTCACCGGCGCTCGAATAGCCCAGTGGCGAATAGGCGTCAAGCTTCTTCATTACGGCGCGGTACGTCTGCACGGGCCCCTGTTGGCGCAATACGTCGAGCACTTGCTTGACTTGCTGCGGACGCTCTTTTGCCTTCCCGATAAGGCTCTTGCGGGCGGTTTTGACCGTGCTCGCCTCGGTGCCGGCGCTAATCAATGAGAAATGATTGCGCACCATCACCTGTCCCGGCCCGAGTTGCGGCGGGGCAACTTCCAGTACTTGCATTGCGCCGTCTTTTAGTTTCTGTGTCAGTTGATCCATACGCCCCTCGATGTCAACTTCGAAGCAATCCCGTCTTCTGTATTTTCGCGTCCGCCAGCGGACCACCGCGCCTTGTCCCGACCCGCGCCAGAGACAGCCCCTGCGGGTAGCGCAGTATTCGCACTGCGGTAAACGATGCCGCTTGGTCCTCACACTGCGACTCGCGGGTTGGCTGTCGCACGCTGACCTGCGCCAACGCGAAGGACACACCGATCATCGCCCACATGTACCATGCCGACGTGGTGTAGCTCAGCGGTCGGAACGGAAAGGAATACAAGACGTACATGGTGACCAATGTGAAAGCCAAGTAGTGAATCAATCTGTCGTCCGCACTGTCATGGGCGCGCGCCAGCGAGTGAGCGCGCAGCAACAACAGTATCAGCAGCAGGACGTAGACGATCAGGCCGACAAAGCCGTTGCGGCTCAATACATCCACATAGTCAGAATGAGCCACCGTGGACTGAAAATTGCCAAGCAGCAATTCGATACCTGAGCGGTTGACGATCTCGTTAAGGGCCTCCGCCCACTCGGCGCCCCGATTATTGCCCAATCGCTCGAAGTCGCCCAGACTGATGTCATCGCTCAAGCGCGACGTCTCGTTGGAGACTAACCCCGAGTCGCTGCTACCCACGTCCTTCAACGCCGCGATATCGCCCTCGAACCGCAGCAGCAGTCTCTCGTAGGAAGCACCCACGCCTAATACGAGCACTAACCCAATCACGGCAATCGTTCCCACTCGGGCTTTGCCCCGTTGCACCATTAGGGTGTAGATGATGACAAAGATCGCCAAGAGGAGCATGGCGGAGCGGGAAAGACTGAGATAAACCAGGTACAAATCACAGGCGACCACCACCGCAGCGGCACAAAACCACAGCACCCGCCGACGTTCGACCAAATGGAAAGCGAACACAGTGAACACAAGGCTGTAGAGCGCGACGTTGGCCAAGGCACCCGGATCAAAATATAGACCGCGTTCCCGCAGGTCCGTCGTTGAGTCGACGACGATCGCTTGAGACTCACCGAGTTCGCCGAGCAAGGCGCCAACATCTGCCTTGGTTCCGCCGTATCCGAGCTTGATCGCTATGACATTCACGATAACAGCGATCGCTGCACCAACTGCCACCGAAAAAATAAATGGAGAAACATCGCGGTACTGATGCGCAATCACGGCAATGTAGGCCGCGACGAAAACCAGATAGGAGTCCAACAACCGTATCGAGAAATCGATGATCGCAACAGGCGTGAAATACGGATTGAGGAACATGCCGAGACACATCGACACGGCGTTGATTCCCAGAAACACTTTAAACAAACTTGCCAAAGGGGGTGCCCCATGAGTGTCGCGCAGAAGAACGAAACCAAAGTATAGGATGATCACCACGCCAACCACATGGGCCAAGGCGATTCGAACGCCGCCAACCATAACAAATTTGGACCAGAATAGGTCGACGACCGGCTTGGTGAGAAACAGCAGCAACAAAGCCGCCCCGATTCGGTCGGGAATCTCTTTGAACATAGGCTCTACGCCTCGCCCCCGGCATCGGGTGTAGGGCTGATGTGCGGCGTGCCCTGAACCACGACGTCCCGCGGAAGCAACACAGCGTCAAAGACGTTCACCATCCGCTCGGACATGCTTTCTTCGGTGAAGTGTTGCTCGTAGCGCTGGCGCCCGGCCTGCCCCATAGATGCGCGAAGCCGTTCATCGCCTGCAAGCAACAACACTTTCTCCGCAATGGCTTGGGGCGACTGCTTCGCAACGAGAAATCCAGTCTTACCGTGGCACACGGATTCACTGATCGCCGCGTGATCGGTCGAAATCACCGGCAGGCCGGCGGCCATCGCCTCGACAATCACCCACGGGTGCCCCTCGAACGGGTAGTAGGTGGGAAAGACGAAAATGTCGCTGTTCGCGAGAACCTCCAACTTATTCTGGCCGGAGATCCGCCCCAATACGCGCACAGGCAAACTCGGATTCTTATCTACAAAGGCCTCAATCTCGGCCCGCGTGTCGCTTTCCGTCCATTCACCCGCAAACACAAACTCTATAGCCGGGAAGCTCGCCACCACTTGCGGAACCGCGTGAAGCACATCCAGGACACCTTTGCTTCGGTTGAAATTGCCAAAAAATAACACGCGGAGTCGCGCACCAAGCGCTTGCCGTTTTGACATGTCCGGAAAGTTGCGCCCGTTCGGAACCACGTAGATCCGCTCCGCCGGCAAGATCCCCTCGAACATATTACGGAGAGAGTCGCCGAGCACAATCTGCGCGTCCACCAATCCATGAACCCGTTTGACATACCAGCGGGTCAGCGCGCTTGCGGACTGCAACCACTGACGAAAATAACCACCGCGAAGGTGACTGATCACCCGCCGTCCGAAGAGCTTCGCAATAATGATGTAAACGGAGTCCTTGAGGTAGCCAAGTGTGGTTTGGCTTATAGGAACGTAGACCGCCTGGGGGCGGTGACGGATCAACATCCAAAGCAGCACGACATAAGACCAAAGCGGCAGGACAATATTCCAGAAATCTACGGCGCCGAGCTTGTCCATTTCGCGATGGTCGGAATTGTCCAAATGCAGCAGCCTGTACTCCCGCGCCAGGCGCGAACGAAGCAAGATTTCCGTTGCCAATGTGGGCCCCATATACGGTGGTGGCACGGGACCAATGAAGATCACCTTCGCCTTATATTCACCCGCGTTCATCATTTCCGCTCCACCACTCCGGCCAGTCATGCAACTGAACGCCGTTTATGCGATTGACCGACGACCGCCTCGATCTTGTCCGCAAATGCCGCGGCGGAGCACTCCAGTGACGCGCGTTGCTCGATCAAGCGCAGGCCCCGTTCGCCCATCTGCCGCGCCGCCAGAGGATTCTCCAAGAGCCAGTTGATCTTGCTAACCGCCGCCTGCGTGTCGTTGAAGTCGGCGACCAAACCCGTAACGCCCTCTTCGACCAAGTCCTCTGTCGCCCCGGCGTTGGGAGACGCGATGCAAGGCACCCCGCAAGCCATGGCTTCAACCAGCACCAATCCCCAAATGTCGAAGTCGGTCTGAAACAAAAATCCACTTGCGCCCGCTATCAGCTCGGGAAGTTCGCTCTTCTGCTTGAAGCCGTGAAACTTCACTGCGGACTCCAGCCCATGGTCGCGGGCGAAGCTCTCAAGGGCATGTCTCTCGTCACCATCGCCCACCACATCGAGAACGAAGTCATTGCGCCGCGATGCCAATTCCGCAGTGCACTTGAGCAGGGCCATTACATTCTTTCGTTGCGTCAGGTAGCCGACGTACACGAGGCGCTTGGGCTGCGCAACAGCCAGCTCCTTACGGGCGCGAATCTCCGCCGCTCGGTCAGCGAAAAAACGGGTATCGACGGAATTGATGCCGATAGCAATGTCACTCGCGCGCGCGCCTAGCGTGGTCAAGTATTTCTTTGCTCTTGTGCCGTAGGCAATGAAGCCCGAAGCCTTGGCGACCAGCCACCGGCGATGCAGCGCCCGCACCCGCCATCGCACACCCCTGCTTTGACCCACGTCGCCGCTCCAAATTATGTAAGGCAACCGTGTCAGAAAGTTGTAAAGGCGCAACTTCGTGGTAGCAAAGGAGAACCCATTGCTTACCACGACGGTGGGCTCCAACTGCTTGAGCGTAGCGAACAGCGGGCTATATGTGAAAACCGGATTCTCTCCCTTGCCCCGGAATGCTTCGTTGGTACGCAGAATACCAAAACCAAACTTGCATTGATTCAGGTCCACGAGGGACCTGCGCGCCGCGTAGCCTGCCGCCCCAAACAACACATAGAGTCGAATACCTTTTGCGGCGAGCATGTCATGGAGTAAGTTGAAGAGCGGAATCCGATAGTGGTTGGGAACATTCGTTATTAAGACCACCAGCGGCGCTGTTCCGAAACTCGCCTTGGGGGCGGTGTCACCGCCAGGCGTCGTGAGACTCGCCTGTCCGCCCGTGTAAACAGACGATTCAACCAATGGCGCACCAACTTCGCTCACCTTAGGCCTCCTGCAATCATTCTTGGCAGCAGCGCATGCGCCCTCGCAGAGGGCTCGCGCTGTCCAACCGCGCGCTCACTTGCTTTTCCCAACAAGCTGTCCACGACGGAAAGATACAAACGAGTTGATGTGGCCAAATCCGTGCTGGGATAGAACGGCTGCACGCCCCGGCTAACCCTCTCGACAAAATCAAGGTACATGCGTTGGTGACCCTTATCGCGATACCAGCAACGCTTCACGTTGTTTCGCCCGCCGAGCAGCCGCTCGAATCTCATAAAGTCGTCGACCTTGACTGTAAGATCCCCGCAGCGGATCTCGATATATTCCTGAACGCCGCGCAGCCCATTGCCCCGGTCGCTGGCGACGATGTTCAACAGCGACCCATTACCAAATCGGATGGAGATGGCAACCTCGTCGGCGACAAAATGGGCCGACGCCGCAACAGTGGCAACCTCGATCGGGTTACTCCCGATTAGAAAAATACCCAAGTCCAACCAATGGCTTACATTGCCGGTTATGCGCGTGCCTTGCGTTGGCCAGTAGTACCAATGAGTGAATGGAATGTTGAGTTCCTTGACGATGCAGGTCATGGTTACCGGCTCGCCCAGCGCATGCAGAGTTTCACGCAACGCACTGAGATACGGCACGTGGCGGCGGTTGTAGCCGATTTCGATGAAATGCCGGCTTTCCTGCCGCAACTGGAGCAACCGCTCAAGCTGCTCATGGGTCGTCACCGGCGGCTTTTCGATGAAGATTTTGGCACGCGGATTCGCCTTCAACGCGGTTTCGGCTACCTCGAGGTGGGTCGAGTGATACGTCGCAACGACCAACACGGGGTTCGCGGAAGCGGCGATCAGGTCCGACACGTCATCTACCTGAGAGGCCCAATTCGCAAACCCAAAACGCGAGCCGATTTCAGCCGCCGTTACGGGATTGATGTCGACGACCGTACAACGTTGAAAAGGAAGCAGCGGAAGAATGTAGGCACAAGGGTACGCACCGGCGCCTATCAGGAACAGCTGTGGCCTGCCTTCGTCTGAACCTGGCTTTGCGGCCCTGACCGCTCCCGAGGCGACTTGGCGCACTGGCTTGCTCAGGGAACGAGTTTCGGAGTACTCGGGCTGATCGGGCAGTGCTTGCCATTCGTCCAACGCGGCCCCAGCCGTAAAGCTCAGCTTTCGCCCGGAGAATGGCGAATAAAAATGCAACTCGCGCAAACTCTGTGGATGCCATTCCAACCACGTCCGCAACCGCGCGAGAATGATTCTCGCGCCTGCTTCATCCGGTGCGTCGACGCACATAACCTCAGGAAAGCTCATTCGCTCTAAGTCGGGGCTCGGCTGCGGGCCGGCGGCCACCATCAACGCGCCATCACCCTCGCGCCGACCGATGGCCACGACCACCCGAAGCCGCTGGTTTATTTGGTGGTGGAGGCGGGACGCACGAATCTTGTTTAGCGTAAGCTGCAATCCTTCGCGCAGAGCGAAGAAAGCAAGCTTGTGCCAGCGATGCTGGAATACAAAGCGGCTTTCCCCGCTGTCAGCAGGAAGCGCCAGCTCAACGAGGTGATCTACGTCGAGGCGCAGGTGACCACCAAAAGCCGCCGGACACGGCACGACCGGCTGACGGCGGCGCAAAAGCAAATCAATGGCCCTTTTCACAAATTTTGCTCAGTTGACGCCTGACAATCTCGCACAGCCTGCCGCCATCGCGGGCAGCAGCACATTAGGAACTCGCCTAGCACCGCCACTGTCACGAAGTTCCGCGTTGCGCTGGTCGATCTGGGTGCGGTCAGTCGCCATTGGAGTTATGAGTGGTATTGGGCGCCAAGTCTAGGAGTGTTTGATTACGAAAACATGACAAAACGCAACGCGAGGCATATCGGCCGCCCCGCGATGGCTTAGCGGGGACGCCGCCCCACTTGGCGAATCGGGGAACCCGCGTAGATTCCGAATGGCTCAGTGTTTGACTTGGCAAGCACAATCGAATTGGCACCGATTACAGCACCTTGAGCGATTTGGGCGCCCTTAAGCACCGTAGTGGACGCCCCGATCCACACGTCCTCACCTATGGCGACGGGCGCCGAGACAAAACCTTGCTGTGAAATGAGGCAACCGGCGCGTGCCTCATGGTCGCTGTCGCGTATCGAAACGTTCTCCGCGACTTGCGTATGCGCGCCCACCAACACCGACTCGTGGGCGCTTATGACCACATTATGCGTAAGATGTACGTAATCCCCAAGGAAGAGACGGGCATTGTCGGCCACCCATAGGGACACGCCATAACCGAAGCACACGCCGTCCCCCACTTCAATATTGCCATGGGGTGGCCTATGGAACAGCGGCCACCGCTTGCACTTTAAGCCTTTGCCGACGGGACAGCCGTGCAGGCGCAGATAACGCCGCAATAAGGCGCCGCGCAACAACGTCGTCGACTCGCGCAGCCAAAGTTCAGCCTTCGAGAAAAATGCCACGAACCCCATTTCTAATTTTGCGGCGGATGCAGCCTAAACCCCCGATAAGCAACAAGGGCGGCATTTTACCATCACCTTTGGAACAACGATGCTTCAATCAATTGAACACCAACTCATAGGCGCGCCTAGCGCGCCAATCGTGGCGAATGGTTGCGTCCAAGACCCATAACGAGACTAACAACACAGAAAATACAATCGCGAAATCAATCACAAAAGGAACGTCCACGGCCGTAGCGCGAGCAATCCCATGCCAGCTCCAAATCACGCCCATCTGCCAGATATAGGCCACCAACGAATAGCGGCCGCAGAGCCGCAACAATCCCTCAAGGTAGGGTGCGCGACGAACAACAGGGTAGAGCAAATAAGATGTCCCCAGAATGCCGGCAATGCCTAATAAATAGGTGTGCAAATGAATACGACTGAATTCGTATTGGAAAACTAGCATGTAGTAGGTGGCGATGGCCCCAACCGCGACTACCAGGAGTTGCGCCCGTTTTTGTTTCGACGCGACTGCCTGACCAAACGCCTCGTGGCGTAAGATTACCCCGCAGACATACCCCCCGACCCCACACAGCACGACCCATACGTTGGTCGGCAACGTATAACCGGACTCCCCCATCAGCCCGATACCCAATACCAGTGCCGCACCCAGGTACAGCCCCGTACGACCAGAAACCAGGAGTATCGGCGAAAGCATCAGCATGTAGGCGATCCCCAACAACACCTCAAACGAAGACAGGTGGCCGCCTCCCGCAGTCAGCACGGTCCAAACGTACTGCCAGTCGAAGGGACCAGGATAACGGGACAAGCCCGCTTCTATGATGAGGAGATTGAGCACCCCAAACACCAGCAGCACTTTTATGCCTCGACGGCATAAGCGAATGCTGTAAAAACGTGGGGCATTCATGAAGCGGGGCGCGTAATGCAGCGCGACAATCAAACCACTGATAAAGACCCAGCTACCCCCGATGAAGTCGAGCGCGCGAATAACGTGAGACATCGTCGGCTCGGGGATAAACAAAACCGAACTGTGGAATACGACCATCCCGACGACTAGCATTCCTTTGACAAAATCGAGACCTTCGTCACGGCAATGCGGTCGCTGCGGCTTCGCAGGTCCACCTGACTCGTTAACATTCTGCTTGCTGGTCAACATCGCCCACCGAAACCAAATCAACATGAGAAATCGTGAAGAAATGACTATAGGTGGGAATTCTTACTGCGGCGTTACACTGCACAAGACATTCGAGTAGCGCGCCGCTGGCAACAAAATCGTCATAGTTGATCACCATAATGTCTCCATATTTGGAGGCATGAGCATGACAACACAGGTTAACCTGGGCTGCGGCACCCACACGCCCTACGATTGGATCAACGTCGACTATGCCTTTGGAGCGCGGATTTCACGGCTTCCTGTGGTTTCCTCATTGATTCGTCGCCTCAACGTGCTGCGCACGGACTGGCCTGACGGCATCGTCATCCACGACTTGCGGCAGACTTTTCCTTGGGCCGACAATTCTGTGGACCATATCTACAGCTCACACACGCTCGAGCACCTCAATAAGCAGCAAGGCCGTCACTGCCTAAAGGAGTGCTTTCGGGTGCTTAAACCCGGCGGGGTTCTGCGTATCGTGGTGCCGGATCTGGACGCGTTCGTCAACTACTACACGTTAGGCAGAATCAAGGCGGATGATTTTGTGGATGCCCTGGGCGTATGCTACGTCCCTGACAACGCAAGCCTCCTCAAAAGGCTCTCCGGCCCTTTCGTGAGCTTTCCGCATAATTGCATGTATAGCGCACCCCGACTGCTGGAGATCCTGCGAGAAACCGGTTTTTCCGCCGAATCCAAAGCGCCATTCGAAAGCGCCATACCGGGCATACACGGCATCGAACTCGCGGATAGAACCGTCGATTCGATTATTTGCGAAGCGCAAAAGCCGCCGCGTTGACCGCCTATGCCGGCTTGCGCAACACGAAAAACACCGAGGTCGGACCGATTTTCTGTAACGTTCGAGTACGGTGATAAGTCCGGTTGAAACTCGACAGGGAACACAGCGCGGTGTCAAGGCGTGTCGCAAGGTTGCTGTTATAGGGCGCTTTCGCGACCTTCCCCAGAATCCGCCGGGTCAGCGGAAAGATACACGGCGTTGCCTTGACGATTTCGAAGTCCGCCCTGCTGACCATTTCTCTAAACAGGTCGAATGGTATGCCTCGCTCTCGCTTCGTCAAACCATGGCGCGGCTTCGACCAGTCACCCATAGAGACAATAGGCTCCCGGATAAGTGCATAACCACCGGCAGCCAAGCAGCGATGAATCTCACCCAGGACAAACGACACATTGGCAATGTGATGCAGAACACCGAAACTCGTAACCAGATCGAAGGTGTCATCCGCAAACGGCAGCACGCCATCGACTCGCGGTTTGACGTATTCCACGGGCACCGACTCATAACGGGTCACTTCAAAAGCATCCGACGGATCAACCACCACCAACTTGCCGATCCGGTCTATGATCGGTTTAAACTCATCGCCGTACGCGCTGCCCAGGCCGAGTACTTGCTCTAAGCGAGGCCTCGATATGTAGCGAAAGCCATGCATTGTATTGAGGGCATGGTAAGTGTAGGTGTACTGAGAGCGGTCCTTGTGGCCCTTGTCCGCATAGCCTTCTTTCTCGTCGGCGTACCAGGCGGCGAGCTGATCGGGATCGAAATCGTCGCCGTAGAGCCTTTGGCCGGAAAAATATGCGTTGAAGTCATTCATGATTGGAAATCAAAGTGATTGGGGAGCCAAAGGTCCAAAACCTTCGTAAGGCTAAACACGCTACGTGACCGTTTGATGACAACAGGCCAACTTCAAAATTCACGAACACTTGTCACAAGAAAGACCATATACTTGCCGCACTAAAGAACTCTACTGGGTTCCAAACCCTAATAATACCGACAGCGAACCGGGTTGCCAGCCGCTCGCCAAAGCGATCCTAAAGTCACACACCGTGAACAGCCGACAGATCATTCCAGCGCGGACGCGCGTTGTTCGCATCACCATGCTGTCGCTGCTATTGTTTGCAATGGCACCCTCGTTTGTTCTTGCGGCCGACTACTACGTCGACGGCATTTCCGGCAATGACGCCAACAATGGCTCAGCAGATGCACCGTGGCGAACCATCGGCAAAGCCTGGGCCACGTTGGTCCAGGCAGCGTCACAGCATACCGTTCATGTCGCACCCGGTGAGTATTTTGATGAAGGCGCCAGTGAAACAAACTTATGGGGCGGCGCCGGCGCGAACAGCACCCTGGTTTTCGCAGCCCAGGGCGGTACCGCCGAAGTGCGCTTTTCGGCCACGGCGCCTCGCAGCTACGTATTCCGCGGAGCGGCTGCAAGCACGGGCACCACTGTCTTTCGCAACATGCGCTTCAATCAGTCGGTGTTTGCAGACGGCTCTCCGATTAGCTCGGACAAGTCTTTCTTTTACCTTGATACCGCGATCAGCCTAGAGTTTGAAGACATCGAAGCCTTCGGCGGAAGCCGGTTCATCGGCGGTGTCGGCCCCGCCGGCTCCAAACTGGCCTTTCGCCGCGCCTACTTACACGATATGCGGGACGTTCTGCGCTTCGCCGGCGAAGACTTGTCCATCACCGCGAGCTTCTTCCGCAACACAATTCTCTATCCCGCTCTCACCGGAAAGGCGAAGGCGGTCACACTCATCAACAACACGTTTCTTTACACCACCGTGGTCGACCTCGAAAGTAGCAGCTATGGCAATGTCACCATCATAAACAACATTTTCTACGGACCCAGTTCGATGCCGAATTTGCGAAACATCATGGACGGACTGGAGGTACACCACAACTTGATCTTTAATCCCGCAGCGCCGTCCCCACGCACTTCGCTGGCCTATACCCGTTTGAGGCTTTCCGGCCCGGCTGTACCAGCGGACTTCATCCAGGACGCCACCACCTACTACTTCGACCCCGGATTCGATTTCGACAATCTACCCGCACTACAACCTGGTTCGTTTGCCATCGGCCGCGGCGTCGATGCGGGCATCCCCATGGGCATCAACCAAGTCAGTTTCGACAACGCCGGGTTAGCCATGCTTGGCGCTTGGGCACCGCCCACTGGATCGAAACAAATCATCGAACCGACAGCAAAGAGAATCATGTTCGTCGGCGACAGTATTACCTATGGACTGAACGTCGACGCGCGAGTGGCCTATCCCAACTTGCTCGAGGCTGATGCAGACATGGCCTCTTACAGTTTCGTCCACATGCCGGGGCAGCCGGATCGGCACCTCGGCATTTCCGGAACGACATCGGACACCGTCCATGTGATGGCACAGGAGTTTGCGGTTGCAGAACAGGTTGATACGGCGGTAATCATGATCGGGGTCAACGACCTCAACGCCGGCCGCGGTCCGGACCATGTCGCCAGGCAGATCAAGGCGACCTTAGCGGCCTTGAAGGATCTCGGGGTCATGAACATCATTTACGCCGGCACCAATATTCAAAGCGCAAGCGCAACCGTCCCCAATACGGTTGGGACCAATGCCGTTGAATCCGCGGTGGGTGAATACTGCGAGCAGGCCGGCTGCCGCTACGCGCGCGTTTCCCACAAAATGCAGAAAATCTCAGGATGGAACGGCGATGTTGGCGGCCTCTACGTAAGCGATGATCTGCATCCGAATGAAGCCGGGCACGCCGTGATGGCGGCCGTACTCAAGCCGCAGATACTCGCCAAACACGCCATAAACAAAGACAACGCAATTGCAAACTACCCGCTTATCGCCGCCGCGGCGACCGCGGTTCCCTACGGCTTGGTCGTCGCGGGAGACAATGTCGTTGTCGATCACGCTACCATTGTCGGCTTCGCCCAGGCCAACATCGTCGCGCAGGGCGAAAATTTCCGCTTGCGCAATTCGATTTCAATTGCCCCGCTCCACGGTGCGACGCTCCGCCGCGGCTTGCAGGCGGGGCCGCTCGCGCTCTATGCCGAAAACAGCGTCCTCAACATTGCGCCGGACGGCGTCATGCAAGGTGGTTTTTTGGTCGCCGACGCCGTACTTGACCCGTCCTCCCTGCGCCCACTCGCCGAGTCCCCGACGGTCGATGCGGCCCAAGACACGGCGCCTGCTCAGCAGGACGCGTCCGGCTTGCCCATTGTCGGCACGGCCGATATCGGCGCCTTGGAGCTCCAACCCGCGTTGCGGTTCGGCGTGAATGCCCTGCAGCCGCAATCCAAGGTGCGCGTCTACGGCGACGGCGCGTATCGAATCCTGGAGGCGGGTGTTGCCGGGCAGCCGGTTCAACTTGATATCCAACCGTCGACCCGCTTCAATGCGAACGACCATGGATGGATGTGGGACCTCGCCGTCCCCCGGTGGGACACCACAAGCGGCGGCGAACGACATTTCATCCTCGACGACTCGCGCCCGGTGCAATCGCCGCTGACAGTGAGAATCGGTCAACTCGCTCCTTCGGCCTTTTACCGCGTCACGGCGGGAACTGAGACGCTTACTGACGTGCTCACCGACGCCGACGGCATTCTAACGTTTCAGCACCGACCTCCGTCCGAGTCAATCACGTTTCTCGTCTCGACAACCCCAGCTTCGCTCGACACCGACGCCGATGGACTCTCCGATGTTTGGGAAATGAAATTCTTCGGCGACCTCGCCACGGCCGGCGCCGACACGGACTACGACCAGGACGGCCTACCGGATGGCCGCGAATTCGCGTTAAGAACTCGTCCGGACAATTCCGACTCCGACGGCGACGGCGATTCCGATGGCGCCGAGGTACAACACAACGCCGATCCGCTTTCCCCGGCCGACACGGTGGCGGCACACCGCCCAGCGAAACCTTCCGCTCAACCGCTTACGGCGCCGTTACCTCTGAGTGGCGCCGGCTTGAGCGGAAGCCCATTCGCCGACATTGATGAACCAGACCGCCAAGTCGCACCTCATGCCGACTGGGAGATCGCCGGCGACGGTCAGTTTGAGGACACTGCGCTGATTTACCGAAACACGCTCAGCGCGACTGAAAATATCGAGCCTCTGTCCCTGCCGCCCCTGCTCCTTGCGCCCGGAAAGTCCTATTTTGTGAGGCTCCGGCACATCGACAGCTCGGCCTTGGACTCGCCCTGGAGCGATGTGTTGACCGTCACCTCACAGGCCATCGATGAAAGCGACACCAACGGCGACGGCTTGACCGACTCACTGGAAGTCGCGGGCCCCACCGATGTAAACCAAAACGGCGTGCCCGATGAATCGGAAGGTATCGTCGCATTCCACGACACAGAGTCCGGCGGTATCTTTGGCATCGCGATCCAAGATGGTACGCTGGAACGACTGCACGGCTACGCCGTTGACGATCCAAGGGGTAGCGACGGCAATGTGGTCGTGCGGTTCGTATTCGGCGCACTCGGCCTTCGCGTGAAGGCAGTGCGAACAGGCGTGGCGACCAACACCGTCACCGTCATCCTTTATGCACCGGCCGCGCCGGCGGCAGCCAATCCGTGGCGTGCGCTGGATGGCGCCATCGACGTGGCGCAGACTCTGGATGGGCAAGTCGTTACATTTAGTGTCGAGGACGGCGGAGCCGGAGATCAGGATGGTGTTCGCAACGGCATCATTGTGCACAACGGCGCGCTGGCCGAGACTGCTTCCAACGGCTCCGACACGACGCCGTCGCCTGCTCCCGATGGCGATGCTGCTGCGCCTCCAAGCGGCGATTCCGGTGGCGGCGGGGTATTGTTCGGATTGCTATTTATGGTCGGAATCGGCCTGTCTATACGACACCTTGGTGCGCACTAATCGCAACCATTCGCCCCCTGCGGGCACGCTCGCGGCTACGATTTGGTGTTGAACCGCAAACTCCACCAGTATTTTTTGAGTGACGAGAATACGCGGTCCGGCAGAACCCTTCGCAGCACGCGAGTGCGCAGATCTTTTCCCCACTGCAATCCATACATGGCGGTGAAGCGGTAGGCGGCGTAGGGCAGCCCGAAGTACTGACGATGGACACGGAATGCTTCAGCAAAAATTCGCCGCGAGTGACTGGCACCGCCGGTACGCATGACGGCTAGCGGCCGCTCGAGGTAGAAAAAGCGTTTGCCCGCCAGGTGCAACCGCAACATAAATTCGTAGTCGGCCACCAATCGGTAGCTGTCGTCGTAGAGATCGGTTCGGTAAACGCGCTGCGCGACGAAGACCGCAGGATGATGCAGAGTACTTCGGCTTTTGAGCCCGCCGATATCGGCCTTAATCAAGCGGCGCTGCCCCGAGCCGTCATGGAGCAACAGTTCCATGTCCCCGTAAACCAGGTCGACGTCGTGCTCCACAAAAGCGGCAACGACATCCTCGATCACTGTTTCATCGTGATAACAGTCGTCACTGTTGAGAATGGCAACGATCTCGCCGCGCGCTCGCCGCACCCCTTTATTAAACGCATCGTAGATCCCGCCGTCCGGCTCCGAGATCAACACAGCAATGTGATCACGGTAGCGGTCGAGGATGTCCAGCGTCCCGTCCGTGGACCCGCCGTCAACGATTATGTATTCGATGTTGCGGTAAGTCTGGCCGATCACGCTGCGAAGGGTATCCTCCACCGTCTTGGCCGAATTGTAGGTCGCGGTGACAATGGACACTCGCGGCTCGTTGATCATGATGCTTGCTCCCAGACCGGCCGGCATAAGGAAAACGGGCCAACCGTTGGCTACGAATTGTAACAAACTTCGCGCAGAACCAGCAGTACGACCTCGGCCCAAAGGAACCGGCCCACCATATTACAGTCCTGTAACATACATTCGCTAGACTCGCCGTATGGGCGCACTTCGTGTCATTCTAGCCTTGGCGGTTGTCATAGGCCACTCCGATGCTTTTCTCGGCCTTCGTCTAACGGGCGGCTTGGTGGCGGTGGAGATCTTTTTCATCATTTCCGGCTTCTACATGGCCCTGATACTTGATACCAAGTACACCGGTCCGGGCAGCTACCGCCTATTCATGTCCAATCGCCTGCTGCGCCTGCTGCCGGTTTATTGGGCCGTGGCCGCGCTGACTGTGACCGTGGCGCTTGTTGCCATCTTTTTTGACGGCGGCAACGGACGCCTGGCCTCATATTTCGAGCACGGTGCGTCCATTGGGGCGGCATCCCTATGCTACCTTGTGCTGACTAACGTCATCCTGTTTGGGCAGGACCTCGTGATGTTCCTCGGTCTGGATAGCGCGACCGGCGCATTGTATTTCACGCCCGACTTCAAACAAACCGACCCCCAACTGCACAGTTTCCTTCTTGTACCCCAAGCTTGGACCTTGGGCATCGAATTGATGTTCTATTTGATCGCCCCATTTATTGTGCGGCGGCGCCTGTCAGTCCTGTTCGCGTTGATCGCCTTAAGCCTTGCCACGCGCGCAGCGATCTACCTCGCCGTAGGTACACACGATCCTTGGACCTACCGATTTTTCCCGTGCGAACTTGCCCTGTTCCTTTTGGGCGTAGTCGGCTACCGGCTTTATGTCCGCTTGTCCAAAGTCAATTTGATTGCGCCCGCCGTCTACTGCATCGTGTTCGGATTCTTCGGCGTCGTCTTGTGTTACCAGTTCATTCCGAACATCGGTCCGTACGTACAACTGGTCAATTGGACCCTATACGCTCTGGCGGCGGTCGCTATCCCGCTGATTTTCCGCTTAACGTCCGGATGGAAGTGGGACAGCCGCATTGGCGAGTTGTCCTATCCCATTTACGTGGTTCACATTCTCATCATTGAGTCGGTCACGCCGTTGGTCACACGAAGCGGGTTAGACATGTATCTGGGCGAATTCGCAGTTGTACTCTCGGTACTCGCCAGTCTGGTACTGGTGAAATACGTGGCCGAGCCAGTTGAGGATTTGCGCCGCGCGCGCGTCAAGCGAATCATGAATCGGACGCGCACGCCACTGGCCGCGGGCGCCCTAGCCGACGCTGGATGATCGAGAATATCCGCCGGCACGGAATATTGCATTTTGATGACACCGACCACCATTGGGGGAAAGAAATGATTTCGGGACGTATTGCCTACCTAAAGCAAGAAACACGGCGCTCTTTGGGTTTCGTGAAACGACGATTTCAGCCCCCCCAGTGGCCAACGAACGCTGATGGAAAACTGCTTCTACATATTGGCTGCGGCGAGATAAACAGTCCTGAATTCGTCAATGTGGACGCGCAGCCCTATCCTCACGTCCATGTGATCAAGAACGATGTCACCAATTTGCCAATGTTCGAAAGCGGGTCGGTTGATCTCGTCTATATGTGTCACATCCTTGAGCATCTAACAGCTACTGAGTTATCCGCCACATTGACCGAAATGAAACGCATACTCAAACCAAATGGTGTTCTGAGGGTATCGGTGCCCGATTTCGACCGCATCATCGATATCTACCAGGATGCGGGGCGCCAAGTCCAAGCCATTAGGTCGCCACTGTTAGGCAGTCACCTGAACGCCTATGATGTTCACCATTTGGTGTTCAATCAGGAGTGGCTCTCGACCCAATTGAAACAAGCGGGGTTCTCGTTAGTGCGCGAATGGGATCCGGAACGCTGCGAATACCATGAATTTGAGGACTGGGCCTCGAAGAAGATTGTCTACGGCGGCAAGGAATATCCAATCAGTCTGAATCTCGAAGCTGTGAAATAACCGCGAGCGATTCTTTCAACCAACCCGGAACCAGTTTCTAAACCCATTGAAATCCTCGACTACAGCAAACCGTAACCGGTCGCGGTTCCCTTCGATTTTGGATAAACGTAAATCGATGGGGCCAGCATCCGCCGTCGCATTCCGGGCCCTGTGCACGGCCTTCCTGCTATTCCTGTCCGCATGCGGCAGTGGGAGCGCTACCGACACGACCGTACCGATTGTTGGTTCCCCCGAGTCGCCGGAGGGCGGCGGTGACAACGGCGCGCAGCCGCCCGGCGAAGACTCAAACCCAGATCCGATTGACGCGCCCGATGCGCCGGAGTCTGTTCCGGCAGGTGCCGAATTGCTCGTGGACATCGATTTCACCCAAGCAATGCTTCCACCAGGCGCAACGTTTGAACGTGCAAGTCCGGCATACTTTCGCAACCACCGTGGCGAAGTGCAACAGGTGGCACAGAACGAGGCCATATTCGCCGGAGCAAGACGAGAGGAGAATCTCAACCCTGACTCACTGAGCCTCGCAGACTGGGAAACCAACGGCGCTGCGATCAGCCAAAGCATCGCCACGCCGACGAACGCCTTCGGCCACATCAAGAAGCAGTTGGACATCGACGAGAAACCGGGGGAACGATACCGCTATGCCGTGCGCGTTTCCGCCAGCGAAGCCGGCCAGATCTTCAGATTGCGCCACAACCCGATTGACGGTATCCCGACGGACCTCGACATCGTGGCAGCGGACACCAATCCCCTCGAATACTCTCTTCTGACACCGCCCTACGATCAGGACCGTTCCACTTATCTTGTCATTTACCCCGACATCGCCGGCACGCGCCCCCTCACCGTCCACCAGGTTGGCTACACTCGCGTTGCACAGGGCATCGACTCGACGCCGGCCGACCTGGTCGAGGGCAGCGCCGTGTTTACCACCAGCAACGGCCGCTCCAGCGATCCCGCCACCGGCAAGATTGTCGCGGGCCCGGGCCAAGACATTCGCCGGGCCAAATTCGCCCGCGGCATGAGCATCGGCGATTCCATTAGTGACAACGTCTTCATCGGCTACCAACTCGCCGTCGGCGAAGCGCTGGGAAGTACGGTTTACAAGTGCGGTCGCGAGGGCGACATGATGTGGGAGATTCGCGAGCGGTTCGCTCGTGACGTCATCGAGATCTACAACGGCGGGTCCAGTCCCTTGCAGGCCGGCGACATCCTTCGGGGGGAAAGCAGCGGCGCGAGCGCCACCGTGACAGCCGTCGTTCTGCGTTCCGGGACATGGGAAACGAATAACGCCGAAGCGCAAGTTTCAATCGAATCTGGCCAAGGAAGCTTCGAACACGGCGAAGCGGTCACGGTAGACGACTTGCGAAGAGCTGGACGGGTAAACTTGCGCTCGGGCCATGTGGACGTCATCGACGGCCAACGCAGCGCGCCGCGATCCCGTCCCGAGTGCGGCCTCACCGGTGCCCATGGGCCGTTCGACTACGTGATTCTGCAAGGTGGGATCAACAGCATCACCCGCGCCGCGCCCTCTGTGCGCAGCATCGTCGACGCCGGCGGCGGTGACTATTTAGTCACCGTGGAATGGAGCGGAACTACCGCGCCGATGACCGCTCAGGGCCGTTATAAATGGGCTTCGACTGGCGGCGAAACCGTCACACTCAGTGGAATCATGCCCGACGCCTTCAATGGCACATGGAGTTACAGCCATCCCGACTCCACTGACGCTGCGGCCGCTTTCCGCATTAGCGGCCTGCCCGGCGGGCTGACGTACAGCGGCGGCGGTCGCCTGCACCTCAACGAAATCGAAAAACAGATCAAGAACGATTTCGCGGCGTTGGTGGACGAGGCAAGCGCTCACGGCATCGAGAAGATTCTTTTGATCGGCCTCATGCCCTACGACTTTTCGACCCCGAGCCGCACGCCCACCATGGAGACTTGGATGCGCGGCATCAACGATTATCTGCAGAACACACTTTCACCGGCACACCCGGAAGTAACGTACATCAATGCCATGGGCTTGTTCGAAGACCCTGCCGCGGCGTTTCGATGGCTTCCGAATCGCTCGGATGACGGCGTTCATCCGAGCCGCAATGGCTACCTGGAGCTGGCCGGCGAGGTGATCAAGAACCTCTATAACGCGAGGTTCACTGGCGTAGAGGGACTGGAAGTGGCGCCCGGGTTCAGCAACCTGTGCAACTGCAACGCATTTCCCCAGGAGGCGGCAAGGACGCGCGAGTACGCTGACAACGATACGGTGGCCACTTTCGATGTTGTCGCGACCACCGGCTCAATGGATGGTCCTTACTTGGAAATCGTGGACGAGATCAACGGCGAGCCGGTGGCTGAGATTCTGCGCCGCTCCGGACTAGGGCGCTTCGGCGCCGTAACGGCCTACAAGACATCGCGCAATTTCACACTTGAACTGCCGCTGTTCTACGCCGAGGCGACGCCCACGGCGACTGCCGACCACCATGTCTCCCTCTACTATCTCGCCGCGCCCGATTATTCGGCAAAAGAAGCCAACCCCCGCTTCCAGACCCGCGTTTCCGCGGCTCAATCGGGCTTCCGGTCGCCATTCGACTTTCACAAGCCGCTGTTCGTCCGCTACGTGCAGGTTCTTTCCGACGCCCCGGCGGGCCAGCGCCTGGCCATTCAAGCGCACAGCGGCTCGGCGGACTTTTACTTCGTCATGCCGCAACTGACGCAAGGCGGCGCGCCCATGCCGGATCTGCCGACTTTCGGCGCCGCCGCTGCACGGGAAGCGGATCGTTATAGCGATGCATGGCCGGAGGGACTCGCGAATGGTTTTTCCCGCGTGGACAGCTTTGCGCTGGAGAGCGCCGCGGACGATATCCGCCCCGAGGGGAAGAATTGGATTTGGCGCATCGAAGAAGGAGCGAACTGGCTGGGCGTCTACGTCGATCAAGGCGAGCCCCGGTTCATCTTCGAGAAACAAGTCAACGGCGTCACGACAACCGCGACGATCGACTATCGGTGGCGGCGTGGTGAAGTGCTGGCCGTCGCCGTGCGCCAGTCGCCGACCACGGGGATGACGATCTTCGTCAACGGTCGGGCCGGATCCGTGGAATCAAGTGTCGACGGCCGCGGCAGCATGGGCGACGCGCCGGCACGCTGGTATGCCGGTACGCGGGATGGCGCTCAACTGTGGATGAAATACCGTGGCGTCAAGACCTGGCGCGGGGAACTGGACGACACGGCGCTGTTGCAGCACACCGAAGGCGCCCTGCGCCCCAACGCAAACCCAGCAGAGTAAACATAGGCCAAAACACGGCGCCGCCGCCTCCCGCGGCACCTCCCATGGTCCCATTGCTTGCAGTCGTTGTAACGGTCTCCGTTCCGGAGGGATCGGGTTGAGCGCCACCCGTGTCGGACGTCACCTGGTTCGAGAGTGTTGTCAGGGTTTGGGACTGACCGAGCGAAACAATCGGAGCTTCGTACTCGTACGCGCCAATGTCGTGCGCCGTGCCCTTGGGCGCGGCCGAACCGGCCAAGTCAAGCGTTAACCCAACATCTTCCCCAGCATCGATTGCTGGAGAAGATTCTTGAAGCCGAAAATCCAACTGAGCGGCATTGACAAACCGCGGATCGGCGCCGAAGGAATTGGGATCGAACAAGCTCGCCGCGTTGCTGCTGAGGGATACTCCGGGCAGCAGGGCACGCCATTGAGCCAGCGTTATCAATCCGCCGCCCAAACGGGCATACATGGACAAGTCGCTCGTCCCAGCCGGGTGGTAAATGTTGCGATCGAAATTCAGCACCGCACCCACGCCGGAAAACACATCCACATGGCGACAGGAGCCCGCCGCGGAGGTGCAACGGGAAGACGCCGGATCGAACTGAAAGATGTTATTGCGCGCAATCACGGTGGGTGCCGCTGTGGGCAGATAAATTCCGGCCCGGCAATTGATGCCGACGTTGTTGTAGAGCGTCTGCGCGCGGGTGTACGCAAGCCGAAAACACTGGTCGGCATCAAAGACAACGTTGTTGCTGATTTCGATTCCGTCTGTCGTGTTGGCGGTGAACGCCTCTTGCCCCCACGTCCCGATGCCATGGGCTACGCCGCCGCCAAGTGCGTGAATGTTGGAGATGATGTTGCGGCTAACGACGTGCCCCCAGGTATTCTGGCCGTTCCACGCATGAATGGTGACACCCGAGCCGGCGTTGGCGCAGATGTTATCCTCGACGACACCGCCGTGGCCACCCATGACACCAACGCAGTGGGCGTCGCCATTGTGAGCCCGCACGCCGATATCGTGAATATAGTTACCCCTCACCACCAAGTTGTTCGCGGTCCAGTTGGGATCCTGCGCGGTGCTGGTGGTGTACACGCCGTTCTCGCCCCAACTGAGTTCGCTGTCGATGAGTTCGAGGTTCTGAACGTTGCGCCCGACGTGCATCAGGTAACCCTCCCCGTAGCGGATATCGACATTCTGAAATCTAACGTGGTCCGTCGGCACGTCGCTGAAGCGGAAAAACCAATGGGGATTGTACAGCTTGAGGTCGCGCAAAGTGACGTAGCGCGTGCCAACGAGCTTCCATTCGTAGCCGTAGCGGTTGGCAAAGATCCGGTTGTGCGGAGCGCCGCCATCGGTAAGATGAACGTACAGCTTATCGTAGCCGCTGTAGCTCGGACTGAAGAAGGAACCGGCGATCTGCGCCACTTCGGTCAGGTCGTCGGCGCGCTCCAGTACCGTCCAACTCGTTGGACCGATATCCTGAAAGAACCATTCGGGGTAGGCACTCCCAGGAAGGACGATACTCCACACGCCGCCGCCCTCGTTGGTCCAGGCGACGTGGGCCAATTTATAGGCGCCCCATACGGTGCCCGGATCAGCGGGACAGTCCCCGCGTATGGTGACACGCGCGCTGTCGCTGCTTCCCGAGGCGGGCACGATGTCCGCTTGCGTGTCGATGTAGTTGCCGCTGGAGACAGTATGCAGGTGCAGCCCGCACACGTAGAGACTGTCCCCCGCCGTGACGCCGTTCGATCCCCACACCACGTTGGTCAGGCCATCCCAGGCATTTGCATAGTCGACGCCGTTCTCCGTGCCGTAGCTGCCGCCCGCCGGCCGCACATACCAATCTGCGGCGAATCCGTTCGAGAAACCGGTCAGGAGAACAATGCCTCCCGTCACCAGAAAGGCGCCGAATCGGCGCCGAAAAAAACGCATCATTTTCGCTCTGACCAACCAAGAAAGTTACTCCAGGTTGGCGAACGAACGGGATGAAAAGCTAAGGAACTAGGTCACAAAAATGGGAAATCCGACGCACGTTCGGAATCGACCAAGGTTAAAACCATTTCTCCAGCCAATTGATGAGAAAATAAACCGTCCACAGACTGCCGACGACGTGCTTGTTGCCGGCGCGGTATTGGCTCACGAGGTCCGTCAGTCGCTCGGCGTCGAATATTGGAAACGCCTCGCAGACCGTTCTCTTGCGGCTTTCGACCGCGCCCACGATGTCGTGCCCAATCCAGTCCTCAATCGGCACGCAAAACCCCTGCTTGCGCCGGTAGAGGATGTCCTTCGAGAGAACCGGTTCGAGCGCTTTCTTGAGCAGATGCTTGGGTTCGCCATCCAGGTACTTCCATTTGAACGGAACCGACAGCGCAAGATCCACGAAGCGGGAATCGAGAAACGGCGAGCGGGTTTCCACCCCATGAGCCATGGCCAGACGGTCGCTGCGAAACAAAAACCTCTCTATATCGACAAACCGGTAGCCGACATAGCACATCCAATCCAATTCGGTGAGATACTTGTTGTTGCGCCGATGCCGCTCGAACTCACGCCGATAGCCCGCAATCACCGCGTTGGAACTGCTCGCGGAACTTCGCGCAAGAAACTCACTCCGCAACATCACTTGCTTGACGCTTTCCTTGAGCCCGCTGGCCCCCGGCCAGAACAGCTCCTCGCCCTTCTCGGCCCGGCGCAAGATCTCCGCTGCCGGGGAATAGGGGCGGACTTTCTCAACGATGTCGGCGACCCCGCGCTTGAGAAGCGTCGGCAAGCGGCTGTAGACGCGATAGGCAGGCGTCAATTCGATGTATTTGCGATAACCGCGATAGCCGGCGAACAGCTCGTCGGCCGCATCGCCAGTCAACACGACCTTCGTGTCATGACCCCGCGCCAATTCCGCCAAAAAGTAAATAGGAATCGCCGTAGTGTCGGATAACGGCTCATCAAAGATTTCGACGATATGACTGATGAAGCCCGAAATCTCCTCGCGCGCTACCGTTTTCTCATGGTGATCGGTGTTGTAGCGCTTCGCCACGGCGGCAGCATGAGCGCGCTCATCCGCCTCGGCCACACCCTCAAAGCCAATGGAAAACGTCCTTATGGGCTTATCGGTTTGCTCGGCCATCAAGGCCAGCATCGCGCTCGAATCGACGCCCCCGCTGAAAAACAAACCGACGGGTACGTCGCTTACCATGCGGTAGCGCACCGCGGTGCGCAACTCGCTTAGCACGCGCTCAGCCAAGGCCGCTTCGCTCAGTGCGGTGCAGTCCGTGTAGCCGATATCCCAGTAGCCAGCGTAGTGCGAAATCCCCTGGCGGGTCACCCGCATACTGTGGGCCGGCAAGAACTTCTTGATGGCTTTGAAACCGGTATACGGCGGCGGCATAAGATTAAAGGTCAGAAAGTGATATAGCGCCTCTTCGTCCAGTTCGGCGCGAACCCAGGGCAGGGTTAGCAGCGCCTTTACTTCCGAACTGAAGGCGAACACACCGTTTCGTTCCGTGTAATACAGGGGCTTCTTGCCGGAGCGGTCACGGGCCAGAAAGAGTTGCTCTTTCCGTGCATCCCACAACGCGAAGGCGAACATGCCGTTGAAGTAGTCGACGCAGCGCTCGCCGAACCTGGCGTACATCTTGAGAATAGTTTCAGTATCGCTTGTCGACCGGAAGCGCTCACCGGGCAGGTACTGCTCGTTCAGCTCCCGATAGTTGAAAATCTCGCCGTTGAAAACGATGACATTGCCCCGCTCGTCCATCATCGGTTGGTGACCCGAAGGCGACAAATCGAGAATGCTCAATCGCCGATGCCCCAAGGCCAGACCATGGTCTTGGCTGAGCCAGACACCGCCGTCATCGGGACCGCGATGGCGAATAGCGTTATTCATCGCCGCGACCAATCCCTCGTCCGGCAGGACCGAACCATTGGCGGACACCAAAAAGCCGTTAATTCCGCACATAACTCTCGCCATCTGACGCCGCCACAACTTGGCGGTATATGTCGCTCATGCGCCGCTCCATGGCCTCGATGCTGAAATTGGCAGCGTGGGCAATGCGCCTTTGCTTGCCACGCTCCGCTTCCTCGGGATGGTCGCAATAGAAGAGCAGGCGGGCGGCCAGATCATCAACGCTGCCGACTATGTTGTCGGGCTCCACGCCCGCGATGATCTCCACCAATCCGCCGCCGTCGTTGAATACAATGACTGGTTTGCCCAAGGCAAGCATCTCAACGGCGACCAAACCAAATGCTTCGCCTTGAGACGCAATCACGCAGACGTCCATCAAGCTCTGGTAGTAAGACACATCTTGCTTGTAGCCGGTAAACACGATGGTGTCGTCCAAGTTGCGCGCAGCTACCAGGTCTCCGAGAGGCTGTCGTTCCGCACCGTCGCCGACAATCAACAAGAGCACATCGTCACGCTGCAGCCGCAACAGCGAAAACGCCTCGATTAACCGATCGATGCGTTTGACGGCCGCAAGTCTTGATGCCGTCCCAACTACCGTTTTGCCGGTTAGGCGCGACTCGACTAATGGGTCATTGCCGACAATCGCTGCGCGGCCCACTGCAGCACCATTGGGCACCACCTGTTTGCCGACACGCCCTAGACTGTACATGTCCATCGCCACTCTTTCCGTAAACCTGGAATTGGTGCACAACACTTCGACACAATGATTGAGAAAGGCTCTGAGCAAGCGCCTATTTAGCATCTCGCTGCGTTTGAGTTTGCGACCCATCCCAAAGTTGCCATGCTCAAAATATACGATTCGCTTGCGCGCCAGCAGAACCGTGAGTGCGATAAAAGGGTTGAAGTCATGCATGTGCACCAAATCCGCATCCTTCAGCGCGCGATACAGTCGCCAGTACTTGGCTGGATTCAGATCGAACCCGCTGTTAAGGCCGCAGTAATGGACCGGCGCGCCGGTGGCGGCGTAATGAGCTGAGAATGGCCCTTCCCCTTGCCCGACCACAATTGCCGGCCGGATCGTTCCCGCCGCAACCTGCGCTGCCACCAGATCGGAAAGCACGCGTTGTATCCCGCCGAAAGCGGCCGACCAGGTGATGTGAACGACCCGAGGCCGGGCGTTAACTGTTTTAGTCACTTGTCAATCCGCCTTGTTCTGCTACTTATCCGATCGACTACGCTGGTCGTCTCAACCAGCCAATCACCCTGGCAGGATGAACAGCGGCGGAATAGACGGTCGCCAGCGCGTACAGCGAGGGCACAAGCACATGCATCCAAATCGACTGGTTTTCGACTCCACCGAATAAGCCAAGAAACGTCACGGCGGAAAAGAGGTAGCCGCTGCAGCAAACGGTCACAACCAATGCGTTGCGTCGTCCGATGCCCTGTGGAAGGCCCAATTCGTAGTCCCTGTGAAAGCGCGCCCAGATGTAAATGCTGCCAGCGGTCATAGCCACGGCCCAGCCCAAAACGACCCCAACGCTTCCCCAAGCGGCGCCGAAGGCGAACCCAAGCACACCATTTGCCACACCTAGCAGGACGTGGCCCGTCACGGGCGGCCGCAGGTTGCCGATCCCCATGTAGGCAAAATATGCCGGCACCGACAAGTTGTTGGCCATTAGCGCGGCACAGACAATTAGCCCGAATACGACGAACTCTTCGTTGTAGGAACCGAGCCAGACAACGGAAACGAACGGCATAGACGCGGCAATGCCACCGTAGAAGAGAACAGTCACCGGAAGCACCATGTCCATGGCCTTGGTATAAGCCGGACCAATTCGCTCCGGCTCCCGCTCCTGCAGCTCACTGAATATCGGCACGACGACCTTGTTTGCGTTCACCAAAATCGCCCGCAACTGTGACAGCAAGCGGCTGACCATTTCGTAGAGACCGGTGGAGGCCAGGCCGCCGAAGTGGGTGATGAGCGCCTTCGTCAGGGGATCAACCAAGAACTGGATGATCGCGATAGTCTGGAGCTTGACGCTGTACGAGAAGATCTCTTTCAACACCGACCAATGGGCTCTGACCGGCAGGTACGGGAGCTGCGGCAGTTCGCGACGGCTCGCCAGCCAACCGGCGACAAGCACCACTGCACCTTGAACGACCTGAGCCATCGCAACGCCCACCAAGCCATAGCCGCCCACCCAGGCCAGGCTGAGGCCAAGATAGAGACAACTGCCAGCAATCTGAATATAGGCCCGGGTGTCGAAACGCTGGCAGCCCTCCAGTCCCGATGAGGCCATCGCACCCACCATACTGAGCCACAGCGAGACGAAGGCGAGCGGCAGAATGTCCAAGCCGACGGCGAGAAATTCACCGTGCAAGAGCGTCGGCAAGAACATTGCCGCGAGGGGATAGAGTGCGACGCCTATCGCGGCAATGACCACTGACGTCACCACCACCGCCGTCGATGCCACCTGCGCCGCGCGCGGCCGGTCGTCCCGCGAACGGTGCATGGCCACATACTTAACAACCGTCCCGGTCAATCCCAGTTCGGCGAAGCGCGCCACGCCCACGGTCGCCAACACTAATGACCACACGCCAAGCGACTCAGCACCCAGTTCGGTGAACAGGTAGCGGTATAACACAAACAGTATCACGCCTGAGACAATAACTTGTCCGGCTGACAGTATGGCGTTCTTTCTCGCGCTTGCGGGTTGCGCCGCGCCGTTGGTCACACTCATGTCTCGACCCACTTCAATTCATGGCAAAACGCGCGCCGCGGAGCGCGCTGACCAGGTCGTCGGCTTGGCCTCGGCGACTTTGGCACGCAATAAACCCGTCACGAATGCCGCTAATGCGCGACCCTTGCCCGTTCGCAACGGGATAGGGGTTTGTCATACGGTCGAAACAGATCCAATCGCGGTTCCAGGATACGGGCAACCGCGCGCCGCGCGGCTCGGCGTCCTTAAACAGCAACACGACGATGGAGCGGTCATCGGCGCGATCGAAGCGCCAAGCTGTTGCAACATCCGCGCCGATGGATGGAAGGTTGCTCGCCGTTCGCGTCCCATCAAGAAGCCAAGCGAGTGCGGCAAACTGCACCGCCAACGGCTTGGGGCTGCCGTCATGCTCGAACAGAGAGTAGATGTTCGTGTTACCGACATAGCTAGCCGTATAGTGGAAAATCTTCGAGACACCCATTCCAAGTGTCTCGGCGACAGCGCGAACCAACTCGGTATTTTTGTCGTACCAATAGTCCGTGGCTAGGGGTTCCTTCTGCCAGGCCGGCACGGCATTGGCGTAAAAGGGGAAATTGTGTACGGCGATACCGGGCGCCCACAGTTCGTCGATGCCTTTTCTCGCGGCGAAATCACGCACCGGCGCGAGCAGCCGCGGCAAATGGTATGCGTTGACACCCAAGATATCGGCATAGGATGCCGGCATATGGTCGAACACCTCGCGAAAGGACTGATCGAGGCTATTCAAGATCACCTGCGCGGACGGATCCGCGCGCTTCACTGCCTCGTAACCGACCTTGTGCCACTGCGCATACTCCTTCATATCGGTCCAGCAGTCGCGCTTGTACGACTTTTCGCGCACATCCCATATCTCATCGCCAATGGTCCAGTGCTTCACGCTGCCACGGTAGTGCTCGACCATGCGGCCAACGTAGCGGCCCCACAATTCGCGCCGCTTCTCCCTCGAATACTGTCGGGCCCACGTCGGTGTCTGGCACGGCTCAAGCGTGAACATCATTTCGAAGCCGTGCGCCTTGGCCAGTTCCACGTCGGCGTCGTACCAGAGAAACTTGCCTTGTTCTTTCTCCACCAAGCTCCAATAGTTCAGGCGCGCATTGGAGGTCAAGGTGGCAATCCAGCGGAACCCCAGGCCCGACAGCACCGTCAGCGACTCGGGCGCGATGGTCGCGTAGGCGCCAAAGCGGGCGAACTGAGGCGGAACGGATCGCGCCGGCCTGAGATAGGCCAAGTGAACCTCGCTCAACGCATCGCCGCCGGCCCCCTGTTCAAGCGTCACACGGTAAAGACCAAAGTCAGATACGGGAAGCTCCACTTTTTCGACCAGGCCGGACTGGGGCTGGATGTTGAGCACCACGGGGACACTGGCTACCTCGGCGCCGTCAACCGCAAACACTCTGACCGTGTAGGACAGCGCCGCCATGGCATTGCCGCCGTTGTAGGCGCGCAAATTCACATAGGGAGTTGCACCGCTAAAGAATAGGTGGCCGGGCCTGTCCACGGCGATACCGGCCACAGCCGCGGCTTCATCACGCGCGCCCGCTGCGGCGATGACCACATCGTCGAGCCAGAGGTGCCCCGGGCTTGAACTTCTCACGTTGATGCCCCAGTAAACACCCGTCGACGCTGCGGCCTGGAATGGCAGTCTCAAACGCGACCACTCCCTGCCGACACTGAAATGCCGCTCCGCAAGCACCTTGGCGGTGTCGTCGCCAATCCCGGCGGTCGTGATATACAACCGCCCGTCGCGACGGTCCTCGCTGCGCACCCAGACAGACAATTCGTACTGCTTTCTTTTGGCCGCCGCCACCGGGACGGCGCTGCGAAATCCGATACCATCGATCGTAACCGGCGCGGTCGAGTTGGCGAGGCGGGAGAATGGAATCTTGGCGCTGACCAGACCCTCGGTTTTAGTTGTCATATCCAGAGTCACGGCAGCGGGACCGGAAATATACCAGCGCTCAACGGCAAAGCGGTGATCGACCCCACCTTCGAATCCTCCGTTGTAGAAGAGGTTTTGGGCTGATGCCGCGTTACCCCATATATTTAAGAGCAGCAATAGCACGCCGATTAGAGCCGACATTGGTTTGGTCCCACCCGGTGACTAGCCAGACAACACTGGATCGGTGGCGACTGCGAAACCCGCTGGAACCACCGCGACGGGGCAGGTTGCGCCCTGGACCACGCTGCGGCACACGCTCCCCATGAACAACTCGCCGACAACACCTCTACTAGAGGCGCCCAAAAGGATGTAGCCCGCCTTGAGACGCTGGGCATGTTCGAGAATCTTCTCCGCTGTCGCCCCTTGCACCAGCAAAGAGGTCACTGCAAGCCCCGAGTTAGCGAACTCTTGCCCCAGTTCGTTCAAGCGCCGGTGCTCCTCCCGATAGTGTCGCGCCTGGGCATCGCGAACCGTGTCGGGCCCGGCCTCGTAGCCAACGAACTCCGGATCGGGCGCGGCCACATGAAGTAGCCAAACATGGCCGTTTAGGCGTGACGCCAACTCGCGGGCCGCGCGAACCACGCCATCGGTAACTGGCGAAAAATCGACCCCGACGACTATGGTTGTCACTTAATGGACCCCTCTCACGCAAAAAATCCGCTAGGTCTTGGAACGACCTCGCGGCGGCGAGTTTAACCCAGCCGTTAGGCGGTTTCCAAGCGTTTCGCCGACGCAACACGGCGGTCAGGACGCACCGCAAAAAGTGGGGCGCAGATTGCCGCGACGAGCGATTTTCTGTCACATTCCTCTGGGATACTATATGGTCTTTGTCATTATCGCCTGCCGCGATGGGCACCCAAGCCTCGTGACGACCGGGGTGCCACAGACTCGAACTGAACCATGCTATTTAATTCACCCGAATTTGCGATCTTCTTCCTGATCATTTTCTTCGCCTATTGGTCCTTGCGGAAGAGGCTAACCCCGCAGAATCACCTGTTGCTCGTGGCCAG
Source organism: Pseudomonadota bacterium (assembly GCA_021821045.1). Classification (GTDB taxonomy): domain Bacteria; phylum Pseudomonadota; class Gammaproteobacteria; order JAADHS01; family JAADHS01; genus JAKACW01. The sequence goes on from JAKACW010000001.1 coordinate 40,244, forward strand.
CTACGTATTCTACGGTTGGTGGGACGTCCGGTTTCTGTTCCTCATCGTCCTTACCACCGTCATAGACTACTGCGCTGCACTGTTGATCGACAGAGGCGCCCTCACGGTGCGGCAGCGCGTCTCCGCAAGTACATTTCTGATCGTCTGCGCGCTGCTATTCGTGGTGCCGCAATGGCAAGCTCTGTGGCTCACCCGGGAGGGCTTGGCGTATTCGCTGCATGTCGACTGGAGCATGCTGTTCGATAACCCTTTCGGGTGGAAAGTTCTTGGCGCCACTCTTACCGCCATCGCACTTGGCAATGCGGTCTATCCCTTCGTGCGCAACCTTTCCGAAGGCGCGCTGCGTAAGCTCATCGTAACGGCTAGCATCGTCGCGAACCTGACGATATTGGGCTTTTTCAAATATTTCAATTTCTTCGCCGACAGCTTTGCGGAACTGTATGTGCGAATCCTCGGCGTTCAGCCCGACTGGGTCACACTTAACATCGTGCTGCCCGTGGGAATTTCCTTTTACACCTTTCAGACCATGAGCTACACCATCGATGTCTACCGCCGCGACATGAAGGCGACGGACAGACTAAGTGAGTTTGCGACCTATCTGGCGTTCTTTCCCCAACTGGTCGCCGGCCCCATCGAACGGGGCGCTCATCTGTTGCCCCAGTTCCAACGTCCGCGCCATTGGCCCTCACGGGAGCAAATTCGCGAAGGGGTTTGGCTCATTTTCTGGGGCTTATTCAAGAAGCTTGTCATCGCCGACAATATGGCGACCATCGTCAATCGCAGCTTCGAGCCGTTCGATAGTCTCTCGTCAACGGTCGCGCCCACTGACGGGCTGACTTTGCTCGTCGCGCTCTACGCCTTTGCGCTGCAGATATACTGCGATTTCTCCGGCTACAGCGACATCGCCCGCGGGACTGGAAAGTTGCTCGGCTTCGACATCATGGTGAATTTCAGGCTGCCCTACTTCGCCACCAGTCCGTCCTCGTTTTGGCGCCGCTGGCACATCAGCCTGTCGACCTGGTTGCGGGACTACCTATACATTCCCCTCGGCGGGAATCGCGGCAGCCCCTGGATGACCTATCGCAATTTAACGCTGACAATGGTGTTGGGCGGACTGTGGCACGGCGCGGCATGGAACTTCGCCTTGTGGGGACTTTATCACGGACTGCTCCTGAGCGTTTACCGAGCGCTGAATCTACGGACCGAACGGGGCGCGTACCGCTGGTGGACCCTCGGTGCGATGGGCCTGCTCATGTTTCATTTCACCTGCATCGGTTGGCTGTTGTTTCGCGCCCAGAACGTCGAAACCATCGGCATCTTTCTGGAAAGCATCATTCTGCATCCTGTTGCTTCCGGTCAGACCTTCAGCGATCTCAAGGACATCTTGTTTTACGGTTGGTTTCTGCTGCTGTTTCAGGTCATCCAAGAAAGAACAAACGATTTGAACCCAATGCGCAGGTGGCACTGGTTTTGGCGCCTCAACGTGTGGCTGTACATCCTGATGTCGTTGTGGACGCTATCCAGCGCGGGCGGGCAAGAATTCATCTATTTCGCATTTTGACGATATGGCCATATCATCATTAATACGCAACCTTAGTCGCCCGGGAGTATTCGTGCTTGTAGCTGTCGCGTGGACATTGGTGGCGGCCGAGCTGTTTCTGCGAGCCTTTGCGCCGGTGCCCATGCTGCCGCGGTTCGTCGAACCGACCTATTATGGCGTTCGCGGCAATTCCCCCGACATGCAATTCTTGCATCGGACGCGGGACTACGAGATCCAAATTCGCATCAATAAACAAGGCATGCGCGCCGATCGTGAGTTCACTTACGAAAAGCCGCCGGGGGTTACTCGCATTGTAGTACTGGGAGATTCGTTCGGTCTCGGCTATGAGGTGGACTTGCAGAACACCTTTCTCAGCCGGATGGAACAGCGCTTGACGGCAGCGGGGCGAAAAGTCGAAGTCATCAATCTCAGCGTGTCGGGGCATGGCACGGCGGAGGAACTCCTGGTTCTGCAAAACGAGGGCCTAAGATACTTCCCCGATCTTGTGCTGTTGGTGTGGCACGAGACGGACTATCAGAACAATGCGGAATCAAGACTTTTTCGACTGGACGAGCGGGGGCGATTGGTGCGAGAGGCGCAGTCCTACCTGCCGGCCGAAGCCATTCGCGCGTTTTTGGCCAGGATCCCCGGTTACCAGTGGCTCTCGACCCACAGCCAGGCCTTCACGTTTTTGCGCGAAAAAGGCGCAAGCTGGTACAAAATCGTCACGCGATTTCTTAGCGGCAGTCAGCGCTACCCCGCCCTGGACGAGATAAACGTCGCGCAAGTCGAGTACCCGCCCGTCGTTCCAGAGGGTGAAAAACGCCTGGCTCTGGCGCTGCTGCAGCGTATAAAAGAGGAAAGCACGACTAATGGCGCAGCCCTACTCATACTTGACGTCCCTGTGCGCATCTCGCGAAGCGAGTTCTATTCTTCCTTTCCCCGGGGGGATGAAGGCGCGCCACTTTACTTCAACGTCGTGAACCCCATCCCGGTGTTCGAACAACATGAGGGCGAACTTCTTTACTGGGAACAGTCCCACGGTCATTTCACCCCGCTGGCCTGCCGTTTGGTGGGCGAGGAGCTGGCGACGGCCATCCTGACAGTGCTGTAGAAGCAAAGAAGCTTATTTGCCAACGCCGATTGCTTGAAACGCGCCGCTGCTGATTGTTCCGGTGCTCAGGCCCAGCAGATAGGCAATGCGCTTGCTCGCCAAGCCGTCGCCGTAGGGGTTGTGCGCCGTGCTCATTTTTTCGTAAACCGCGGGATCCGAAAGCAGTTCTTCCACGTTGGAGATGATTCGCGCGCGATCCGTACCCACCAGGCGAACCGTTCCCGCGTCGACCGCTTCCGGGCGCTCGGTGACGTCCCGCATAACCAGCACCGGCTTCCCCAAAGATGGCGCCTCCTCTTGCACCCCGCCGGAGTCGGTCAATATCAAATCCGATTGATCCATCAGCCATACGAACGGCGCGTAGTCCAGCGGACTGATCAGGTGAACGTTCTCCAGACCACCTAGTACGTCGTTGACCGGCTTCTGCACATTGGGATTGAGGTGCACGGGATAAATAAAATCCCAGTCTCTGTAGTTGTGGGCGAGATGACGTATGGCTTGGCACAAGTCCTTAAACCCTTGACCGAAGTTCTCACGCCGGTGGCCGGTGATGAGGATCAGTTTGCGCTGCGGATCGCGAATCGTCGCCACGAGTTCGGCCCCGAGCAAGTCCGTCCAAGTCGTTTCATCGTATGCCGCGACTTGGCCACGAACGTGAAACAGCGCGTCGATGACCGTGTTTCCCGTCACCCAGATTTTTTCCAGCGGGATGTTTTCCTTGAGCAGGTTGTTCATGGACCTGTCGGTCGGCGCGAAGTGATAGTCCGCGACCCGGCTCACCATGGCACGATTGGCCTCTTCCGGGAAAGGCGCCCACAGATTGTGAGTGCGCAACCCCGCCTCCACGTGCCCGATGGGTACGCGCTCATAGAACGCTGCCAGTGCGCCGGCCAAACACGTTGTCGTGTCGCCCTGAACCAGCACAATGTCAGGGCGCTCGCTGCGCAAGACATCGCGCAGGCCAAGCAAAGCCCGGGAGGTGACATCGAAGAGATCCTGTCCCGGCGCCATGATGTTCAGATCGTGATGCGGCGTGATATCGAAAAGGTTCAACACCTGGTCCAACATCTGCCGGTGCTGCGCCGTAACGCAGACTCGCGATTCGAACGCGGGATCCGCATCCAACGCCTTCACCACCGGCGCGAGCTTGATGGCCTCGGGCCGCGTACCGAAAATGGACAGAACCCGTACGGTCACTGAATTATTCCGCGGGTGTCGATGAGGATTTTTTCTTTAAGCTCTGCGGCTTTGAGCTTGCGAAACGGCTTGTGGTCCACGAGCAACAGCAGAATGTCCGCCTTTTTGATCACTTCGTGGTGGGGAAGCAAAGGAATCTCTGGGTGCTCCTCCAGATTCGGCTCGCTCACCAGAATCTCGCCCACACCGTCGCGAATCAATTGTTGAACAATGTGCAATGCCGGCGATTCCCGCAGGTCGTCGACATCCGCTTTAAACGCCAGCCCCAGGCAACCGATGGTCGGGCGGTGAAACTTCGCCGCAACCCGTTTGACTTTATCGACTACCCAGCCGGGTTTGGCGTCGTTAACCTCGCGCGCCGTGCGCACCAGTCGCGCCAGATCCGGCGCCCCGGCGACGATGAACCACGGATCAACCGCGATACAGTGGCCGCCCACCCCCGGTCCGGGCTGCAGGATATTCACCCGGGGATGGCGGTTGGCGAGACTGATCAGCTCGCCCACGTTGATCTCTTCCTTGTCGCAGATGAGGGACATCTCATTGGCAAAGGCGATATTGACGTCGCGAAACGCATTCTCGGTGAGCTTCGCGAGCTCGGCCGTTCTGGCGTTCGTGGCAATGACGTCACCGCGCACGAAGGACTCATAGAACTCAACCGCTTTGGCGGTTGACGCCTCGTTGATGCCACCGACCAAACGATCGTTTTCGATCAATTCGACCAAAATACGCCCCGGCAGCACGCGCTCCGGACAGTGGGCGACAAAGACGTCCTCATCGACGTCATGCCCCGCCTCGCGAAGAATACGCGCCACGACGTTTTCGGTCGTGCCGACGGGACTGGTGGATTCGAGAATGACCAAGTTGCCCGCTTTAACGTAAGGCGCAATGCGCTTGGTGGCCTCTTCAATGTAAGAGACATCCGGCTGATGGCCCTCCCGGAAGGGCGTGGGTACAGCGATGATGAACACATCCGCTTCACATGGCTCGAGGCCGGCGGTCAAATTGCCCGATTGCACGGCCGACTTGACGAGAATATCCAGGTCCGGCTCGACGATGTGGATCCCGCCACGGTTGATCGTATCAACAACTCTTTGCGATACATCATAGCCATAGACGGAAAAACCTTTAGTTCCAAGCAATGAGGCCGTGGGAAGCCCTATGTACCCTAACCCCACAACACAGACTTTTTTGTTTGCACTCATTTGCACGCACCGTTGTTTGCCCAGAGACCGGCCCTTTCGCGATCTGGTTCGTTCGCAAATACGAACTCGTCAGAGCGGATGTCACCACGATCAATCCTAATCTTGATTTATAACAATTGTGTGACCGCTGGCTGCAGTCACTTCTTTTTGCGAGCGCCTTCGGGACTTCTGTTCAGAACCGTGCCGAGGATGGGCACGGTGCCAATGAGACCCATTGCTTTGTTGAGGTCCTTGTGCCGCGTCTTCCCCTCGCATACCACCAATAATGCGGCATCGATGTACGGCGCAAACATGATGGTCTCGTCGCCCTCGAGCACGGGCGGAACATCGAATATGATGATTCTCTTGGCGTAGCGGGACTTCATTTCGTCGACCAATCCCACCATCCGGGGCGAGGACAACAACTCGGACGCCCCGGTGATGCTGTCCCTGCCGGGCAGGAATACGAAACGCGCGATTTCCGGATTGACCAAAATCCGATCCAAGGAGACGTTGTCCAGCAGATAGTCGCGAAGGCCAAACTCCGGGGTGTAGTCGAAATAGCGGTGCACGCTGGGCGAACGGAGGTTAAGATCCACCAGCAAGACAGTGTGGTTGACCTCTTTGGCCATACTTAGGGCGAGATTGATCGCCGTCAACGTAGTGCCTTCAGCGCTGTGCGGGCTGGTTACAGCGAGTGTCGTCCATTCATGTTCCGCCATGCGCTGTAACACTTGCGTACGAAGCACCTTGTACGCCGTCGTCGCTTCGTGACCGGGGTCGTTGACAATGATTCGATTCCTGGTCAGCACGGCGTCCGCCACCTTGATCTTGCGCGTTTTTGAATAAACGATTCCCTCAGCGCGCTCCTGCTCACCCGACACTTCGACGGCAAGAGGACCGCTGAAACTTCTGGTCTCACGCAATGCGGCGACCTGGCGGTCCTCACGCGCTCTCTTCAGCGTCTCTTTGATAGGTTCCATATTCATTTCGTGCTCCGAAAACGGACCGTCTTAAACGCCGAGGCGTTGCAGAATCGAAAACCACAACACGTCTAACGGGCGAAAAAACAAGTGCATCCCCGCGAGCGTCACCGCCGCCGCCATGACTACAACGCCGGATATTATGAATTGCCGCAGCCGGGCTTGGCGGATGTCATCAACCGTGTAGATTTGCGGAACGGCCGCCAATGGGGCGACGTTCACAGCCGCCACAACGCCCGCCGTACCCCGGACCGTGCCGTCTAGCGCTCCCGCCAGAACACCCACACCGATCCCGGCTCCGAGCGACATGACCAATCCAATGGCCAGCAGCGCAATTCGGTTTGGCTTGATCGGCTGCCCCGGGGCCTCGGGCGGCTCGATGAGCGTGAATCGTTCGCCTTTTCGGTCGGTCTCGAGCGACTCTCCTAATTCGGCTTCCATCTGCTTGGCTTTGAGTTCGCGGTATTTCGTCCACGCATTCTCATAGTCGCGTGTTAGAGCGCTGAGCTGCCGCTCCACACCCGGCGCTTCAGTGAGTCTTTTCTCATACCCTGCGAACTTTGCCGCCAGTGCTTTCTGCTTTTCTTTGAGCGACGCCATTTCGATCTCCGTCGCCTGTAGCTGGGTTCTGAGCTGAACCGCCGCCGGATTCATGCTTTCAAGCCCCGGTAACACCGCTTCGGTTTCTGCGGATTCTTTGGCGACTTTGAGCAGCTCCGCGCGGGTTTGGTTCACTTCCTTTTCCAGACGTATGACATCGGCATGACTTCCCGAGTAAAGCCGCCGCAGCTGCTCTAGCTCGACTTCCGCCTTGTCCAAGCGCGAGCGCAACTGTTGTCGCAATTCCACATTCGCCTTTCCGCTCCCCACGGTCGCCTCCAACGCGGCGATCTGCTTTTCCAGGCGCACAAGATCCGGATGACCATTACCGTACGTCGACGAGAGGGTAACGTATTGGGTTTTCGCACGGCTCAGCAGTTCAGCCGGATCCGCCGAGTCTGCAAGGTCCCCGCCCCCAAAGGCACGCGACGCAAACTGCGCTAATTGCGATTCGAGATATATCTTTCTTTCACGCACCGCCGCCAACGCGGTTTCGGTATCCGACAGATCCCTCTCCGTTCGCTCCAGCAGCTGGACATTGACTTGGGACATGTCGGGCATGGCGGCGAGGTTCTCTGTCTTGAACTTGGCCAGTTCGCGCTCAAATGTGCCGATCTGCGCAGCAAGCTTGGCAGTTTCATCCGCAAGAAAGGATGACGTTTGCGCGGCCATTTCAGTACGCCTTTTCAGGTTGGCGTTTAGATACAGACTTACCAACTCGTTGGCCACTTTTTGCGCCAAACCCGGGTCCTGGTACTCAAATGAAAGGTTGAAGGCTATGGCGGCCCGGCTTGCCCGGCCGCTGCGCGGATCAATGACATCGGCGCTGATCATCTTCAGATCGATACGATCTCGCATCATTTCCACGATGACTTCAGTGGGCTCCTTGGCGCGGTCGTCGGGAAACAGTTTATAGGTATCGACAATACGCATTAGGTTCGATCGGGTCATCACCTGCTGACTGATTATTTGAATCCGCTGGTCGGCGTAGCTTGTGACCGTGCTCCGCACCAAATCTTGGGGTATTTCCTGTTGCTCGATGAGAATCGTCGCCGTGGAACGGTAAACAGGCGGCAGCACAAAGGCAATCACGGTAAACGTCGTCAGCACCAGGAACGCGACAAGCAACGCCCACCACTTGTTTCGCAGAAGGGCGTGCAACAAATCCAACGGTGTTTTCGCGTACTCAGCCATAAATTCCGATTCTCAACTCTAGCGCGTCAAATTAACAGTCCAAAGGCCTCGAACAACGCTGTCAGCGGGACCACGTGTATGCCGGCCACTCATACGACACGGTTACAATGACCGCGTTGGAAAATGCCAGCGTGTCGGCAACGGCGTCATCGCGGCGCGAGTATATATAACTTCCCTGAAGCCGCCAGTCCTCAGCCAGAAGCCAGTCGGCGCCGACCGTTGCCCGCGCAAGAGCGTAGTCCACCGGCGACCGAGTTGCGCCCAACGACTTCGTATCCAGAAGGCCCAGACTGGCGCTGCACCGCAAACGCTCCTCGAATTCATGGCCGTAGCTCAACGTACCGCTGTACTGTTCCAACAAAACGCCGGCACCGCTGGGCACCAGTGACTGCGACACCGCAAGCGTCACCGAGGAACGGTTCGTCACCAGCGACCTAACGCTAAGTTCGTAAACACCGCCAGCATCATCCTCGTCAAAGTCCCCACCGGCCACGCTGAGCTTCTGAACCGTATATCGCGCACCGAGAGAAGCGCTGTAAGTCGTACGATCGGACAGCGCACTGCGGTATTGCGCATTAAGCGCAATGTTGTCCGTCTCGGTTCCTTGCGTGGGCGCCCTCTCTCGGCTCCACGACAAGCTCATACCTACCTGCCGATCATCCGCCAAATCCTGGGAAACACCCGTTGCCACTGTCCTGAAGTCGAAATCGTAGAGACCAGTCAGTTCCTCGCCTTGATAGTCCGTACTGCTGTAACTCGCGCGAGCCCACAACTGGCGCTTCTCCGACAAGTCGTAACTGACGTTGGGTTGGACGCTGAGGGAGTTGCGCCGTTTGTCTGCTTCGACGAAACCCGTACTTTCGAGCTCACTCGTCAAAGTGGACTCGGCGCGGAAACCGCCGTCCAAACCGACGCCGCCCCACTGAAAAAGTTGGCTCGCATCAAAGTTGACATACTGCGACGCACGATCCAAATCGTTGCTTCGGCGTGATTGCCTGTCACGAAATCCCGGACTAACGCCGAGCCTTCCCGTGTCGTTCTCAACCGCCATTACCACCGAGCCGCTAGTAAGCACCGAATCGACACTCTCGGGATTGGTCGGCGCCAATGCAATGTTGTCGTTGACTTCCAGCGACGCGCTCACGCTTGGATCGACCGTCCACTCGGCGCATTGGCCGAAGGGCGCGAATAACATCGAAACCGTGACAAAGCACACACGACAGCAAAAGCGCATGGTCCTGTACACGACGTCGCCGACAACTATGGACGGTCAAGCTGCGCAGCCAGCCGAGCACCGACGCTCCTTCGATCCGCGATAATCACGGCACCACAACCACGTCGCCACTTCGCAGCACAATGTTTTGTTCCAGATTTCGCCCCTTTTCGACTTCGACATAATTAAACGGGATAGCTTGCTGTTTGCCGTCCGCGCGGCGTAACACAAACACCTCTTCGAGCGCGGCGAAGCGCGACATGCCACCGGCGATACTGAGGGCCTGCATGACATCGACGAACCCGGTCAGGGCCACCTCCCCTGGACGGTTAACCTTGCCAATAACGTAGACTTTGTTGCCTTCCAACTTGGCCGCTGCTACGGTGACTACCGCGTCAGGCAGGTAGGTCGCAAGCCCTTTGGCGATTTCCGTTCGGACCTGCTCCACAGTTCGTCCCTGGGCATCGACTTCGCCGGCCAAAGGGAAGGAGAATCGACCGTCCGGGCGAATCAACACCGTTTGCTGCAGATCGGGCTCTTTCCACACGGACACGCTGAGTACATCGCCGGGTTGAAGAAAATATTCACGCGAATCGGCGATGCTGCCGGTCGCGAACAGGCTGGCAGCGCACCCCACAATAAATACGACCATCGCTCGCAAAGTACTGCTCCCTCCAAATAAAATCACGCAATTGTAGCGTTAGTAGATTGCAAAGAAGTGAAAAGCCAGAATATTTGCTCCAGCCTACAAACGTCCTACAAAGTCATTGCATGACGGACATAAAGTACCGGGATATTGTTATATTTTTGTTACAGAAGGGGTTCAGAGCGATCGCAGCACCCGGGTGGTGGCGTCAAAAAAGGCGCCAGTCGTCCCAAGCGGGACGACTGGCGGAGGGGGATGGAGTCCATTCGATTTTCTTCTCACCCCGGAAGACTGCTTCGCTCGCCGACCCGCTGTGCCTCAGCGGCGCGCGGAAGAGTTCAGATCCTAACAGCGTGCCCCGTCCGGTTAGGCTGGCACGGGCCCCCGTGCTCCCAAGCCCAGGTTTAATGTGGGCAGGGTCCCGCCTTTTCCAGTTACTACAAGAACCACGAGGCCGGTAAATAACAGTAACAGTGCGGACGGCAGCGGCACGGCGGCAGGACCGAACGCCGTGACTTGCACACCGTAGAGGCCAAGCCCGAACGTCTCGCCCGCATCGCCCATAAGACTCGCGTAGTACGTACCGGGCGCCGCGGCCTCAAACTCAAAGCTGCCCGAGCCGAATACAGACCCTAGGCCAAGCTGGTCTTCGACAAAGGTCGAGATGCTCAGACCAATCGTGCGAAAACTCTCAGGAAAGCCAAAGTCGGCGAGTTTGGCGGTATAGGTTCCCGCTTGTGCAATGGTGAAGGGAGTAACCTTGGTGAAACCGCCGGCAGTCGCTTCGACTGAGAGCGGGGAAAGCCCCCCGGGACCGGCACCCAGGAAACCGACATCCTCATAGACGATGGTGGCCGCCGATGCGTTGGTGCTCATTACTCCGATTGCCGCTAGCGCAGCGAATCCCGCCGCTTTGAAAAATCCACACTTGCTCATCACTCGCTCCTTGTTCCAATTTAGTGTTAGTTGATTGAAGGTAGAAGGTCGCCCGGAATCAGGCTCGCCTCGTCTTTGTCCTTTGCCGCCGCGACGCTGCGAGCCTCGGCCCTGCGTTCGCCCGCCGACACGACGTACTTGTCATAGAGATAACGGCGCAGCAATTGCGAGGGCGGTAAACCTTCACGGTTGTCCTCCACCAACTCCTTGAGCCGCATATAAAGGTAGTTATCCTGCAATCCCCACATCGCCAGAAGCTCGATGTCGTCTCGATCAACGCGCCGGTCATCACCGGTGACCGCGCCGTTGATGATGGCGTCGAGCCGATCCGTATCCAGTTCGAAGTAGGTCGTCAGCTCACTACCGAACTCCACAAATACCGGAACCAAGTCTGAACCGGTGGTATGCGAATCCTGCAACGGAGTGAGCTTCGTCAAGCTGCTGCGAACTGCGAAGCGGAATACATCAGACTCACGCACCTGCAAACGCGCCGCGATTTCCCTAATACGACGCAGATCAGATGCGCTCATTCGCACAGAGATGTTTTGCTTTCTCTGACTACTCATAGCCTAGTGTTCCTTCCCTTAGTGGCACGCGGTCGTCGTTCTGCCCGCGTTCGAGATGCAAAGTTACTCGTATATTGTGACGAAGCAGTGACATTTTTGTTGCAGAATGACCGGGTTACGTGATCTCTTAACGGTCCGGATGTCATGCGTTTATCACGCACAATGCACACGGCGTCGATCTGTAACATTTCAGTCACGCAGCCGCCCTATTTCCGTAACAGTGACCTGTCATTCTTTTGCGCGACAACATCACGGCATGCAGGTAAAACGTGAACGAGCGCAACGAACGAAACCCCTTCAGGATCAACGGACAGCCAAACTTCGCGGGCGATCCGGCGTGGCGCCAGTGGGTGGAAGTGACGGTCGAAAAGATCTTTTCTTTGGATCGACTTAACACGATTTACGGCAGGTTCCCCACCGGACTGACGGTGGATCAGTTCCTGGATCAAGTCATTCGCGAACTGCGGCTGAACTATCGCGTCGCCCTGGGCGAACCGTCGAACATTCCGGCGCAAGGGCGTTTGATCATTGTCGCGAACCATCCCTTCGGGGCTTTGGAAGGAATCGTCCTCGGACATTTGATCCGGAAAATTCGCCCGGATGTTCGCTTCGTCGCCAACTATTTACTGAATCGCGTACCGGAGCTGTCTGAACTTTTTTTCCAAGTAGATCCGTTCGGCGGAATGGGTGCCCACAGTCGAAGCTTTGCCGGTATTCGACAAGCCCGCGAATGGCTGGAAAAAGAGGGCTGCCTGGTTCTTTTTCCCGCGGGAGAAGTGTCCCATCTGAATTTGCGCGATGGCCTGGTCTCCGATCCGCCGTGGAACTTGGGCGCCGCGCGGCTGGCGAGGGCGTCACTCGCGCCGGTCCTACCCATCTATTTTCACGGCACTAACAGCGCCATGTTCCATCTCGCCGGCCTGATCGAACCGCGCCTTCGCACCGCGCTGCTGCCACGGGAGTTAATCAAGAAAGCAGACCGAACGATTTCCCTTGCGGTGGGTGACTGCGTCGGCGGAAAGAAAATCGAACAGATCGCCGACGATGGGGCACTGACGGATTTTCTGCGCGCTCAGACCTATTTCCTGGGTCGCCGTTTGGCCGCGGGCAAGCAGACAAAAATGGCCAAACCGCGCTTGCTTTCTCCCCGTGCGGCGGCGCCCATCCCGCCGCCCCGTGATAAAACGCAAGTTGCCGCCGAAGTTGCCGGACTGAGCACTCAACACCTCATGCTGCAAGACGGAGCCTTCGACGTGTATGTGGCACAGGCGGGGGCCATTCCAGTGGTGATGCAGGAGCTTGGGCGGCTGCGCGAAGTGACGTTCCGCGCCGCCGGCGAAGGAACCTTGCGCGAGCGGGACATCGATCTGTTCGATGCGTACTACGATCACATCTTCATTTGGGACAGAAAGCAGCAGGAACTGGTCGGCGCCTATCGTGTGGCCCGAACGGATGACGTAGTGCGGCGCTACAAGATACGGGGATTGTATACCCAGACCTTATTCCACTATGGCGAGCCATTTCTGGAGCAATTGGGGCCAGCGATCGAACTGGGGAGGTCGTTTGTGCGCAGTGAGTATCAGAAGAGCTATGCGCCGTTGCTGTTACTATGGAAAGGTATTGGACGATATTTGTGCGTTCACAATCACTACAAGACACTGTTCGGGCCGGTCAGCATCAGTCAGTCTTATGCTCCCCTGTCTCAAGCCCTCATGGTGGAGTTTCTTAATAATCATCACCCGTACCCCGTCGCCCCGAACGCGGTAAAAGGGCGCAGACCGTATCGCGCGGCGACCCACCCACGCGCACAGATCGAGCCGCGCATCGCCCGCTATCTCGACAGCGACGAGCTTGGCGCCATGGTCTCCTCGATTGAGCCAGACGGCAAGGGCGTGCCAGTACTCTTGCGCCATTACTTGAATCTCGGCGGAGAGATCGCGGCGTTCAACGTCGACAAGCGCTTCAACAACTGCCTCGATGCACTGCTGATCGTCGACGTGACAAAAGCGCCCTTAAATGCCCTGCGCCGCTATATGGGCAAAGACGCGGCCGACCTGTTCCTGGCGGGTCACCGGGAGGACGCCGGGATCACCCTTGCGTCTTAGTTCGCCCGCGCCAGTGTCGTCGACATGCTGCGCAGACTGACGCGACCGTCGACATCGTGGATGATCACGGTAGCGTGGAGCGTCTGGGCGCGCATCGACTGACGCAGAGCGGCGAACTCATCATCCAGATTGACGGCTGACTGGGCATTTGCCAGCTGGATTTTGGTACCAGCGACGAATACGGTCTGTGCCTGCGTTTCGGTCGCAACAAGAGCAGACAGCAACGCGGCACAGACCACGAAACGAGTCATTTTCATCCTTCTTCTCCTTGTTTGAGCGGGCAAGCGCCCATTGCAGGAGATAGCGGACGAAAAGTCGTCGAGAAAAGGCGTTAGGTCACAAAACCCCTATTTCAGGAATTGCCTCAGCCGCAGAGATGAGATTGTAATATTTCGCGGTAATGCAGCGAAAGTTACGCTATCCGCAGGTTTCGCCGGCGGCCAGAAAGGCCCAAACCGACGAGGGCGGAGCCAAGCAGCCACACTGCTGCGGGAACCGGCACCGCAAACGAACCATCGGGACGCACGATAAAATCGGTGATGGTGAGAATATTGTTTGTCATGTAGTCGTTGAAATTCAGCGCGTTTGCGTAGGCAACGACGTCGTTGCCCGCCGTCTTGCCGTCTTTGGCATAAAACACACCCCATACCGGCGCGCGATCAGTCACCATGGTGTAATTGACCTGACCGGCTGTGCTGCCGAAGTCGAATTTCACACCGTACATCGGATTGGGCAGCCCCGGGTTACCCATCGACGAATCCCACGTCTGCGGCCCTTCCGTCGGCGTGCTGGTTCCGCCGAGGATATTGAATTGCTCAGCGTCGTTGGTAACTTCCAAAATGAAGTGCGAGACGTCTTTGATTTGACTCGGGCTGTTGGTCACGTCTACATCGTAGTTGTAGGTCCACGTCCCGTTGCCGTTGTTAACAATATTCCACGATATGGCAAACCCGCCGTTATCCCACTGCTCCGTTGCGTCGACCCCTAAATTCAGCGGCGATGAACGTGACCCGGTAAGATATGCGCTCGCATCCGTTCCCCAAAGCGCGGCATGCACAGGTCCAGTCATTCCTATGGACGTCACGCCGACCATCGCCACTATCAAGCTATGCTTATACATGACCAATACCACTCCCTTAGACTCGCTGTTTAACACGTGCGACTCAGCCTGGACGCAGCCAGACCCGCTCCTTTTCGTGCCGCAAGCTGGTATTCAGTCGGTTCCAAGTCGATACCGAAGGAAACTTGCCCGCAAACTGGTAATACTTCGCCTTTTAATGCCGTTTCGTGCTTGCACAATAACGTGCGATTGTGACCGGATGATTAAGTTTTTGTGTCAGGCTTCTTGGATACTGATCACCGGACTAGGCCATCCAGTCCAGCACCAGCGGAAAAATCCAAGCGTCGGCCACTTGCACCACTACCAAACCTAGAATCGCACCGGCCACAACGTCAGAGACATAGTGCAGACCCAAAATCACTCGCGACAACGCGACACAGACGGCGAACGGCACGACGAATGGCATCAGCCCAGGGTGGGCCGAACAAACAATCAACGAGAATGTCACCGCATGCAGAGTGTGACCGGAGGGAAAACTGAACTCGTCCAGGGGCGCAGTGCCGCGTGTGATCCGAGGCGAAACGGCACAGGGACGCGGTCGACCCGTGCGCTCTTTGAGAAGTTTGTAGATGGCCAGCGCGATTAATCCCGCCACAAACATCTTCGCCGATGTCTGCAAACCCTCGGCACCGAACAGCAGTGGCAGCAACTGCATCAGCGTGTACCAGAAAACACCGTCGCCCAGTCTGCTGATTCCGGCGAAGAACGCTTTGATGCACTGGGTTTGGCAACCCCGATTTACCGAAACGGTAAGGGCAAGATCCGCGTCGATGACCCGATTCGCCAGAGCCGATTCCCGTATCGAAATCATGGCGTGGCCCTCCACACTGTTTTGCTCGATACACTATCGGCCGGCGACGTTACAATACGGCGACGATTTGATGAATTTTTGGTGACAGCGGTCCCGCTGTCACCTACGAAGCTTGCGCCGACATGGCTGCTCGCAGATAGGCCTCGAATTCGGTGACAATGGCCTGCCAGCTGAATTTTTCCGCAGTGGCCGGGGCCAACGCACCCAAGCGGCGCCTCAAGTCCGAGTCCGCCGCCAATTTTACGACTTCGTCCACGAACGCATCTTCGCGGCCGAGAGGCACCGCGATACCATTTTCTCCCGTTCGCACCGCGATCCGCGCCGCTGCATAGTCAAAAACAACCACCGGCAGGCCGCTGGCCATGGCTTCCAAGGTGACATTACCAAACGTCTCACTTGCGCTCGGAAAAACAAACACATCGCCCGAAGCGTAGATCTGCGCCAACGCTTCGCCGTGCCGTTCGCCGTAAAAAATCAGATCGGGATATTCTCGTTCTAAACGAGCTCCATCGGGTCCATCACCGACTAACACGAGGCGAGCCCTTGGGGCCACTTCGCGGGCTTTTTGCGCCGCGCGCACGGCTAGGTCGATATTTTTCTCCCCCGCCAACCGGCCTACGTAAAGCAGCAGCGGATCTTGCGGATCGAAACCAAGCGTGCGTCTCAAGTCCTCGCTGCGTTTGCATGGATGGAACAAGTCCGCGTCAACGCCGCGGCCCAGCGTCCTCGGATTATTGATGCCGAAGCGCCGCACGACGGCCGCTTGACTCTCCGTGGGAACGAGCGTGGTGGCGGTGCGATTATGGAAGTAACGGAAATAGCGGGTAATGGCCGGTTCGAGCCAGCCGATGGAATAGTGTTTGCTGTACTGCTGAAAGTTGGTGTGAAAGCCGCTCACGACCGGTATCCGCCGGCGCTGCGCTTCCTTCAATGCGGAGAGTCCCAGCGGGCCTTGAGTCGCGACGTACATGACATCAGGCAGATGTTCTCGCCGCCACAGTGCGGCCATTACGCCGCCGGCGGGAAGGCCCATGCGCATCGAAGTGTAACCGGGGATCGGCATGCCGGTGACATAGCGGGCCTTGACCTTGGGATAAGCCCCGACGCCCCGATCATGCCGAAACGGCGTGATCAATTGCACGGCATGGCCGGCATCAACGAGTCCGTCCGCCAATCGGCCCAGGGTCATGGCGACGCCGTTGGTTTCCGGCGGGAAGGTCTCCGACACCAGACAGACCGTCAGAGACTCTCGGGTAGGGAAGGTCGGGCCGCGCTCACGCACCTTATCAAGCATATGCGCAAGTTTCGGTTAGTTTTGTTAAGGATTGATGACAATTCGGCCAATTGCCGCAACGCCGCTGTAACAAAAACTACACATCTGCGCGCTACAGTTCCCCAAAAGGAATTGTGGAGACTCACTCATGCACAACAGAGCACTTATCGCCCAACTGGCCGCGCTCGAAGTCCAGGGATCCAATATGACGGTCGGAATCGCCACCCAGCCGCAAATGATCCGTGCGTGTGAAACCCTATGCAGTTACCACGTCGGCGGGAGGAATCTCGCGGTCCTGCCGGACCGCAGTCATACGCGCCACCGCAGCTATCTCGCCGCGTGGAATACCATCACCGACCAGGTCATCGCGGCGGTGCCGCTTATCGACCCCTATCCCATCAGCACCCGATTCGGCGTAGCGAGCGAATTCGACAGCCGCGGCTTGCTGTCGGCGCTGCAAGGATGGGTGGTGGAACTCGGCACCATCTGCGTTGTGCCGGAATACCGCGGCCGCCCGCAGATACTGCGCCGACTTATCAAAGAACTGAATGCCCATTTCGTCCGCATGAATATTTCCCACGTCATCACGTTGGGTCGCGTGCCGCGCCGGCTGGGCGACAACACCTTGCAGGCTATTATTGGCCGTGCCCGCGCAAGTGCCACGATGCCGTTTCTTCCGGTGCGCCCTTGGGTGGCCCACCCGAGCATCGAACCGGACCGATCCAAACCACCGCGCATCCCGTCGTCTATCAAGACTTGGCTGCGCGCCGGCGGCATCATTCATCCCGTCCCGTCCTGGAACGCGTCCACGAACGTGGCTGCGTTCCTGATGTATATGAATGTCGCGGCGCAACCGAAGCTGGACAGCAGAAGACGCCCCGCGTTGCGGCGTCTTGAATGCGACATCAACTACGAGCCCGAAGACCGCCCATTCTTGGCCTGCGCCCTGAAGTAACCGCTGAGCCCCGGCCGCTGAAGATTCTCAGGCGTCGAACAACACCAACCACCACACCACCGGCACGGTGACCAGCGACACAAACACCGCGGCCGAGCCGATGTCTTTGGCGCGCCGCGCCAGGTCGTGATCATCCTCGCTGATTCGATCGACAGTGGCTTCTACCGCCGAGTTCATCAGTTCCGTTATCAATACCAACAGCAGACACCCGACCATAAGCGCGCGCTCGATGCCATTGTGACCCAACCATATGGCAATCGGCGCGAGAATCACAAATAAGGTCAATTCGATTCTAAACGCTTCCTCGAAGCGCAGCGCGTCACGAAAGCCGGCCATGGAGAAGCCGAATGCCTTGATGACATGCCGAAGACCGCGGACGTGGTTATAGCGCACTGCTTCTGCTCCCGATAAGAATCGCGGACATGTCCGCTCCTACTGGTCGTCTACTGCAGCGCTCATGTTGACTTCCACTTCACCCTTCATCTTGTATCGATACTCGGAAACCAGGTTCTCCATCTCCACCCTCTTGAGCTTGGTCATGGGCTCCTTCTGCATGAGAGAATCCCACACGCCTTTGTTCTCGTAAAGATCGAGCACTTCGGTGCCCATAGTGAACAACTGGTTGTTCTTTTCGGCGCAGCGGTCGTAATCCGCGGCCTTGGTTTTGAGCGCGCTGGTGAGCTTGCTTTTCTCGGCTTCCACGGTGCGCAAGTTCTGCACCAATTCCTTGTATTTGTCGACGATCTGCTGAATTTTGTCGTTTTGTTTTTCAATGTACTCGCGCAGTTTGGCGTCCGTCTCTTGATACTTGGTCAAGCTCGTCTGCGTCGACTCTGTTTTGTTTTTCGCGGCTGCGATTTCCTTCTTCAACTTCTTCTCCTGCGCGACGGCGTCATCCAGTTTTTTCTGCAGTTCGTCGTTTTCCCGCTGCAGCCGGTCGCGCTCCGCAGTCAACTGCTGCATTGCGGCCTGCACTTGCGCCCCGACCCCGCCGCCCGCGTCACGGCGAGTCGTTTGGGCATTCACCGCCGTTGCCGCAAGCGCATTTAGGATCAGCAAGCCCAGGCAAATGTAAATAATTTTGGTGTATGTCCAAAATGGCTGAGTCTCAATTGGTGCGTCACGCGTTGCCATCGTGTCCTCCTAGAACTTAGTTGAAATGTCCAACTGCACAGTGTCCACGCCAAACGGCGCGTAATCGATAGCATCCGCGGTTAGGTAACGCAACGTCACCCAAGTATTGTCCGCGATGCCATACTCACCCTTCAGGGTGTAACCCTTGGCGTCGGTTCCGCCGAGATGGAAGTCGGAATCGGTAAAAGCGTCAACCACCGCGTCTCGCTCCAACCGTTTATAAGTGAACTGAACACGCCAGCGCCGTGGATACGTCACTTGCGGCCAGCCCACAGTGATGCCCACTTGGTATCCGCTTGTCCGTTCTTCCACCTCCTGGCCAACCCGCGAGGCCACCTCCGCAGCATCAAAGGCCACATTTTCCAGATAGTCGAGACTGAGGATGACATGGTGCGGGGCAAAGTTGGAGAAATCCGCCGCGAATGTAATCGCGGCCACGGCGTAGTCCGACGCTAGTGCCGCACGGTAGGCGGTTGCCGTAGCCGAGTTGGCGATATTGAAGACAGTGTTACCCTTTTGGAAGAACTGCGGCGACGTATAGTTCAGATCCGTGTTGCCGACGGTCGTGTTGCGGCGGCCGACGATGTTCTCATAGTCGAAATAGGACATGGCGACCGTGTAGGTAGATTGGTTATTGGCGATGAACTCGAACCCGACCTGCGCGCCGTAAAGCCACTTGTCATCCTCAGACAACTCCACTTCCTGTAGAGGAAACGCCCCCGCGGTTACAAACATGACACGGTCGTGCTCGGTCAAGTCCATCAGATCGTCACTGCTGCGGAGGTTGAAGCGATAGGTTCCGGCCAGACCGTCGAAATTCAAGTCGTCGTCGAACAGAAGGTCCGTCGTGAAAAACGGATTAGGCATGCGCCCTCCGCTAAGCGTCATAAAAGTGAACCCGTTCAGATCGAAGTCGTCGTAGCGCAAATAGGCTTGGTCCCAGGCGACGGTGAACCCATTGAAGCTGTTACCCAAGGTTTGATTGGTCGAAACGGGATCACTCGTTCCGCCAGTGGCTAAGCGAAAGGCCGTCTTTAGCTTCGGCGTAATCGCGGCCTCGACGCCCACGCGGGCGCGAATGCGCAGGCGCTCGCGATCCTCGGTGGTATTCAGGTAAGCGTCATTCCCGGCCGCCGCGATGTCGCCTGTCTCATTAATCTTGTTGTAGTTGAAATAGGAAAAGGCCTGGTTCCCAGTGGCGAAGTCGTCCATTTGTGCCCGCAAACGAAAATCGCCCTTCACCTTAATGCGATCCACCCACTCCGGCGTGACGCCGGGCATTCCCCAGCGTTCCTGCTTGGCCTGGGACAACACACCGTCAATGGTGTCCTCTCGCAACCCGGCACGAACTTCATCACGAATTTGATTCTTGACGTTTTCCGGGACGTATGGCACGCGAATGATCTTCTCGCCGGGCTTGGGCCCGGCCTCCTCGACCACCTGGGGCTGTTGCGCTTCTTGTTCCGCGCTATCGACGATGGTCTGCACTTGTTCAGGCGTGAGCGTGCCCTGCTCGATCAAAGTATTCAGCACGGCGCGCAGCGTCGCGTCCAGTTCACGCACATTGCGCTGTTTTGGCGTTACCGGGGGCGGGCTGGACGGCGCTGAGGCTTCAACCGCTACGCTTTGTCGTTCCTGTGGCGCCGGATCGCCAGGTGGCGTCGCTTCGCTTGGCTGGGCGGAGGCGGCCTCTGTCGGCTGCGCCGGTACCGATTCCTCTTGAGCCCAGGCTAACCATGGAGTTGTGAAGAATTGAATGCATCCCAGCGTCGCAATCGTAAGAATCTTTTTCTGCGTCATTATCCTTAGCCTTACCAGATCGATGTTCTTCTCGGTCAAATTCGCGGACATGTCCGCTCCAACAACCTCTCCTACAACCGCGAGGTGATCTTAAGCCGCACGGGCTGCGGCATGTCCTCCGGCGGCCGCTCTGCGACATGCCCCAACTCCATCAGCGCAACTTTTAGAGACTTATCCACTGACGTGTCGCCGGTGGAGTTCACAAGCTCTACCTTGTCGATAGCACCGTCCGGCGAGATCCAAACTTTCACTTTCACCGAGTATTTCTTGCTCCGAATGTCGCTGCGGTCATACAGGAAGTCCTGAATCATTTGGGTAACGACATTGCCGTAATAAGCAAAGCGGTCTCCGCCGCTGCCTACGAGTGAACGGCCGCCTTTGTTGCCGAGCAAGCCAAAAGCGTCTGCACCGCCGACACCGTCGGCATCCAGCCCCAGCAGGTCCCCCATCGGCGGTTCGTCGCTCGGCGCCTCAGGAACATCTTCAGGGACGGGCTCTTCGATCTTGACCTCCTCGATCTCCGGTTCGGGCGGCTTTTCGATCTTCGGAGGCGGCGGGGGTGGCGGCGGCGGCGTAATAAGCGAAATCTGCTGCGCTACCTTCTTGTTCGATGGCTGGCTATCGAGGAAATTGGAAATGACGATAACCAAGCCAACACACACCACGCCGACGACGACAGCCGTGGCGATCATGGGCAGGAATCGGATCCAGCGGCGTTTTTCTGTCATGACATCCGAGCGCGACCTACGCCATCCACCAACGCACGTTTATTTAACAAGACGCTGCGTAACCAGCCCCAATTGGGTGATCTCAAGCCGCCCCAACAAATCCAAAACATCCACAACGAGCTGATACTGAATCGAGGCATCGGCTTTCAGAACGACAGGCAGTTCCGGGTTGATCGACTTGTACTGGGCAAGTCGACTTTCCAGCTCCGACATGGTTACCGGATAGGTATCCAAAAAGATGGTGCCGTCCTGCGTGATAGTGACGGACTTGGTTTGAGGTTTGGCCAGACTGGGCGCGGCGCTGGCCTTGGGTAAATTCACCACGATGCCCTGCACTGTGGCGGTGGTCATAATGATAAAAATCACCAACAATACGTACGCCAAGTCCAGCATTGGCGTTATGTTGATTTCATCGTAAAGCTTATCGTCACTCTGAACCTGCATTACATCCGCCCCCAACCCTTAACGTCCGTAGTGTTCCGCCAACCGGCTGATGAACTCATCGACAAACACGTGCATGTCGGCCACGATCTCCTTGATGCGCGATGCAAGGTAGTTGTAGCCGAACAGGGCCGGAATCGCTACGCCCAGCCCGGCGACTGTCGCCACCAGCGCGGCGGCAATCCCCGGCGCGATGGCGTTGACGTTGACATCGCCGCTGGCTGCAATGGCCGCGAAGGTAATCATTACGCCGACGACGGTGCCCAGCAGACCCAGGAAGGGACCGCCGCTGATGGCGATGGTTAGCAGCACCATTTGACTGTTCAGTCGCTGCGTCTCGCGAACCAAGGTCGCGTCCAGTCCGGCACGAATGGTTTCGATCGCCTGGGGGGAAAGATTCGCCGCTTGCGCGCCTACCGTTGCGCCCACACGGCGTTGTAGGTCTTGTATGCCGGCATGGTAGATGCGGTAGATGCTCGAGCTTTGAAAGTGGTCGTGCTTGCCGAACAAGGCCTGCGCCAGGGGCGACGACGCTTCGAGTTGCTTCGCTTCTTCGTCCTCTTCCGCATCCAGCGCCGTCGGATCACCTTTGAGTTTGCTGAACTGAGTCAGAAACGACCGGTTGTCGCGACGAACTCGGTTGATGTAGACGCCCTTGCCAAACATGACCAACCAACTTATGACCGCCATGACAACCAAGATCGCGATTACGACCCAGCCGTCGATCGTGACGTTCTGAAGAATGACGCCGAAATAGGACGTACCGCCGGATTCACCTTGCTCGTCTTCGCCATAAGCAAGAAGTGGGCTGTCCGGGGTCTGCGCCATATAGGACGCCCGTATCCAGTTGGCATCCCGCGCCACATTGCTGACTTGGGCTTCGTCCAACTCGCCAACAAAACCAAGGGTGCCGTCCGTGGCTGCGCCGAATGACAGCGCTCCTCCAAACTCTTGCTCGAACTTGACCGCGATGCCGGCGGCTTCCGCCCCATTGACATAAAGCGCCAACTTGTCCGCGGTCAAGCTAACGACAACATGCTGCCAGGCGCCGTCCGGAATGACGGCAGGCGAGGTCTCGTAGCTCTTCGCGCCGGAGTAGCGGGCGCGCAGCTCGTTGCCTTTCATCTCCAAGACCAGTCCGTTGTTGCCGTCTTGCCATTGGGCCACGTAGGCGTTGCTCTGCGACTGCCCGGACTTCAACCACAGCGAGAGGGTCAAGCCGTTCTTCGGGTCTGCCCGAAGCGCGGGGCGGTTTTCAAGTTTAATGCTCGATGAGCCATTGAACTGCACGCCACCGCCGATGAACGAGGCGGACACCAGCGAGGCGGTGGTGCTGTCGGGATGGTTGGCGAATGAACTGCGGTCCTGCACTTGCGCGCCGTCAAAGTGGTAGACCAGCACCTGGCGCGGATCGAACGTGGCGGCAGCCTCTTGACCGTCCGCCGCGGCGGCGTTGCCATAGTACATCCAAATCGATTCGCCCATGCTGGCCCCGGCGACACTCGGCAGTTTGACCCAGACGAATGCCAGGCCATTAACGGGATCGATACGTTCGATGTGGTGCTTGAGGGGCGTCTTGTCGTCGCCCGCGACGAAACGCAAATCGGCGCCGGCCGCGTTCATGTCCTGGAAAAACGGAAAATTCCCCGCATGCAAACGCACCAGCACGGGAAAGTCAGTGAGCGTTGCGGGTAGATTGGCGCCCTGTGCCGTGGTGTTCAGGCTGATCTGCTTGCGAAACGACCACTCGTCCTGCCACCACGCCTGCGCCAGCATCGGCAGACTCATCAAAACGAAAAAGAACAACGCAATCCGTTGTCGCGGCATTAGTAGTTTCTCCATTGACGGCACGCGAATCAGGGGATTCGAAAGACCCGTTGCATGTTCTCTGGAAATTGTTGCAGGAACATTACAAAAGCCTTGATAGCAGGCTGTTGTTTCGAACAGGAGAATCTGAAACGTCAAAGAAATCCGACACGGGAGTGAGCATGGTCGCGCAACAATCGCGATTATGCTCACTCTTACGGAACATCCTCCAAGCCGAATCCTTCTACCACCACTTCCAAGAACGACAACGCTTGATCGGATAAGGGTGTTTCCGAAGCCTGGTCTGCCGCCGAACCGACGTTTGAAGCGAGTGACGATTCCGCGTCCTTGGTCACCGAACTGGCCACGCCGCTCACGCCGGTCAATCCGGCGGCGATGCTGCTATCGCCCACGGGAACGCCTACGGCAAAACCGCCGACGTCGATATTGTCGGCGCCGATGACCTCAGTGGCGGCGATGGTCAAGTTTTCCGTGGCGCGAATCCCGGCATCGCCCGCATCGATCACACCCTTGGGCGCGAACAGATAGGCGTTCTTGCCTAACAGACCGCTGCCGGCAACCGCGGGGGGGAATTCGACGGTGACGTTGCCGTCTTGGTCGACCACGGTGCGCGGCGGCGGAATGGACACCGCTGTCTTCGCGCCCCGGCCGGCGTCCAAGTCGCCGTTGGACGACCACAGCAACAAATCCCCGGAAAGGGCGAATACGCGGGACTGGTTGACCAGAAAATCCCCGTCGGCGAATCCGCTCACGTTGCCGGCGGCGGCGACGATCCCCAACTGATCAGGCCCCTTGCTGATCGCCGATGAACCCGCCACACCCGCGTTGATCAAGCCGCCCGGCACCACCAACGCGACGTCGCCTTGGTCGATGGTCGCGATCTGACTCAATAGGGACCGAACATCGCCGGTGTAGTCGTCGGCGGGGAACAGGGTGTCGATCGCGTCGAATCCCCGAGAGAAATCGTTGTTGCTGGTGGTGGCCGCAATGCCGGACTCTTTCAGCTCGTTGAAAAACACATCCAGCACCAACTCGCGCTGAACCAGGGGATCGAATCCGCGGAACGCATCAAGCGGGCTTTCACCGACGCCGCCGAAGCGCTCGACGTAGCTCGCCAGTGCGAGCTGATAATCCGATGATTCCGCCAAGTACCGCTGGATGAACGCGTCATAGGCCGGCTCGGTGCTCAGCCCCGCCATTAACACCACATCCATGCCCTCGTCGGTGAGATTGGCATTTGCGGCATTGCCCAAAGAGCGCACGCCGACGGATGTGCCGAGATCGATATCTCCGCCAGCGGTGAAATAGGCTCGACCCGGGCCGTACAGTTCAAACAGACCATATTGGCCGCCGGTTTCGAGCTTACCGTTGGCATCGCGGCGGGTAGGTTGCACAAACGTTCCCGCGGTCGCGATGCTCGACACGTCCGTCGCATTGGCGTGCTGCAGCCGCAGTGTCGTATTGACAAGGTCCCCCGCAGCTTCAATACGGGTGGCTTTGCTTAGCGTCACGCTAAGATCGGTGATGTTGCCCGCGCCCGTGGCGATGAGGTTGAAGCCCGCATCGCCGCCAGACACGGGTTGAAGAGCGTGGCCTTTCAGCAGCGCCTCCAAGCCGCCGTTACTCGGGTCGCCGCTTTCGAGGGTGAACTCTTGGCGCGACCATGGATTCGCCGGCAAAGGCATCAGACGCAAATCGCCATCGGACTGCACCAGTTGGTTAAACTTGCTGTCGCCCCCGGGATTCACGATCGACCTAAATTCGTTGCCGGCAAGAAAGCTGAGAGCGCCTGCCGCCGCGGGAAACACGTAAAACACTTCGTCGTAGGTCTTTAGGTTGATGTCACCCGCCAATGCGGACGCGGTTAGATTTCCGGGATAAAGCCCCAATGGTCGGACCAGCTCTCTGCTCAGCGTATCGAAATCAAGCCGCTCCACCGACCGCACTGCATTAGTGAAAATTACGTTACCCGCCAGCGAGGTGAAGCCGGCGGCACTGGCCTCCGTGTAGCCAAACATAAAGGATTCGAACTCGTTGTTCCCGCTATTCGGCCGATCCTGCTGTCGCATATCGATCATCAATGGGTCGATCATAGCGGCCACCGTCACATCTCCGGCCCCGATTACATCAAACTGCGCGTCACCAACCGCCAGCAGAAACCCGGTCTCATCGCCCACGTTGCCACCGGCGCGCAGCCGGCCGGTCCCGCGGCCAAGATAATAGGCGCCACCGCTCACATCACCCGCAACGTCGATTACCATCCGGCCGCCGCCATTGATTTCGGTCGTCCAGTTGCTGGGGAGAAATCCGGCGTTGCCGCCTGCAAGCTGCGATCGATCCGCAAAGGCGAACTCGCCTTGCGCTTTGCCGGTGGTGGGAATGGAGAATGATGCATCGATCAGGTCACCGCCGACCTGGACCACGACGTCGCCGCCGCCCAAAGCCGCGAAGCCTTGACGGAAAGGTTTCAGTCCGCCGTTGTTCTTGAGCACGTCATTGTCGGCGTTGGACGTCCGCGGCTGCTGAAAGGTGATGCCCCAGTATGTTGGGACCGCCCCATGGGACGTCGCCTCTCCGCCGAGGCGCACCAACCACTCGCTGTAAAGTTGATCCAATGGGGCACCTTTGACCGAGCCTCCCGCCGCAAGACGAAGGTCGCCGCCCTCGACCGGGAATTCCACTTCGCGCAGCATCTGCATCAAGTACGGCCGGCCATAACCATATTCATCGCCGAGACCGTCGACGAAGGTAACCTTGTCCAAATCCCCCACACCGCCGTCGCGCCCGGCGGTATACACCGCGGACGTTGCGGTTGCCAGATTGATGTCGCCACTGGCCGCGATGTCGATATTACCCGTACCGGTGCGCACCATCACGTCGTTGCCGACGGTAACGCTATGCGCTTCGTTTCGGGTGGCCAGGCGATCCGGGCTCGCCACGACTGCGCCGGCCGTCAGTTGATAGGACCAGGACGCATCGTCCATGAGCCGAACCCGGTTCACCGGTCGATTGCGCCCGCCCGTAAAATCAAATGTGCGAATAACGGCGAAGCCATCACTCAGCGATGCGTCGAAACGCAAGTCGCCGCCGGCACGCAGCGCTAAAACCCCGGACTCACCGCCGGCGCGCCAGTCGAACAGGTCCAGCTCCTGATCGAGCACGAGATCGCCGCTGGAAACAACCTCCACGCCGGGAATCACGTGGAAACGTGCATCTTCGTTCACCACCAGACGTTGCTTGATCAAATCGCTTCCCGCCATGAACGTTTCCACATCCAGCTTGGCGACGGCGATCTGGGTGCTCACCAGTCCGTCCGCCGAGGCGTCGTAGCGGGCGGTGGCTTCGATGTCAATGCGCTCGGCGCCGATAATGTCGCCCGCGAGGGCCGTGACCGCCACGTCACCGGAGTCCGTGCGGGGGGCCGTCAGGCGAACGTATCCCGACGCGGCGCCGTTCGCGCCCTCCGTTCGAATAAGCGAACCCGCCGCCATGTTCAGCTGGCCGTCGCGCGTGAGCAAGTACACGCTGCCGCCATCGTTGGGACTGGATGCATCGAGGCGAGCGGCCGGCTCCAAGTTCAGATCTCCCAGCGCCGCGAGCGCAATACGGCCCGGGAGTCCGTCGACAGAATCGGCCGACGGGTCGCCGGTCGGCACCACCCCGATAGTGCCGGCCACGGTCAGCGAACCGCCGTCAGCGGTAATGGAAACATCGCGTGCGCGAACACCCTTGGTTAGCGTGATATCCCCCTCGCCAATTCTTAGCCTGCGCCGTTCGGTGAAACCGCCGTCGTTGAGCACAAGGTTCAGCCCATCAATATCACCGATGCGGTCGACGTCGAGATCAAAGGATCCACCGGGCGCGCCGGCGCCAAGCAGTTGCGCAGCCGGAGCCATCTCAAACGCGCCATTTTGGGCAACGACGGTGACGCCTCCCGCGGCGGCACTGCGTTCAGGATCGCCGTCGATACCGGAGACATCCACTTGAGCGCCCGCTGCCACCGACACATCGCCGCCCAACGCCCGGAGGGTCAGTTGGCCCCCATCCGCCGCGACGTGTCCTGGCCCGATGGACGCGATGGCCCCACGCAAATCGATACTCGCCGCACTGCCCACGTGAATATCCTCGTCCGCCACGACACGCAACGCGCCGGCCGGCAAGAACACCTCCGTGTCGAGGCTCACCGCCGCGGCCTGGAGATTCAGGGCCGCGCCCAACACCGCATCCTCGGCGACGGTCGCGCGGTCCGTCGTCGCAGCGAGGCCGCCGCCGATGTTCATGACGCCGCCGCTAGTGACCTCCACCGTTGCCTGTCGCCCTGCAACCAACCGGGGCGTCGTCACATTCAAATTCCCCGCCGCATGCAGCGCCCCGTCGGCCGCCAGTGCCACCTGCTGCACCGCGGTAACGTTCACGGTACCAAACCCCTCCAGGGCGAGCTCTCCGCCGGCGAGTCGCAACTGATCCACTTGCGCACTGAATGTCGATTCACCTGTTGCCGAGTCGGGACGCGCTGCGGCTGTCCCGCTGTTCCGTAAGGTGAGTGTGGTGGCGCTCAGCGAGACGTGGGTCGGCGTTGGGACAGCGCTTTCGACGCCGCCAAGGTCGTCGGCGGGAAGCGACGCCGCGGCGAGCCGTACGGCGTCGAGCGTTACGCTGCCGAATTGCGCCACGGTGTCACCGTAGAAATCAATGCTGTCCCGCGAGCGCAGAACCAAATCCACACCGGCCAGACGCGACAACGCCTCGTTGTCGAGAACCAAGCCGCTCTCAACACCGGCCGTTTCGCCAAGACTAATTCTGTTGGCCGCCAATGTCGCCGTGCCGCCGGCATCGAAAACACCGCCCATGGTCAAATCGCCATCGGCATCCAGAACAACCGACCCGGCTGCCTGCAAATTGGCACCGCTCGACACTGTCAAGTTCGCGCCGCCGCCAAAACTCTCTTCCCGCGTGATCTCCCCACCGCGCGACGTCGATAAACGCATCAACGCCGCGCCTGCGGGCAAGCGCATTCTTTGTTCACCTGCGGTGCCGCTGCCGCTGGCGGTCAATGTCGCTCCCTCCGCCACTACAAGGTTTTCCGTCGCCGCCAATAGAAGCTCCGGAACTTCAATCGTCACATTGTCCGCAATAGCGAGGTCTCGGCTGATAACGTCCAGAGAAGTAAACAACCCTTCGGCGTCGATGTCGTCGCGGCGGCGAACGCCAAGGGCAAGACTTGCGGCGCCAAGACTGCGCAAGTCGCCGCTCGTCAGTTCGACGACATCGGACGCCTCGGCATCGGACGCCTCGGTCAATGCATTGACAACCCGCAGGGACGGCGCGGCGATATCCACTTGCGCACCGCGACCGCTGCCGCTGTTAGGCACGAGACTTCCGGCCAAACGCAATGCCTCGCCTGCGGCGATCGACAGGGTTCCGGCATCGGCGCTTGCCAGTCCCGCGCTCAACAATTGATCGGTGTTGAGCTCCAAATACTCGGCCCGCTCGCGCAACTGCGCTCCGTTGGAAACCGTGTAGGCGTGCCATTGCGCATCGAATGTCGACGTCCCGGCAACGCCGCCTTTCGCCGCGACGACTTGGAGGCCATCGCTGCGTGCCAATCCGTCGCCGGGCAGCGGTGCAACCGCGGTTTTGGTCGGCTCGACGAGATAGCCGCCATACAGTGCATAGCGCGCCGGCAGCTTGGCATAGACGCCGGCGGGCAAGCCGTCGACCCCATCGGCTATATATATAGTGTCCCCCACACCCGGGGCTGCCGTTGCGGAAGCCAGCGGGTCAAAGGGCGCGAAGGTCTCGCCGAGTTGGGGCAGCACGGCGAATGCTCCGGAAAGCGCGCCAGGGGCCAGAACGTCCCGGGAGCCGCCCGGTCCTGGGATGAACTCAAAACTGCCCAGCTCACCGCCGCCGCCAACGTCCAACCTAGCAAGTGTTTCGATGGCAACATCCGGTGACTGTAAAGCGATGTTGCGTTCCGGAGCCGTTTCCACCACCTTGAGCAGATTGCTCTCAAATGGAAAGACCAACGTTTCGCCGAACTGAGCTTGGCCGTACGGCACCAACAAACCCGCCCCGGATACGGACGTCAGGCTATTATTCGCCAATACGAGTTGCTCGGAAGCGGTTAGCACCAGACTGCCGAAGGGTGCGCGCAAAACCCCTTGTTGGCGAATGACCGGTGCACTGAGGCGCAGTTGGCTGCCGGCGGAAAGCGGCGCCGGCGGCGCACTGGCGGCCGAAACGCCCGGAGCGGCGGCGATCGCCAAGATCGTTCCCGGGTTGGGCGCCAGCTCGATGTCAAACTCTGTCAGTGTAGTCGCGTAAACTTGCTGCGCCTCCAAGCGCAGATTGCCGGCGCTGCGCAGGCTCCCTTCAATGTCAAGCGATCCCGCCGCGCGATCGCCACGCAAGCGCATATCACCGGAACTCAGCAACAAGGCGCCACCGCCGGTGTCCACGCCGTCGTTATCCCTTCCGCCAAATCCGCTTAAGGTCACATCCCCCACGATTTCGAGTAGTGCCGCAGTCTCGACCGCGCCGTCACTGGGTTGAGCGGCGATGCGCAACTGCGCCGATCCACTGACCGATGCAACGTCCAAGAACTGAAGCGTGCTGCCGGTCAGGTCGCTGCCGAGCCGCACATAGGGCGCGCTGAGTTGTACCGCGGTGCCGTCGGCGCCGCTCAGCAGCGGCGCATCGAAGATCAAACTGCTGCGCGCGGATACGCCCAGACTGCTGTCGAATCGAATCAACGCGGGATCGGAAGCCTGACCAGTGTTGCGCTTTGTGGGACGGACGGCCAGTTCAATGCGATCGAAGCCGCCGCTTTGCAGCGTCGACGCGGAAACAAGAGCCAAGCCGTTGAGTTCGACCGGAATCGCCTGCTCGGCTGCAACGTTCTGCAGCGCTTCGGCAAATTCCGGCCACTCGCTGTCACTGCTTAGAACCAAGCTGCGGGCCGAAAATGGGAAGTTTGGTTGCTCGGGTATGTCGTTGCTGTCATCGCGCTGAGTGGGATCGAGCGCCACGCGTAAACTGCCACCGGCGGCACCCTCCACGTCGGCGCCGCGAGCTTGCAGGTCGCCGAACGGTAGGAGCGTTTCTGCCGCGCGCAGGTTAATGGTCCCGGCCGATGCGTGGACGCGGGTGGCAGCAGTATCCAGCGCGCCGCCGCTGCGGTTGGCGGGCAGGTCGAACACGGCGGCGACTCCGTTCGCATGGATAGTCGATCCGGGACTCAACACCACGCTGCCCTGTTTAGCATCCAGCGAAATCGCGCCGCCACGATAGACATCGCCAAGTCGGCGCCCCAGCGCGTCGGGGCGCATCACTACTGTGCCGTCGGCCGCCAGCACCGCCGACGGTCCGAGCCAAATCATCTGATCGGCGCGGTACCCGTTCTTTAGATTGGACGACTGCGGCGCTTCGATACTCAGTTGGATGTCGCCTGCCCGCGTTTCAAGACGCCCGTCAATCACGATGCTGGTATCCGAGATCAGCTGCAGATTGGATTTGACGTCACCCGCAACACTGGCCCCACCGGCTACACGTATGCCCGGCTGCAAATCCCCGGGATAGTTGCCCAGGAATGCGGCATCACCCGTGGCGGTCGACTTCAGCGTCAAGTGTACCGGCCGGCGCAAATACTCCGGCAATGTGCCAACTTCTGTAACGGCCGTCAGATCGCTGGCCGATGCTTCGGCGAAGGTGTCGACCCGCGGCAGCAGATTTACGGCCTGCAAACTCAACGCCGTGTCGGCCGCAAGTTCGACACCACCGGCATTCGCACTGAGGCTGTAGCGAGAAAATCCGCCTTGTTGAAAGAACCCCGGCGCCAGGTGAGTCACGCCGGCGCGCATTTCAGCCGGCGCTGCATCGATGCGGAAGGCGTTGGATTTGAGGCTCAAACTGCCGCCGCTGTCGAGCGCATACGCCTCGATGGCGCCGCCCAAAATCAACGAGGTGGCGCCAAAACTGCTGCTCGAAGAAAGATCGATGCCGCCACCCTTGCCGCCGGTGAATCGGCTACTTTCCGACACCGCGGCGCCTCCGTTGGCCGCAAGCCGGCTTCCCGCCGCAAGAGTGAGATCCCCGCTTGCGGAAAGTGCAATCGTACCCCCATCCAAAACCCGCGACTCGAGCTGCGAAGCGCCCAGCACGGCCAAACGATCATTGATCCAGCGCCCGCTGACATCGATCAACGCGCGTTCGCCTAGCGAGAGATCGATCTCCGTAAACTGGTCCAACTGGATATCCGATTCAAACGCGGCTTGGGCATCAAACGTGGCTTTGGCGGAAACTTTCCCGCCAGGGGCGATGATCTGCCCGCCAATATTCATCGCGCTCGCCGTGGCGCTGAATTCGCCAAAGGCTGGCAGCTCCATCCGACTCTCTGACGGCAGGTCAAGCCTGCCTGGGGTAGCGATCTGAAGCCGGGCGATGCGATTGGCCTGCAGCCACTGCGGCGGCAACGTCAACACTGCATCTTGCGAAGTGCGTATGGCGTCGCCCGACGAAAGGGCAACGGTCGGAAGCTGCAACGCCTGGCTGCTGTGATAGTTCAGATTCAACAGCGCGCCCAACGGGACTTGATCGAAGGGGCGCGCCAAACCGGCTGCCTCCGCCGCGGGCTTGTTGATTTGCCGCGTACCGGCGACGACATCACCCTTCACGTTGCCGAGGAAATTGATGGAACGACCATTGAGGTTCAATGTGCCGGCGTCCTTGCCCTCCACATAACCCGCCTCGAAGCGCGCCAAGGACGCGGTGGAAAACACGTCGAAGGTTTCCACCAAACCCCACTTCTCGTGGCGCACCGTCACGGTACCGAGAATGCCGTCATAAGGCACATTGGGGTCGGCGTCGGCGATGTCGACGATCCTGCCGTCGCTAAGGAGCTTGGACGTGGCGAGATAGCCGTCTTGATACGTGACCGTACCGCCGGAAACGTCGACTACGGCACTGGCAGCCACGTCGATGGCGCCCTGCGAAGTGATCGTCACGCTGCCGCCAACGGAGGTCCGTTCCGCCACGTCACGCTTCACGTTATTGAGCGCCCCACTGATATCCAGCAACGGGCTGCCGTCGCGCACATCGACATACAGTTTCTGACCGCGCAGAGGACCGTCGCGCTGCAGAGGCGCATCCCGCAGTTCGTTACCGCGGGCTTCCACCTCAACGACATTACGCTCCATCGCCACCACGGCCGATCGCGTGCCCGCCGCGTCGATCACCACGTCGTCGCCGATGGCGACGAAGCTGTCAGGCGCGTCTTGGACATTTGACCCCGGCGATTTGTTGGTCGGCGCCGACGTGGCGATGATGCCGATGTCGCCGCCGGGTGCGCTAATGCGGGCGCGGTCTTCGACGGTCACGGACTGACCGTAGAGGTCAATGCGGCTTTGCGGCTGTTCCTGCGCGTCGAGCGCCGTCTCCGCGCCGGACAGCTCGGGCAGCACTTCCGTCACGCTGTCGGCGCCCAAGGTAACCTCGCCGCCGCGATTGCCCACCGGAACGCGCGAACCTTGGCTCCCCGGAAAATCCGCTGTGTCCTGAGCCAACAGCGACACCGTGCCATTGATCGTAACGGTTGAGGTGGCCCGTGCGACGCCAGACTGGTTCACTGCCAGACCGAGCAACGATACGTTGCCGCGCTCGGCGATAATGTTGCCAAGATTCTCAATCTCGCCGCCGGTTTTTACGCCAACCAGCAAACCGCGAATGTCCGGGTCATTGGACACCGCCAGATACACCTCGTCTTGAGCGGCGGCAAGAATGGCCTGGCCGCCGGGGGTGCTGATCTCGCCCGCATTGGTGATTTTCGGCGCGAACATCATCACCCGTCCGCCTTCCTTTGTCTTGATCGTCGCACCGGGATCGATCTTGATTTCGCCCATGGGGATCAACTCATCGCCGTGAGCGAATGCCGGCAGCGCGACGGTCTCGTTGATGGCGTTGGTCAATCCAAGGGTTTCGAACACCTCATCGGAAATGTCCAGAGTCGAGGCCACCAGGGAATGCACGTCGACCTGAGCGCCGTCGCCGAACAGAATTCCGTTCTGATTGATCAGATAGATCTGGCCATTGGCGCGCAGAGCGCCGAGAATCTCACTGGCGCTGTTCTGATAGATACGGTTGAGGGCCACCGAATTGACGTCGGGTTGGTTGAAATTCACCGCGTTTGCCGCGCCGATGTCGAAGCTCTGCCAGTTGAGCGTTGCTTTGTCCGTATGCTGGTTGATGTTGAGTTGGTTGCCAGTAATGGCCGAACTGGCGGCACCGGAGGTGACCCACGTGTTGGGCCCGCCGGCGCAAGCACCGCCGCCGCAAGGTACTGGCAGTTGGGCGACGCTCAAGCCGCACCAGTGAAGCAAGGTGACCCACAAAACGAATTTGGCACATGGCGAGTGAACCCACCGCGTGTGTTTGCTCATCGTTACCACTCGATTCACGTAGCTCTTCCCCGGGCGATTCAAAGGCGCCGAGTATATGACAGCGAATGTTACGTTTGCTACCTCTGATGGATCGCGGATGAACTCGCGCTCCTACATAAAAAAACCGGCCCTCTTACGAGGGCCGGTTCTTGCGGCATTGCGCCGCGGGGTAACGAACTGCTTGGCCGAAATCAGCCTTACAGTTTTTGCAGAGCTTTGCAGCTGTCGGGGTTGTTGGCCGCATCGCGACGGGCCCACGGCGTGTTGGGCGTGCCCACCGTGTACAGCGTCGACGCTCCTGCCGTCGGCTTGACGAAGCCCGAGCGACCGAAGGAGTAGACGAAGCCATCGTTAATGTTTTCGATGGAGGCGGTGTTGAGGTTGGATACCGCATTCAACACGGCGTTGATACCGGCAACGTTCGGCGTAGCGTCGAGACGCAAGCCGCTGTTTACGTAGCCCGTGGTGCGCCATTGCATGGTCACGTAGTAGACCTGCGGGTAGTCGCCGGAAATCGCGTTCTTCAGCGTCGGGGCGATACCGTCGATCTTCACGTAACGATAGGGCTTGCTGCCCGTAACGTTCTTTTCCAAGCTCTGATAGCCGATGGCCCAGCCAGTGTAGCTGCCGTTGATGTTCGGCGTGACACTGGTGCTGGACAACGACGTGCCGTTGGCGATCGCGGTCATGCAATCGTCCAGGTTACCCGAGCTGGAGTTTTCCACTACGTTCGGGAAGAAAAGCGAGGCGCCGCCCGGCTGCCCAACCATGGAGGACGTGCCGTCTTCGCAGTTCTTGTCGAAATAGTGAACCATGTGCTGAGCGTGAGTGCCCGAACCGGTCCAACGGCGGCAGATGTTGACGTCGCCGGCACTCCAGTCGTAGCTGTAAGCGGTGCCGTTAACGGTTTCGCTCGCATCGGCTCCGGCGGGGTCAGGCAGCGCGTTGGCGCCAGTGAGAGATTGACCGTAAATGGGCATGTCGTCCCAGTCTTGAACTTTGCCGCTGAAAACAGAAGCAACGTAGCTGGACGGCAGGCTCGGCATACAGGCTTCGGTTTCGTTGCCAGCCACGCAGCTCGCCGGCAAGATGCCCGCCGCCACTTGGTCGGTTTGCAGTTCGTTGCGCATACCGGTGCTGACAACTACGCCGAAGACCAAACCAGCCAGATCCTTCTCGGCCCAGTTGCTGGCGGGCTTGACGAAGTCGCCGGACGGCGGAGCCAACTCACCGGTGAACATGGCAGGTTCGATGTCGGAAGTACCGGCATCAGGCGCTTGAGCGGCGACCGTAGTGCAGGTGCGGTAGGTGTAGTTGCCGCCGTCGAGACGGAACGCGCCGTTGGTGCCGGACGTAGCGCAACCGCCTGCGGACAGTACCATGAAATTCACCGGCACAGCATTGGCCACCGGCGTGGTGCCGTTGCCGGATCCATTCACGTCAGACTTGCGCACCAAAATGTTGGTGTTGGCGGCGGCGCCGAGGGTGGTGTTGTTCTTGGCGCGGCAGGCCACTGCCCATTGCTCGGTGTGGGCCAACAGGACAGTGGTGCCTACCGGCGCGGTCTTGACAACGTCAACAAACACGTCGATGGCGCCGAGACCGGGATCGCACAGGTTGTTGATGACCGTTTCACGCTGCATGTTGGAGGGCGCGCTGGCGCCGGAGATGAACACTTCCGAATCGGGAGTGGTAACCCAGGGCAGGAAGGCGTGAGCCGTGCCGGCGGTACCCACGGTACCCAGAGCAGCGGCAACCGCGGTGAATGTAGCTTTGTGCTTGAATTGCATGATCAGACTCCTTGTAAAATCACTTTGTACGACTTCGTTGAAAAATCACGCTAAGCGCTTAGGCGCCAACGCGACGGCGGGCAACGCCCACCATGCCCACGAGGGCGGAACCCAACAACCATACTGCGGCCGGAACCGGCACAGCGGGCGGCTGGGAAGCGGCGTTGAATACTGCGGAGCCATTGTTGGAAAAGATGGTCCAGGTGCCGAGCAGTTCGTACACGGTGTTGCCGACTTGGTCGAGGTGGAAGTAGTAGGTATTAAGAGCGTTGTTGATGGTGCCTTCGGTGTTCGTGCTGCCGGTGAAGGTAGAACCGACTTGGTCTCCCCACTGGGAAGCGTTGTGTTCACCCGGGTCGCCGCCTTCGATACCCAGCCCGTCGTCAGCATCGTTGTATACGTTGCTGTCGTTGTTCGTCGTACCAACGCCGTAGGTGCTGTTCAGCGTGTTGATATGCGCGCCCACCGTTTGAATGGCCGTGTTCAACCCAGGAGAACCCTGCGCATAGCTATCGAGCGTGCTTGCGGTTACGGCGATTCCCAGCGTCGCCAGGTTACCAGCGGCAGCATTGAATACAAACTCCCCCGTAGTACCGGTGGCCAAAAAGTCAGAGATGGCTGAACCAACATTGACATTCCCGCTACCATTGCCCAACGTGTAGCCATCGAATGCCAGCGGGTTGGCGACGAGATCAACGAAGCGGATGCCAGTGTCCAACACGACAGTCGCCGGCGCGGCGGTGTCACGGAACATCGAAATAAACATGTCGGACCCATTGGTCATGGGCTTGATCGCCGCATTGGCGGTGCCCGCAACGGACAGCGCAACAGCGCCGATTAACAGTTTGGTCTTGCTATTCATACGAATGGACTCCTTCCGAGTGTGAGCCAGTTG
The DNA here is from genome assembly GCA_021821045.1 of Pseudomonadota bacterium. Lineage (GTDB taxonomy): Bacteria > Pseudomonadota > Gammaproteobacteria > JAADHS01 > JAADHS01 > JAKACW01. The sequence goes on from JAKACW010000001.1 coordinate 76,729, forward strand.
TTCGACTGGGACGATTGCGTCCAGTCAAACGTTTTTTCCTACTACCCCAAGTTCACTTCCCCTCCCCGCGCGTTTCACCCAAGTCTTGAAAGCACACTGGCGAGGCCCCATCCTTTCCCTGACTGAACTGTTGCGGTCGATCTACAACAATGCGAGGTCGGGTTAGTTCGAGAGCCCGCATTGTCGACAGCAATTGTGAAAGTTTGATGAACCTTCAATGAACATTTCATTGCGCCACGTAGATCGTGTTGCGACGATCCGAAATCGATCAAAAATCGATCAAGTTTGTGGCGTCAACGGAGCATTGCATTGCGAACGTAATACGTTTGAATTGCAGAAGTCGCGATCGAGTCATCGCGGAAGGATCCGCCCCCACAACGCGACAATGTGTCATACGAATGTAACCACGAGAGCACTACACTGCCGCCTTTGCCAATCGCGAGGATGAGTCATGAGTGCTGAGCAGTCTGTGGACTATTGGGTCAACCACGGTGCACGTTATTTGAACGAAGGGCGATATTTCGAAGCGGGCAATTGTTATCGGCACGCCTTGGCCCTGCAGCCGGAACAACCCCACCTGCTCGGGCGACTGGCGATGCTGGATTATCGTGATGGCAACCTGGACAATGCTCACGCCCTGCTGCAGCGCGCCATCGATCTGGATCCTTCGGACGCGGAGAATTTCCTCGCCATGGGCATGGTGCTGCGCAAGCAGGGTCGTCACAGCGATGCGGCGCCCCAGTTTCGCATGGCGCTGGAACTCGCGCCAGACAATACGGCCGCCCGGTACTACCTGGCCATGACGTTGACGAGTCTGGGCGAGGGGGCGAGCGCCACCCGCGAGTTGCTCAGCATCATCGATCGCGAGCCCGATCATCTGCCGTCCCTCGAAGCGCTCGCGCACTTGAACCAGCAAGACGACAACCTGGCGGGCGCCGCCGAATATCTGCGTCGCGCCACCGGTGTTTCGCCGCTGAATGCGCAGCTGCACTTCGAACTCGGCGTCATGCTGAGCGCCCAAGGCAATACCGAAGGCGCGAAAGCGGCTTACAAAGCAGCTATCAACGCCGATTCCCGCCACGCCCACGCTCACAACAACCTTGGTGTCATCCAACTTGAAAACAACGACTACAAAGCGGCGATCGAATACTTCCGGCAGGCGCTGCAAGCCGACCCCAATCTGGTTATCTCGCACTTCAATCTGGGCAAGGCGCTTATTGAACTCAACTTCTTCGAGCACGCCGCGCAGTTTCTGCAGCGCGCGCGGGAACTGGGCGCGACGCCGGAGCTGCCGATGTTCGAGATTCTCGATCATCTGGGCGGCGCCCTGCGCGGTGCAATGCAATTGACCCAAGCCGAAGCCGTGTTGCGCGAGGCAATGGATCTCGCGTCCGACGCCGGCGGACCGCTGCTTGGCTTGGGTTGCGTGCTCATCGACCAAGGCCGCATCGAGGAAGGCGTGGACGCGTTGCAGGAAATCGCCGAAGCCAATCCGGACAACGATCCCACTTTTTCAACCTATCTCATGGCGCTCAACTACGATCCGAGTCTGGCGGTTGACGACGTGCTGGAGGCGCACCGCACCTGGGGCGCCGCCGCGCCTTCGGCCGGCGCCAAACATTCCAACATCGTCGACCCGAATCGCCGTCTGCGCGTAGGCGTGGTCTCGCCGGACTTGCACCGCCACTCGGTCGCCTACTTCATCGAGCCTTTTTTCCGTCAGCGCGATCGCGATGAAGTGGAACTGTTCGTGTATTCGCACCTGCCCGATCATCAGGAAGATGACGTAACCGCTCGCCTGCGCGGCCTTGCCGACCGCTGGACGTCCATTCGGACGCTGACCGACGATGAGCTGGCGGCGTTGGTGCGCGAACACGAGGTGGACATCCTGATCGATCTGGCCGGACACACCGACAACAATCGGCTTGGCCTTTTCAAACGATCTGCCGCACCTGTCCAAATAAGCTACCTGGGGTATCCCAATACAACGGGACTAGAGGTCATGAACTACCGGCTCACCGACGGCGTCGCTGACCCCTCCGGCTTCAGCGAAGCGCAGCACGTTGAGAACCTCTTGCGTCTCGATGGCGGTTTTTTGTGCTACAACCCGGACGACAATGCTCCTCCGGTGGGCCCAGGTCCGGCGTACGCCAAGGGCTATGTCACGTTCGGATCGTTCAACAACATCAGCAAGATCGGCGAGCCAACCGTCACCCTGTGGGCGGAAGTTTTGCGCCGGGTTCCAAATTCACGCCTCTTGCTCAAACACAGCGCCTTTGCCGATGAAGGCGTGCAACGGCGCTACAGCACCATGTTCGAACAACATGGCGTCGATATGCAACGGCTCAGCTTCATGCCGCGCACGCCCACGCTGGAAAGCCACTTGGCTCAGTACGGCAACATCGATATTGCTCTGGATACGCCCCACTATAACGGCGCCACCACCACCTGCGAAGCATTGTGGATGGGCGTGCCCGTGGTGACCTATCCGGGCGACCGCCATGCGGCTCGCGTCGGCGCAAGCATACTGCATCACGCCGGGCTGGATGAGCTGATCGCGGCGGACGCCGACGGCTATGTCGAGTTGGCTGTGGGGCTGGCGCAGGATCTGCCACGGTTGAATCAACTGCGCACCTCATTGAGAGATATGCTGCGCCGCTCTTCGCTGTGCAACGGCAAACGCTTCAACCGCGCGCTGGGACGGAGTCTGCGCGTTGCCTGGCGGGCGTGGTGCGAGAAACAGGCGGTTTAACGTGATGTATGTAGGAGCGGCTTCAGCCGCGAACCATCGCCCGTGGTCCCGTGGGAGCGGTTTCCTACCGCGATTAAAGTCGAGTCATCGCGGATGAATCCGCTCCTACAATCGCTTCCAAGACGGCGGAAAAGTCCAACCGACCCCACAACGCTTCCAACGCCGCGCGTTCTTCGGCGCCCGGTGTTGGAAACTTCGGCATGTGTTTCATGAAAAACGGAGACTGCTCGGCGTCGGGCAGCAGCATGCCCGTGACGCTGGGGTAGTACGGCGTTCGCAGCGTCGGCGGAACGGTCGAGAACAGTACGACACTCGGAATGTCGTAGCCGGCGGCGATATGGTAGGTGGAGGTATCCACGGTTACCAGCGCGTTGACGCTCGCGATGAAACCGCAATAGTCATCGAAGGTCTGGGAGTAGCGCGAGAAATCGAAAAAGCGCGGATGATCGAAGAACATGGGCGTCAACGAAATCACGCTGTATCCGGTATGGGTGACGATATAGTCTAAAAACTTACGGCATACGCTATCGGGCATATCGCGCAGGTAGTTGGAACTCTTCGCATGAAACATCATCTTCGGACCCGGCGCCTTCTCCAGCAATCCCCGCGCTTTGCGCAGGACCGAAGCCGGCACCGGCAATGGTGCATTGTTTTTTGACTCTTTCGGGAACGCCGACGCGTCACAACCCAGCGCATCGAGAAAAAAGTCGATCAGCGGCAAGCGGGAAAACGTGGGCTTGCGCAAACAACCGGCAAGGTCCCACACGCCATCGTATTTTACGAGTTGGTCGACCGGCAGGGGCTGCGACAGCGCATTCTCGATATCCGTGCTCTTGCGGTAGACCGGGTTGACGGTCTTCAGGTACATCCTATGCACGAGAACATCGATTTTCGGCCGCGCTATGGCGTGTTCCTCCAGCAAGTCGCGTAGAAGGCGCAGGGCTGTCAGCCCCGTAATCACGTCACCGAGCCCCTGACCGAATCCGTTCATGACGGCGAGTCTCAGCGGCCGCTTCTCGCGCTGCGCCCGCGCCGCGAGCGGTCGCAGTTGATTGAGAATCAGATGGGCAGACAGCGGATACTCGCCGCTGCCGCCCAACAATGCTGGGAGTTGCCCCACATGCGCGGCCAGAACATCGGCCGGCATGTTGAACAGCAACGATGGCGCGCCCGCTTTCGCCGCGATGCGCTTGTAGCGGGCAAAATCGCTTTCGGTCGTGCAATACAGACGGTTGAGCGGCAACTCACCCGTGCCGCCGCGCGCGGCGCGCAGCTTCACTTCGCCGACCTCGCGGTCGAACACGCAGTCTTCACGCGCGCCGAAAATGACCACAGCCTTACCCGACGCTTCGGCTGCCGCTGCTTGCGCCAGCTTGGTCGCCGTGCTCGCGACGATAATTGAGACGCTCCAGCAGCCCGCCAACGCTGGCATCGACATAAGTCAAATCGTCGATGGACAATAGATCAGCGTAACCGCGCGACTGTCCGTGACCGGGCGCAACCACGTTTTCGGTCAGCCCGGGGCGCCGCGGCGCAAATACCGCCTGACCGAGCGCCCTTCCCAACCGGGTGACGGCGTCGTCGAAACCATCATTTAGGTCTTCGTAACGCACCAGGGTGACCGGGGCTTCTTGCTCGGCGACGTCGAGCCAACCGGACACGTGATCGGCCCAACGTGCCAGCATGGTTGGAGCCTGATGTTTCTGATAACGCAACAACGCTCCGCGGGGCGCGGCACGCATGAACTCGCCCGCCGATGCCGTGACGGGCCCTTCATCCCACTGCAAGCCCTTTATCATTCGCCAAAAGCTGCACATTACGGCGCGAGGATCACGATAAACGTAGAACACATGAAATTGATCCGTTAGATAGCCGAGGATGGGGCGAAAAAACTCCACGTGGTGGTGCGACTTGAGAATATTGCGTACGACGCGGCCATCCGCCTGGCCCAAATAGCGCTTCAACGCGGCTGGTGCATGAAAGTTCAGTCCCGTCTCGTAGTCGAGATTCCACCACGGCTTGACCACATAGCCGAAATTGAGCGCCAGGGTGTTCATGAGAAAATGCGTGCCGGAGCGTTCGTGGCTAATTACGCAGCACTTCTTCGGTTGATGTGTCATTGCCGCTCAAAGATTGGGAAAAGGCCGCAGGCTAGCACACAGCCGGCGCGGCCGCCAACACGTGCCCGCCCCACAAACCTTTTCACAAAAATGTCACACATTTGTCATATGTTGCTCTGTTCGCACAGACCGCAAGTGCCCAACAAGCAAAGGTTGACACCGTGAATTCCAACTTGCTGCAAACCGCCCTCACTCATCATCAACAGGGCGACTTCGCTCAGGCGGAGCAGTGCTACCGGGAGATTCTGACGACGACACCCAACGATTCCGACGCACTGGAGTTGCTCGGCACCTTGTCCTACCAGAACGAGCGACTTGAAGAGGCCGTCGATCTGTTTCGCCAAGCGCTGCGCCAACGCCCAGGCAATCCTGATGTACAGCTTAAGCTGGCGCTGGCGTTGCATGAACTTGGCGACTATGAGCGCGCCGGGGAATTCTATGCCAAGGTGTTGAAGCGCCGCAGCGGCGACATTCAAGCGCTTTTCAACCTGGGCGAAATCGCTTTTCAGCAGGGGGACTTCGCCCAAGCGGTCGAATACTACACACGGGCCGTGAAAGTCGATCCCCGCGCCGCGAGCATTCGGTTCGCCCTCGCCCGGGCACTGCACCGCCTCAATTGCCTTGCCACCGCGGAGCTGAACTATCGTCGCGGTCTCGAACTCGAACCAGACAACCACAACGCCCGCGTTAATTTCGGCGTAGTGCTGGAACAGCTGGGAAAGTTTGAGGACGCGGAGCAAGCCTACCGAGCCGCGCTTGCCGGGATGCCCGAGGATCCGGCGGCGCAGTTTGGCCTCGCCAACGTTTTGCGCGCAACGGGGCGTTACGCGGAATCGGCGCCGGTCTATGAAAATGTCTTGAAGGGCGCGCCCGCTTTTCTGCCCGCGTTGATGAACTTGGGCCTCGCACTGGAGCACATGGGTCGACTTGATCAAGCCCAAGCATGTTTTCAACGGGCCGCGACGCACTATCCCAACGCAGCCGAGCCGCTGCTGAACCTGGGCAACGTTGCAGTCAAACGCAATGACCTGGCTGCCGCGCAAAGCCTGTATGAAGACGCATTGAAACTCAACGCGGAATTCCTCCCGGCGTATCGCGAACTGGGGCGAGTACTGCGTGCCCGCGGCCAATTGGACCGCGCCTGCGAGATGTTTCAACATGCGGTCGCCCGAGCCCCGACCGACGGCGAGTTGCGATTTCATCTGGCTGCCACGCTACAAATGAAGGGCGACTTGGCGGGCGCGACCCGAGAGTATTTAGCACTGACACAGATCGAGCCGGCCAACGCCCAGGCACACAACGCACTGGGCGCCGCCTACATGTTGCAGGCCCAGTACGACCTGGCCGAGGCGAGCCTGCGCCGTGCAGCGGCGATAGAGCCCACCATGGGCGCCGCGCTGGACAACCTCGCCCATCTAAGTGCCGAAAGGGGGCACGCTGATCGAGCGCTGGCGTACTACGCGGATGCAATCAAAGCCGCTCCACAAGCCAGCGGCATTTACTCCAATTACCTTTTCACCCTGAACTATCTTGACGACGTTGTGCCTGCTCAGTTGTTCGAGCAGCACCGGGAATGGTGGACACGCTTCGGCAGCGACGATGCGACCGGGGCCAATCATCGCAATGGTCGCGACCCGCAACGACGCTTGAAAATCGGCTACGTATCGCCCGACTTGCGCACTCACTCGGTGGCATTCTTCATCGAGCCCGTTCTTGCGCGACACAGTCGCGACGAAATCGAAGTGTACTGCTACTCCAACGCTCGCGCCGATGCCACGACAGAACGCCTGCGCGCCCATGCCGCGCGCTGGCACGATACGAGCGGATGGCCCACCCAAAAGCTGTACCAACAAGTCGTCGAGGACGGTATCGATATTCTCGTTGACCTGGCCGGTCACAGCGGCGGCAACAGCTTGCCTCTGTTCGCCCGCAAACCCGCGCCGATCCAGGTTACCTACCTTGGCTATCCCAATACGACGGGCCTGGCGACCATGGATTACCGATTGACGGACGGCTGGGCCGATCCGCCGGGCCAGACCGAGCACTTGCACACCGAGCAATTGCTACGACTGGACGGCGGATTTCTGTGTTACCAGCCGCCGGAGGCGCCGATCCCGCCCGACCGAGCAGACACACAAGCGGCCGGCGAGGTGTCATTTGGCTGTTTCAATACGGCCCGCAAACTGTCCCCGCGGACTGTAGCGCTGTGGGCGCGCATCCTGAAGCAACTTCCGACGGCGCGTCTGCTCCTAAAAAGTCATCAACTGAAGAGTCCGGAATACCGCGCCAGAGTGTTGCAGCAGTTCGCCGAACAAGGCGTGGCGTCGCAGCAGCTCGACCTGCTCGATTACGCCTCGACGATCCACGACCATCTCGCACATTACCGCCGTATCGACGTGGCCTTGGACACCTTTCCTTACACGGGAACCACCACCACCTGCGAAGCGCTGTGGATGGGCGTCCCCGTCATTAGCCTAGCGGGGCCTACCCACGTATCCCGCGTCGGTGTCAGCATCCTCAACAGCGTCGGCTTGAGCGAGTTGGCGGTCGAATCAGAGGACGCGTATGTCGCCAAGGCGCTGGAGTTGGCCGACGACCGTGCCCTGTTGGCGCGCCAGCGACATGAGCTGCGCCGACGCGTTACGGAATCCACGCTCACCGATAGCGCTGCTTTTGCACGCAAGCTGGAAGCCGCTTACCGCCGGATGTGGCAAGATTGGTGCGCTGGCAACTCATAGCGGCCGGCACCCATCGCGAAAGGAATTCGCTCCCATGAGGGTGCGCAGTGATCTACACCAAGTAGTTGTAGCGTCCGAGATTGACGCCGATTGCGTCGCCCAGGAGGCGATTTTCCGCTGCGAATGCCGAGGCCATTGCCTGCGTCACCGCGCCGTCGAGTTCAAATAGACGATCGGGATTTCGGACGAGGTCCGCGCCAGACAGCCAATTGCGAGTGTTGCGGACATCCGCGGCCGGTTGTCGCTCCCCCAGTGACGTGGGTCGCTCGACATTCTGCAGCAACCGCGCCGCGATATCCTGCAGCGCCGGCGAAACCCGCTCCCGTGGCAAGGTGCGGTCGTATGGAGTCCCGAACCCCTCCATCACCGTTAAAGCGTACTCATCCCGCGCAATCAGCGATTCAAACGGCACGAGCCACGCCTTATCGACATTGGCCTGGAGCCAACGCCAAAAGGTGCCATACCGCAGAACCGACAGCAGCCCCCCCGAATCGGTCGCCTGGCGCTGAACAAAGGCCGAAAACGACAGGTTCAGCCCTTGCATTACTAGCTCCGAATAGTACGATCTCAACCACGAGAATTGCTCGCGCACGACCAGCAACACAGCGACGCGGGGAAATAGCTGCTTCAGGCGGGCGAGAATCAACGCGGGGTCGACAAAGCGTTGACGGTGATAAGCTGCGAAACCGAAGCCGGATAACAACTCTTCGGACAACAGCAGCGCCCGATCCTCTGCACCCAAGCGCTCCGCGTAGCGCTGCAGGATCCCAGCCGCACCGGCGTAATTGAAATCCATCTCTAAGGCAAAGGGAATTTGCTGACGGACAAGCTTTTCCACGGCGAATTCCTTGTAGGCGAGGTTCTGGCCATCGCGTTCGAACTTTCCCAGATAGCAATAGTTGCCGCTGGTGTTCGCAAAGAAGCGCTGCAGTGAGGTCGAGGCACACTTCGGCAAACCGATATGCACGGCCAAGGACGGCGGTGATTCACCCCTCAACATGAGCGGCCTTCACTGCGGCGCCGACGGTGCGCTCACGCCAAGTCTTGGACAGATCCGCCACCCACGCTGTGTCGAATTGATATAGTTCCGCCAGCACGGACCGCGCCTGCTTTTCGTCACGCGTCTGTGGATACTTCGCGCTGTTGACTTTCGTGACGGCGAACCGCGCCGTCCCGACCACGGGAGGTAGATCAAGAAAGGCAAACAACGCCGCGAAGAAGGCGCCATGGTCGCGGTGCAGGAGATCATACGGCAGGACCATGAGGTTCTGCGCAGAGAAGTGTTGGGCATAGCTGCGCAGATGCAGTTGGTAAAGTCCCTTGAACACGATGGTCGACGGCGAAAACGGGTGCAGCACGATCTTCCCGCTGCGCACTTCGCGTACTCCTTGCGCCATGAAATCGTTCACGGAATATTTCTTGTGAAGGCCGGCATAGTAAAAGTCCGAGAGCGCCCGTTCGACGGGGTCGCGCACAACGCAAAAGACTTTGCATGACGGTGAAAACGCGGAGATCTTTCGTGCCACGTCGGGAAAGTACAAATAACTGGGAGAAATCTCCCCGGCCAGCCGTCCTTGCTTTAGATCAAACGTCGCTCGATATGCCTTCTCGGCGGCGGCCAGCTTCACAGGGTCGTTGTTACAGGCCTGCTGAACGAACGAGAAGTAATGCAGCTCCTTACGTTCCGGGAAGAAGAGGCCGGGGTGCTGCTTGAGTACTTCATACACGGTTGTCGTTCCTGAGCGCGCCGCGCCGATACCTAGAAAGTCGATGCAGGCAGCAGAGGTCATATCGACACTCGTTTCGCGTCACGTTGTTTGTCGTTGTTCTCGCAGCCGCAGTAACCATAGGCTGCCAGGTCCAGGCCGATCATCTTCCCCAGTTTTTGATTACTGCTCCGTCCAAGAGCCTCCCATCGGCTTCGTACGTCGTCACTCATCCAGAAGAGATTGGCCGGCGTTTGAGCAAGGTTGAGACCGCCGATCACGGCCTCGGTAGCGTGTAACTCACTTAGGGGCGTCCATCGTCCTGCATCGTGAACGCTTTTACGGTTCTCAAGAAAGCGCTTAGCTAATTCCTGCTCCGAACCGCTCGGGTTGCTGTGGGGCAGCTGCTCGAAGGCGATCTCCGCGAAAGCAACCAGTTGAGTTCTGGCATGGGCGTCCGCCCGAACAAGGGCCTCGAACGGGACGACAAAAAGCTCGTCGCACCACGCGCTCAAAAGAGCTAGATAGCGATCGTACCGCAGAAGGTTCGTCAATCCGGCGTCATGAACCAAATGCTTGTGTGCGAATATTTCGAAGGCGACGTTGTACCCATACTTGACCAGCTCCGAGTAATAGGATCGGAGAAAGTGGGTTTGATTCCTGATGACAACGAGAATGCGCAATGGCGAGAAAATCCGTCGGAGGCGATAAAGAATAACCAAAGGATCGGGGAAATGATTGATCCGGTAGTTACGGAATCCGCAACCCGAGAGCAGTTCATCTGAAACAAGAAACGGTCCATCGTCGCTGCCGTCACCTAGCATACTCTTCGACAACAATTCGGCGATCTGGTCATAGTCGACCTTGGCCTCGCTGGCGTAGGGGATCGTGTGACGGAACAGATGTTCCAGCGCCGCTTCCCGATAGGCAAGGCCATCGTGCCGGCGCGACGACTTTCCGAGAAAGCGTGCGCCGCCCTGCTCGGCGAACACTCTCTGCAAGGAGGTTGACGCGCACTTGGGCAACCCTAGATGAAGATTTAGCGCGATGGACATGTCGCGGTGCTACGCTGCTGTGGGTTCAGGCCGTTGCACGGCGCGAATCGGCGCTCGGCACCGTATCCGGAAAGCCGGCAAAGGCGTCCTTGAGTCTGTTCGATCGAACAACCAGGACGAGCAGCACGACGCTGGTCGCGCCTGAGACGAGGCCGTTTGTCGCCGGGATGTCGCCGCGGGTGAGTATGGGCGCGACGACGACTGCGATGTCCAGGAGGAGCGCCGCCGTCAGGAGCAGCTTCCCCTTGCGCCACACCGCCCGAAAGATCGCGTGCGCCTCGGGTCTCCTTCGCACATAGCCGAACAGGAGCAACAAGGCAGGCAGGGCCGCGGCGCAGCCGAGAAACGCTTCGAACTGATCGGGATAAAAGATATTCAGGATGGCGCTTCGGTCAGTTCGATTGCTAAGCGATGCCACCAGGACAACGAACGGGCGCAGCGTGAACGCCATTACAAGCCAGAACAGCAAGCCGGGGCGAACATTCAAATATTCGTCGTAATCACGGTAGCTATACGCCGCGCGCGTCGACATCGCTATGATCTCACCAAGTTAGGTTGCAGGTACCCGCGAAAAATGCACAAAAACCCCAATTCAGGCTAGCGCGAGATTGTTACCGTCGGATTGCAGCGACCGCCCCGGCTCGGCTTGCCGACCTCAGAAAGTCCATTCCACGCTGAAGTGAGAGCGGTCTTCGTTCTTCTCCACCTCGCCGAGCGCTCTCAGGGCGCGTGCCCAGTCGACGTTGATGTTCAAGGTTTTGAAGGCGGTCATCCGCAGCCCCGCGCCGGCGCCATAAAGCTCCCACTCAGACGTTTGGCCGGCCAGCGGCTCGCGCAGCCACAGTTGCGACGCGTCAGCGTAAACCAACAAGCGGAAATCATTCACATAGGAAGAGAGTTTTGGCGCGAACGAAGGCGTGTACCACTCAAAATTCGCCACGTAGCCGTAGTCGCCCAATGCCTGGGCCTCGTAGTAGCCACGGACGCTGTCGGCGCCGCCAGCACTAAATTGCTCGTTGCTAATCAAGGGGGAATCGGCAACCTGCGCGCTGAATTTCGCTTTCAGCAGCGTATCAAGCACCAGGCCGCGGTTGTGTTCAATATTTCCCCGCAGGTAGATGTAGTTGGGTTTGGACTTGACCCGCTTGTCGTCGAACTCCTGCGCATCGTTACCCACTCCTCGAATGCCGAAATTCGGCCCGATGCCAAATTGCGTAAGCGAGGAGGCGTGGCGAATCGTGCCATTGTACTGGACAGACCAATTGATGTAGTCGATTGGTGTCTGAAGTGTGTCTGAACCGACAACGTTGACCGTCTCATCAAAGTCCTTGTAATCGAAACCGAGCAACGCACTGTGAAAATAGTCCGCCGAGGGCGCCAGCGGCAAAACACCCCGCACGCCGAGAATCTCTCCTTTCCCGATGACCGCGAGTTCGCCCAACGTCTCCGTCTCGCTGTCCGACTTGACGCCGTAGACAACCAGCAGGTTGTCGGACTGCTCGAACCGCGCCAGATAGGTACCGGCAAATACCTTGACCTCGTCGGTCTCTTCCGGCGAATTCTGATACTGAAGTGAAAAGCTATGCTGCTTCTGCCACAGGTTGTCGTACTTCAAATTGGCCGCAAGCCGCAGCTTGCTGGTATTGACGCTGTAGTGATTGTTCAACTCGAGACCACCGTGGAGGGGAAACTCATCCTTCACCTTAAGTTCCACTTCCAAGGTCCCGGGCGTGCGGCCCGGACGCAGGATAGGCGTCACCGCGCGATCCGCCGTCTCCCGGTTGAGCTGGGAGATCTGCTCCTGCACGGCCGGCAAGTAGGGAATCTGACCCTCCTCTAGGGCCGGTACTTGTTTGCGAATGTCCTCCAGCGAAAAGTAGCGCGAGCCCGTGATGCGAAAGCGATCGACTCTGCCCTCGACCACGGTGAGCTTGACCACTCCGTCGATGACGTCCTGAGGCGGAATATTCACCAGAACGGTTGGAAATCCGGCGTCACGGTAACGCTGCTCGAGCGTCTGCCGAGCAGACTCGATATCCGCAATCGTCTTGTTCTCGCCGAGGTAGGGATAGACAGCGAGTTCGACGAACTTTGGATCAAGCAGCGTGTTGCCCTCGACGCGAAATTCGCCAACGTAGAATCGATTCTCGGTTGGCGGTTGCTCGGACACGACAGGCTCGGCGTGCAAGGAACGCGGGATAGCCACCGCAGCGACCAGGCCCACAACAAAAAGGGAACGCCACAACGCAATCCTGTGGTAACGCCGTGACATCAAGCCGTCCGCGCCGCATAGCTGATCAGCAATCTTTTGCAAAATCCGTTGCTTTCTTTTTCTATTGCCTTGTGGGCGCGAGCCAACGCGAGCGAGCGATACGCGCTCCGGCCAAAAGTGCCAGCAAGCCGAACAGCGCGCCGCCCCCACCACCCGAGCTATTCGCTCCAGGCGCAGCCGGTCCTCCGCCAGACGAGGCCGGTGGCAGCGGTTCACTGCTCGACGTAGAACTCTTAACGTCCACTACGACCTTTGCAGTCGCAACCGCGCCGTGCATGTCACGGACCGCGTAAGTGAACTCGTCGAACCCGGTAAACCCGGCCGCGGGCGTGTAAAGCAAGGCTGGTTGAGGCGTCGCGCCGCCAAAATCCACCGCCGCCAATTCGATCGTGCCGTTTTCGCGGGAGATCGCGGAGGTCTGATCCATGAAGATCTCGATGCTGTCATCGACATCCAACTCTTTGTCGTTAAACAGCACCAGGATCGCTACGTCCTTGCCGGCAACCGTTGAAGCGGTGTCATCCACCGCCACCGGCAAGGTGTTGTACACGATGCGCACCGTGGCGTTTGCACGTCCGCCGAAGTCATCCTCGACCACGTAGCCAAACTCGACGGCGCCTGCGAAGCTCGGTGCCGGGGTGAAGGTGACCCGGCCTTCGTCGTCAAGCGCAATTTGCCCCCCGTCGGTCACCGCGCTGGAATCAAATTCCGCTACTCTAATTGGATCACCGTCCGGATCCTCGTCGTTGGCTAGAACATCGATCACCACCGCCTCGCCGCGCACCGCCGGCACTTCGTCATCCTGCGCGACGGGCGCCCGGTTGGGGGTCACTGTGACTTGCGCGGTCGCCTGCCCGCCCAGTTCGTCTTCGATGGTGTAGGAAAATTGATCGGTAGTGCGGGAGTCCGCCGCGGGGGTGTAGCGGACCAAGCCGCCGCTGATTTCCGCCGTGCCAGTGGCACCGGACATATCAATCGCCACAACCGACAAGGAATGACCATCGGCGTCCTGATCGTTGGCTGCCACGTCGATGTCCACAGCGGCATTGGGCGCACCGGTGGCAACGTCATCCTGCGCCTGGGGCGGCGTGTTAACAGCCACGAAAACGGTTGCACGGGCGCTGCCACCGCGGCCGTCATTGATCTCATAGCTAAAACTGTCGCGCCCCTTAAATCCGATGGGTGGCACGTAAAGTACCATACTGGACGCATCAACGGACACATTGCCTTGTTGCGCACTCGTCGCAATAGGTAGCGTCACGTTCAGAACATCGCTGTCGGGGTCGCTGTCGCCAACCAAAACATCAATATTAAGCGGCGTATCGGGCAGCGTGTTGACGTTATCGTCCTGTGCAACAGGCGGTTCGTTGTTCTCCACTACGGTAAGCGCTGCGGAAACGGCGTTGTCACTTGTATTGGGGTCAAATTCATCCGCGGCCACCTGGGCGCTCAACAGAAGGTCAGCCGGTTCCGGTTCCGTTGGCTGCGCGGCGATCACGGCGAGGTCAAACGTCACCGCAGCCGCGCTTGCCATGGCCCCCAGAGCGCAGGTGGCGCGTTTTCCGTTGAGGCTGCAGATGACCTCCGGATTGCTCGTGGTTGCCTGGACAAGCTCCCCTTCGCCCTGGAGATCAACGTAGAGGATTGCGTTATTGGCAACCGTGGCGCCCACGTTGCTGACGTTAAAGGAAACTTCCGCCGGCGATCCCGGCGCCAGCACGGCATCTTGACCCGTGAGCGCTACAGCCAGATCAGCAGTAACGGCCTGCAGCACGGTGACATAGCTATCGCCGGCGCCGAGGGCGACCAGTGGAGCGACGAAGATC